>CANEUY010000119.1 GCA_947442065.1 Verrucomicrobia subdivision 6 bacterium | reverse complement strand
GGAGAGTTACGGGAGATGCGGGAACGAATTGCCACGGAGAGGGTGCCGCAAGGAATGGAGGGGCAGGCCTATAAAACGGGGCGGGGCGGTTTGATGGATATCGAATTTGCAGCACAGGCTTGGCAGATGAAGAAAAGATTCATCGAGCCCAGAACGGGAAGAGTTCTGCTGGCGATGGAGAAAGAGTATCCCGAAGAGGCGGGAACTCTGATGCGAGGTTTGAGCTTTTTGACCCAGGTTGAATGGTGGCTCCGGATGGATGAGGGTCGGGGGACAAGTCTCCTGCCGGGCCCCGGACCTGACCGGGCATGGTTGGCAAAAATCTGCGGCCTTACGAGTGAGGAGGAGTTTGTGAAAAAAGTCGCCCGGGAACGCGAGGGAATCCGTGTCGCTTATGAAAAAGTCCTGGCCCGTTTGGAGAATTGATCTAGGTGCCTGCCATGGATTGTCCGGCGATCCAACCGGTGCTCCAAGCGGATTGGAAATTGTAGCCTCCAGTGATCCCATCGATATCCAGGGCTTCTCCGGCAAAATAAAGTCCTGGGACTAAACGGCTTTCCATTGTCTTGAAATCGACTTCGGACAGGGAAATTCCTCCGCAGGTCACGAATTCCTCTTTGTTCATACTCTTGCCCGTTACAGGAAGCTCGGTGGAGGTGAGGATTTTGACGAGGCGGGCAGCCGATTCACGGCTGAATTTGGACCAGCGATCTTCCGGAGTCACACCAGCGAGGAGAGCCAGTTGCTCCCACAGTCGTCCGGGAAGGGGTGCCCACTTTGATCGAAGGACCATCTGGGCTCCGATGGTTTCCCGGCGCTTTTGGATTTCCTGAAGAATCTCCTCCGAGGACGTATAGGGCATCCAGCGGATCAGGAGAGGAAAATGGTAATTCATGGATTGGAGAGGGCGTGCACCCCAAGCGGAAAGACGGAGAATGGCGGGACCACTTAGGCCGGTATGGGTAAAGAGCAGGGGCCCCCGCTCCCGCAGATCCGTTCCTGGGATGAAGACTTCGACCGAATCAAGGGAAAGACCGGCCAGTCCGTTGAGGCATGGGAGTTCAAGGTGGAAGGTGAAGAGGGAGGGAACGGGGGGGACGAGAGAGTGGCCTAGACTCGAGACGGGGTGGGAATCAGGCCGGCATCCACCACCTGCCCAGAGTAGGCGATCGCATTCCATGGTGGATCCTTGGGTTAGATGAAGAAGAAAACCGCCTTGGCTGGAGGTCCGGATGGACTGAATGCCGTGCTCAGTGAGAACTTTGACTTTGGCCCGGCGGGCAGAGTCGGTCAGGCAGTCGATGATGGTTTGGGAGGAGTCGGTGACAGGGAACATGCGGCCATCCGATTCGGTCTTTAATTTTACCCCTCGGGACTGAAACCATTCCACTGTTTGGGTCGGGCCGAAGCGGGTCAGGGGGCCGATCAGGGCGCGGCCTCCGCGGGGGTAGCGGGTGGAGAGTTCCCGGGGATCGAAACAAGCATGGGTCACATTACAGCGGCCTCCACCCGAAATACGGACTTTCGAGAGAAGGTGGGGGCTTTTTTCGAGGAGGATAACTTCGGCACGGGGGTTGGCTTCCGCAGCAGAGATGGCCGCAAAGAATCCTGAGGCTCCTCCGCCGGCAATGATGATGCGGGGAGGACTCACTTTTGCTCCAGGGCCCAAGAGATGGCTGTGGGAAGGGCGTGGGGGCCGTCCCCGCCGAGTTGGGTATCGATTTCCTCAAGCCGACGGATGAGGTCGAGGACTTCCTTGCGCTCCATCGGGCCGCCAGCCGCTTGGCAGAAGTGGGTGCGGCAGCCGAAGGGTCGGGAATCATAGATGAGGCATTTGTGGGTTTGGGGTTGGAGAAAGGGACAGGACCCGTCGGTGGGTTCCGGCAGATGTTTTCGTCCGGAAGCGCGAAAGCCATGGGCTGCGAGCAGGGCTTCCCCTCGGGTCAGTTGGGGAGTTTTTCCCGTGAGTTTGAATTGGCAGCATTCCGTTCGACGAAGGCAGTCGCGCCGGACCGGTCGCTGGGCGAGATCGGTATAAACAGAACGGACGCTGGCAAGGGTCTCTTTCAAGCAAAGGATCCTAGATCGCAAGATAGCTGGGGAAAAGGCGGGGCTGGAAGTTCGGCGAGGCTGTGGCAGGAAGAAGGGATGCAAATCGCGGTCATCGGGGCAGGGATCAGCGGGCTGGTTTGTGCCCGTCGGTTGGTCGCGAAGGGGCACCAGGTCGTGGTGCTGGAGAAGTCTCGGAGTCTGGGCGGTCGCTGTGCCACGCGAAAATTCGGGGATCATGTGGTGGATACCGGGGTGCAGTATTTCACCCTGAGGGATGCAGAGATTCGGAAGGAGGTCGAAGAGGTTGCGGGAGGTCACCTGAGGAAGTTGGAAAAACCGATTCTTGTGAACGGGGAGATGTATCGTCCCGGGGAAGAGCGATTTTATCTGGCTCCTGGAAACAATCGGCTGGGGGCATTTTTGACGGAGGGGCTGGAGGTAAGGAAAGAGACGGAGGTAGAGACGGTTTCCAGGATCAACGGGAAATGGTCGATTGCCGGCGCGGAGTATGATGTTGCGATCAGTTCGGCTCCTTGGCCCCAGACGGCAGGACTCTTTGGCTTGGATAAGACCATGACCTCCTACGACCCGAATCTGACGGTTTTGCTGGAGTATAAAATTTCGTGGGATGAAGCGGCTTACGCTACGATGGGTCCTCATGGCAAGGATCCACTGGCATGGGTGGCCTGCGAAAATGCGAAGGCCGGGCGGATTCAGGAGGGTAGGGCTGTGTACGTGATCCAGGCCTCGGCGGAGTACAGTCGGGAGAATCTTGAAAAGAAGCCGGAGGATTGGATTCGCGATCTGCAGTTGCGATTCGAAGAGGAGTGGGGGATGGATCCAGTCCAGCGGGGAGCTGTTTTTGGGCATCGTTGGAGATACGCCAGAAGGGAGGGCAGTTTGGGGGAATTGAAAGGGCTCCCGGAGGGGTTGTATGTATGCGGGGATTCGATCATTGATTCCCGGCTCGAGTCGGTCTGGAAAAGCGGGAAT
>CANEUY010000118.1 GCA_947442065.1 Verrucomicrobia subdivision 6 bacterium | reverse complement strand
CAGAGGCAGCCAAAACATTCATCGATTCGGGCAGTCGACCATTGTGTTTATCCTGATATTGCCGAATGGCTTTTTCGATCTCGGAAGTGGCAGTTGCGACCTTTTGTTGATTCATTTTTCGTATTTCCTGCTCGGGGTAGCCCGAAGCCCTCGCTTTTTGGAACCATTCCATGGCTTTGCGTTGATCTTGGGGCACGCCGTTCCCCTTTTCATAAGCGATTGCGAGATCGGTCTGGGCCTCAGGATCCCCGGCCCGGGCCCGCTTTTCGAGCTCCGGCGAGTACTCGACAGAGGCAAAAGCAGCGACGCTGAAAAGGCAAAGTACGATCAAGGCTCTCATCAATGACAAGAAAGCGCAGGAACCTGAAAAATCAAGGGGGGGCCGATTTGGCTTGGCTGAAATATTCAACCCTTTGCCCGGGTTTTGAGAAGGCGTTCAATCTGCTCGAGGTAGCGGGCAATGCTGTCCCGCGCCTTGATTTCTTGGGCGCGTTTTAGCAGAGGAACCGCTTCCTCATATTTGCCAGAAGTGACTAAAACCTGGGCATGCCGCACGCGTGCATCCGCTTCAAACTGTTCCATGCCCTCGGCGCGTTCAAAGAGGAAGATAGCTTTTTCCGGTTGATTCGATTTTGCGTAATGCTGTCCAAGAAGCAGAAGGGCGTCGCCGTCCAGAGGGTCGTCTTTGAGAATTTGTTCGAGAACGGCAGCAGATTCGGCCGACTTGCCCTGAGCCGAGGCGATTTTAGCCTCGAGTTTGAGCATCTTCTTTTTCTTGTCCGGCTCGAGATTGCCGGTGGTGTAGGTTTTTAGCTTTTCCAAAAGGATCCATGCTTCGGCAGGCGCGCCGCGGGCGTTGAGGACTTCAGCGGCACGGAGGGTCCGGTCGATTTTTTGGCCGGGCTTCAGATCCAGTCCCCGGACATAGGTTTCGACCGCGAGGGGATAATTCGATTCCTGAAGATAGATGTCAGCCAACGAGGCTAAGGTATCGGGGGTGGATTTGCCCAAGCGGTCAATCATTTCAAAGCAGGTGGCGGCAGCAACGGGTTCCTTGAGTCCCAGATGGGCACTCGCCAGGAGAAGCCAGAACTCAGGTTTATCTGGTTGCCTCTCGATCAGATCGTTCATGAGGGAGACGGCTTCGGCATATTTGTTCTGACGGAAAATGCAACGGGCCAGGCCGAGTTTCCATTCCGGTGTCGCCGGTTGAAGAAGAAGGGCGTTCCGAAAGGCGCCTTCGGCGGCGACAAAGTTCTCTTTTGAAACATAGGCAGTGCCCAGCAGCCCGAAGGTGTTGCCATCGCCTCCGCCCAATTCGATCGAACGGGTCAGGCTCTTGATCGCGTCATCCGTACGGCCCTGTTGGAGTTGGATCAGGCCGAGATTTTTGTACGCCCTCAGGTAGGCAGGAAATTTCTTCGTGGCACTTTCCAGGTATTTGGCGGCTTCATTGGGTCGGTTGAGCTGGTAGGCAATCGAGCCGAGAGTGAAATCAAAGACGGCGCTCGATTCCGGGGTGATTTTGGATTTGAGCTCGAAGTAGGCTTTGACGACGTCCGTGGCGGCAAGATCGGCAATCTTGGTAAAGGCCTCCTTTTCGTTGGCCGGGAGCTTGGGCTCGAGATCGCTCGAGATATTGAAATTCTCAATCGCACGCTTCCGGAAGTCCGGATCGGCAAACACCTGCATCACGGCGGCACGGGTGGCGCCAGGGGAACCGGGTGCCGGCTTGGGATCGGCGGCGGAAGGGCTGTTGGTCTCGGAAAAACCGGGACTGATCAAGACCGCAAGTCCAAAGACAAGGGATGACAAGCGAAGAGGGGAAGAAGATCGGTTCATGAGGAAGCCTTGGTGTCGAAGCGGATCGGCGCGCGCATTTTGGCGGAAACTTTTCGGCCTTCCTTCATCGCGGGATCAAATTTCCATTTTCTCACGGCATCGAGTGCGGGCTTGTCAAAAGCGGGGTCGGAGCTTTTTTCCACTTTGGCGTTGGTCACTCTGCCGTTGGAGTCCACCACGAAGAGGACCGTGACCACACCGTCGATTTTTCGGGAACGGAGGGAAGCGGGATAGGTCGGGGCGGGTTGATACACGGCACGGGGTTTTTGATCGAGATCTGCCATGGAGAAGGCCTGGTCCATATCCGTGCCCGTTCCTCCGGGGCCGCCTTTTCCGCCGATCCGGCCGGATTGGAATCCTCCACCTCCGCCGAACATTCCTCCTCCGCCTCCGGGTGCGAGGGCTGACTCCAGATCGCTCAGGCTCATGGGGGCAAGAGCGGGGGCATCATCCATCTGCGGGGCGGCGACATTCACATTTTCCATGATGGGAGCAGGAGGAGGTGGCTCTTTTTCCTGTTCGACGTCTTCCTTGGGTTGTTCCGTGTCGGGCTTCTTGATGTTGGAAATGTCGACTTCCTGGACTTCTTCGACCTTCTTCTTTTTTTCAAAGGTTGTGACGGGAAAGAGAATCCCGCCCACCACCACCACAAGAAAGAGGGCGAAGCCGAAAATGGCGGCAAAACAGAGTGGGTAGAGATTCGACTCCTTGCGGGACTGGAAATTAGGCGGGCGGGAGGCCGGAGGCGTGGCACGAGGAGGAGGAACAATCGGGCTCATTGTCGGGCTTTCGTGGAGATGCCGATTTTGGTCACCCCCAGTTTGCGGATTTCATCGAGGACCAGCACCACCTTGTCGAAATTTGCGCGGGAATCCGCATTCAGCGTGAATTTTGGGTCGGGGTTGGAGGCTTTGATCGACGAGAGACGCAGCGGAAGCTGGCTCATCGTGATTTTTTCCTGATTGATATACACATCCCCGCTTTCCGCGACGGAGACTGTGGTGATGCTGTCGTCCTTTTCCTTGGCTTCGGAAGTGCTGGACCCGGGAAGCATCACCGAGACCCCTTCGTTTTTCACCATCGAAAGGGAGACCATGACGAAAGTGGCGAGGAGGAAGAACATAATATCGATCAGGGGAATGATCTCGATCCGGGCCTTTTTTCGCCCGCCCCTTGTGGTGCCTCCTCCTCCGCCGGCCATTTTGTTTTAGGCCTTTCCTGT
>CANEUY010000117.1 GCA_947442065.1 Verrucomicrobia subdivision 6 bacterium | reverse complement strand
TCCGGGCTTCCATCACCTTTGCCGATCCGAAAAAGAATCTGGAAGTTCCCGCCCAGCTCGAAATGAATCACCCCGCCACCTTTCCTCCCGGACTCCTCCCCCAAATCACCGGCCTTTCCTATAAATTCTCCCAGGCCGGATGGGATCCGCAGGATCTCAACCGAACCACGCTGCAGGTTCTCCACGACCCCGGTTGGCTTTTGAAATGGAGCGGGTCTCTTCTGATGGTCGCCGGCATCTTTTCCATGTTCTATCTTCGCCGGGAGACCCAATCTCAACCCAGCTCATGACCCGCTACCTTTTTCTCTTTTTTGCCCTCACCGGGATCTCCGCCTTCTCCCAGGACCATGCCCAATTAGCCGGGAATGATTCAGCATTCGACACTCTGGCCATCCAACACCGGGGCCGGATCAAACCCTTCCTCTCTTTCGCCCAGGAAATCACCACCTCAATCTGCGGTCGCTCTTCCGTTTCGATTCCTAACATCGGGAAGATCGGATCCCGCCAACTCATTCTTTCGCTCTGGCTAAATCCTGCCGGCTGGGAAAATGAACCCATCCTCCTCGTGGACGACCCCGCCCTTCGCAAGGAACTGTCCCTGCCGGAGGACACCCGCCTTTTCTCCCCCCGCCGGCTGGCTGCAATCGCAAAACTGACGGAACTCTCCCGGCAGGCCGAACTTTCCAGAGCCAGCGGTGCCCGAAGCGAAACCCTTCCCCTCCCGGCCGCCGCCCAAACCGTTTCTCTCCGCCTCCGACTTTTTTCCTCCCTCGTCTCCGGCGACGCATTTCGTGTCGTCCCCTCCCCCAGCGGTTCCTCCGCGGGGGCTCCCTGGTCGCCCCCCAGCCCCTCCTTCTCGCTCGACCAACTTCTCGAACAGCAAAAGAGTGCGAATTTTTCCCGACCCAAAATCCAACTCGAAGTCGCCTACCTGAAATTTCATCCCTTCCGCTGGGCCTGGATCGCGTGGCTCCTTTCCGCGATTTTCCTTCTGATCGCAGGACGGGATCCAAAACATCGCCTCCTTCCGTGGGGCCGGAATCTTGCCCATCTGGGACTCCTCCTCCTCATCGCCGGTTTTGCCGCCCGCATCTGGATCGCCGGTCGCCCCCCCGTGACGAACATGTATGAAAGCATCCTTTGGGTTGCTTTCGGGGCCGGCCTCTTCGCCGTCTTTTTTTCCATCCGTCATCGCACCCCCATCTATCTTCTGGCCGCTTCCCCCGTGGTCATCCTCGCCCTTGTCGCTTCCGACCTCCAACCCGCCGTCCTCGATCCTTCCCTGAATCCCCTTGTCCCCGTCCTGCGTAGCAATTTCTGGCTCACGATCCACGTTCTCACCATCACCCTCAGCTACGGCGCCTTTGCACTCGCCACCGCCCTCGCCCATTTCCTGGTTTTCCGCGCCCTCCAAAAGCGTTTCCGACCCGACCAGAATGATTCCTTGGTCCACCATCTCTACCGTTGCCTCCAAATCGGCGTACTTCTTCTCGCCACCGGAGTCATCCTCGGTGGCGTTTGGGCCAACTACTCCTGGGGCCGTTTCTGGGATTGGGATCCCAAGGAAACCTGGGCTCTCATCGCCCTTCTCGCCTACGTCATTCTCCTGCACGGCCGGATTGGTGGTTGGTGGGGCGGCTATGGTCTCGCTGTCGGTTCGATCGCCTGCTTTCTCACTATCCTCATGGCCTGGTACGGGGTGAACTTCGTCCTCGGCAAAGGCCTCCACAGCTACGGCTTCGGGAACGGAGGCCAATTCTATGTCGGAGCCTTCGCCCTGCTGGAACTCATCGTGCTCGCCTTTGCCCTCGCCCTTCGTCCCAAGACGTCATGACTCCCGTCCTTTCGCTCGTCGATCTCGAACTCACCTGTCATCTGGGCGTACCTGCGGAAGAACGTGCCCATCCCCAAAAGATCCTCTGCACCGCCGTTTTTCCCGTACCCAATCTGAAAAAAGCTGCCCAAACCGACGACCTTGCCCACACGGTCAACTACTTCGACCTCAGCCAACTCCTGCAAAAAATCGCCCGGCAAAAAGAACGTAAACTGATTGAAACGCTCGCGACCGATCTCGCCCAGGCTGCCTTCGCAGCCTTCCCCCTTCCCTGGATGGATCTGGAGTTGAAGAAATTCATTCTCCCCGAGACCCGCCATATCTCTTTTCAGGCCCGGTTTCTCTGCCCGAAATCAAAAACCCGAAGCCGTTAGGCCGGATTTTCTCTCTCCCCCAAATCACGGACCCGTGATAGGGTTTCAGGACTACCGCACCGTTAGCTTAGTGGTAGAGCGCCACCTTGACACGGTGGAGGTCAGAGGTTCAAGTCCTCTACGGTGCACGTTTTCAACCTCCTCTATCGGATTTCTGATCAGTGAAAATCATCCGTCATCTCGATCCCCAAGGCCGGATCATCCATTCTGAACTGCAAGCGGACGGCACCGCTCTTCAGTTGAAAGGTGATCTGTCCAACGGTTTCCAATCCACCGGCATAAAATCCGAAGTCACTAAACTCCTGTCCCCCCTGGCTCCGATTCAGATTCTTGCCATCGGACTCAACTACCGCCGCCATGCCACGGAAATGGGCTCAAAGTTTCCCGAGTACCCCGTTCTCTTCATCAAAAGCATCTCCTCCCTCCAAAATCCGGGAGACCCCATTTTACTCCCTCGTCACCTCCGCAGCGACCGGGTCGATTACGAATGCGAACTCGCTGTCGTCATCGGACGTGATTGTAAAAACGTTTCGGCCTCCAAAGCGTTCGACTATGTCGCGGGCTACACCTGCGCCAATGATGTCAGCGCCCGCGACTGGCAAAAAAACGCCGGGGGCGGTCAATGGTGCCGTGGAAAGACCTTCGATACTTTCTGTCCGCTCGGCCCCTGCCTCGTCACACCCGACGAAATCCCCGATCCCCAGAATCTCAAGCTTCGCACTCTTCTCAACGGCGAAGCCGTCCAAGACTGGAGTACAAACGACATGATCTTTACCGTCCCCCAAATCATCGAATTCCTCAGCGGCAGCACCACCCTTCCCGCCGGAACGGTCATCCTGACCGGCACCCCCCACGGGGTCGGCATGGCCAGCACTCCTCCCCGCTGGCTCCGGCCAGGGGATCAGGTCACCAT
>CANEUY010000116.1 GCA_947442065.1 Verrucomicrobia subdivision 6 bacterium | reverse complement strand
GGAAAAGATCCGGGAGTTTTACCGGAAGCTGGGACCGGAGACCAAGACCCCGCTGGTGGCGACGAATGACGTTCACTACGTGAAGCAGGAGCACTCCATCACCCAGGAGATTCTGGTCTGTATTGCAACGAACGGGAGGCTGAACGATCCGGAGCGGAAAATGAAATCCTACGGCCCGGAATTCTATCTGAAGGAGAGCGAAGCGATGGCCAAGCTTTTTGCCGATTTCCCTGAGGCGTATGAGAACACCTCGGTCATTGCGGACCGTTGCGAGCTGGAGCTGGAACTGGGGGGGAACAAATTTCCGGCGTTTCCGGTGCCAGAGGGGATGACGAGAGAAGGATATTTCCGGAAGCTGTGTCAGGAAGGGCTGGCCCGACGGTACGGCCCGAGGGCGGGGACGGATCCGGAGTTGAAGGAGAGGCTGGAGTTTGAGATGGGGGTCATCGAGAAGACGGGGTTCATCAGTTATTTCCTCATCGTTTGGGATTTCATCGATTATGCGAAGAAGAAAGGGATTCCGGTGGGGCCGGGGCGGGGCAGTGCGGCGGGGAGTCTGGTTTCGTATGTATTGGGAATCACCGATCTTTGTCCGATCCGGTACGGGCTGCTCTTTGAGCGGTTTTTGAATCCGGAGCGGATTTCCCCGCCGGATATCGACGTGGATTTCTGTCCGGACCGGCGGGAGGAGGTGATTGCGTATGTGCGGAACAAGTACGGGGAGCGGGCGGTGGCGCAGATCATCACCTTCGGGACGATGGGGGCGAAGATGGCGGTGCGGGATGTCGGCCGGGTCATGGGGATGAGTTTTGGGGAAACCTCTCGGATTGCGGATCTGATTCCGAAGGTGCCCGGTGCAAAACTGGCCGATGCATTGAAGCAGGTGCCGGAGCTGAAGAATCTGGCACAGGAAGAGTCCGTGAAGCCGGTGATCGATGCGGCCCTGCAGTTGGAGGGGATGGTAAGGCAGAGCGGGACGCATGCGGCGGGGGTGGTGATCGCGGACCGGGATTTGACCGACTATCTGCCGTTGACGCGGGACGACACGGGAGCGGTGATGACGCAGTTCTCCATGGGGGCGGTGGGGGACATCGGGCTTTTGAAGATGGATTTTCTGGGCCTGAAGACGCTGACGGTGATTCAGGACTGTCTGGCGATGGTCGAGAAAACGACGGGAAAGAAGATGACGCCCGAGGAGATTCCTCTGGACGATCCCAAGACATATGAGTTGCTCAACCGGGCGGAGAATGTGGGGGTGTTTCAGGTGGAATCTCCCGGAATGCGCCGGACGTGCGCGATTTTTGATCTGAAGGGGATCGGGGATCTGATCGCCCTGATTGCGTTGTACCGGCCGGGGCCAATGGATCTGATCGACGAGTATGTGAAGCGGAAGAAAGGGAAGACGCAGTTTAGTTACGAGCATCCGTTGCTGGAGAAAATCAGTTCGGAGACCTACGGGGTTTTGATTTATCAGGAGCAGGTGATGGCGGCGGCGCGGGTGTTGGCCGGATATAGTCTGGGCCAGGCGGATCTGCTTCGTCGGGCGATGGGTAAGAAGAAGCCGGAGGAGATGGCGAAGCAGAGGGAGACCTTTGTGTTGGGGTGCGCGAAGACGAATGAGATTCCGCGTTCGCAGGCGTTGCGGATTTTCGATTTGCTCGAAAAGTTTGCGGGTTACGGCTTCAACAAAAGCCATAGCGCGGCCTATGCCGTCTTGTCGTGTCAGACGGCTTACCTGAAGGCGAATCATCCGACCGAGTACATGGCGTCCCTGTTGTCCCATGAGTTGGACAACACCGACAAGATCGCTCTCTTCACTGCGGAGGCGCAGAACATGGGGATCCGGATTCTTCCCCCGAACGTGAACACGAGTGAGAAGAACTTCACGGTGCAGCCGAACCAGATCCTGTTCGGGCTGGGAGCGATCAAGAATGTGGGCGGGGCGTGTGTGGATGCGATTTTGGAGACGAGAAAAACGGGCGGTAATTTCCGGTCGATCGAGGATTTTTGTGCGCGGGTGGATTATAAATCGATGAACAAGAAGTCGGTCGAAAGTCTGATCCGGTGTGGCGCGTTCGATGAGATCAGCCCGAACCGGGCCTGGCTGTCCTCCAAGGTGGAAACGGCGATGGCGCTGGCGGCTTCGACGTCCCGCGACAAAGAGCGGGGGCAGGGAACGCTGTTTGGGCTGATGGAGGAGGCGGTTCCCAGCACGGCCAAGGGAGGGGAGAAGGCACCCGCGGATTTTCCAGACTGGCCGAAGCGGGACAAGTTGAAGGCGGAGAAGGAGTTGTTGGGCTTTTATGTCACGGGTCATCCGGCGGATGAGTTCGAGGCGGATTTGCGGGCGTTCCGGACCTTGAATTTAGGGGAGCCGGATGAGATGCAGAGCGGGACGCTGGCAAGATTGGCGGGTGTGGTGACGGCGTTGGAGGTGCGGTTGACCCAGAAGGACAAGAAGCCGTATGGGCGGGTGATGCTGGAGGACAAGACGGGGAGGATGGAGATCATGATTTTTCCGGATTTGTACCGGGAGGCGGGGATGGCATTGAAGGTGGGGGTTCCGCTGGTGGTAGGCGGCTCAGTTGAAACCGATGCGGAAGAGAGGGTGAGACTGCGGACCTCAGAGTGCATCACGCTGGAAGCGGCGATTGCCAAGCTGGTGACCCATGTGCATCTGGTTCCGACACGAGAGGATTTGGCGGGGGAGAAGATGGGAAAGGTGAAAGAGATTGTGGCGAGTCAGCCCGGGGAGACTCCGATGCGGCTGGAGGTGGAGGTGGAGGGGAAGATGGTTTTGATGGAGGCAGGGACGCAGATGCGGATCCGGCCGACTCTGGGTGTGATTGGAAAGTTGCGGGAGGTGCTGGGGTCGGACCGGGTGAAGCTGGCGGTGAAAGAGATGGAGGCGCCGAAGAAGCCCAAGTGGCCGCGAAGGGGTGTGCAGACGGGGTAGCCAGCAGAAGAGCCGGGCTGGAATCAGAAAAAAACTAGAACTGGTTGAGGCGGTCGAGCAAAGCCCTCAGCCTGCCGAGGTTCCGGCGGTTGAAGGGAACGCAGAGGCGGGCGAGGTTGGTGATTTCGGGTTCGTTGGCCTCCTCGGGGTAGGGATTGCAGGTGGTGATGAGTGTTTCGGGGCGGAGGATGT
>CANEUY010000115.1 GCA_947442065.1 Verrucomicrobia subdivision 6 bacterium | reverse complement strand
TCCTGCTCAAGGGAGATGTCTTCACGAAGGATATGGTGGATACGATTATCGAAATGCGGGTCAAGGATTACGACGCCTTGCGTCTCCGTCCCCATCCGTATGAATTCTTCATGTACTACGACGTCTAAAAAAGTTTGAGCGACGAGAGTCGTGTGAAACCCCCGGTGGCGATCCCATCGGGGGTTTTCTTTTATGCGTAGGCAGGAAGAAGAGGGAAGGATTTTCGGAGAATGGGCTCGGATTTGACCCCCAAATGTTTTTCCAAGATGGTCGCGTAGACGGAGCGGAAGTCGGTGTTGTATTTCACATCCCCATCCCAAAGATCCTGAGGGGCGAGGGACGGCATTTGGCCCAGAAGACCCGGCTTCACTCCGCCACCCGCCAGAAACAGGGGGGCAGCGGCACCGTGGTCCGTTCCACCGCTTGCGTTTTCCTTCACCCTCCGCCCAAATTCGCTGAAGGTCATGAGGGTGACCCTCCCCAGATTGCCCTGGGCTTTGAGGTCGGCCAAAAAGGCTGCCACGGAATCGCCCATGTCCTTCAGCAGTCTTTCATGCGCTCCCGCCTGCTGGGTATGGGTGTCAAAACCTCCGAGGGATAAATAGTAAATCCGGGTGGGCATGCCACCGGCAATGAGACGAGAAACCATGGCAAAGTTTTGGCCGAGGCGGGAACCGGGATAGGGGACGGAATTTTTTGCCTTTGCAGAGGCTTTGGCAATTTCCTGCTGGCTGACTTTCGCATCCATTTCGGTCCTCTCGAGAAAATCGAGAGCCGATAGGTGCCCCAGATTCCCCGGGCCATTGAGCATCCCGATGGAGCCACCGGCTTCGCCGCCGTCTTCGTCGTCCTCCATGGCCATCATCGAGCCGTCCGCATCCGCCGCCCCTTTCTTTTTTGAAGTTTTCTTTTTTGCACCACCGCCTCCCTGATAGAGGACTCCCTTCGGGGTGGTGGCGGTGAAGGATTGGGGTAGTTGGGAGGCCATGGCGATTCCGACCGAGGCATCGCAACCCGAGCAGGCATTGTCGAAATATCGTCCGATCCACCCCGTGGCGGAGGATTTGTCGGAATCGACTCCCGTGGCCCAGATTTCTGTCGAGCGGAAATGAGAACGGTTTGGGTTGGGATACCCGACCCCCTGAACGATGGCGAGATGACCGTCCTGATAGGCCGAAGCCAGGCCGGATAGGGAAGGATGCAATCCAGTCTGGGGATCGATCCGCAAAATCGAGGGATCAGGCAGCCCGAGGGTTGGGCGGGCTTTCCGGTACTCGTCATTCCCGATCGGGATAACGGTGTTGAGACCGTCATTTCCGCCTGCCAACTGGAGAACGACCAGAATGTTTCCGTCCCGCCCTGTCACGCCTTGGATCAAAGCCCCGTCCGCCTGAGCATGCAGGGACTCCATGGTTCGGCTGAGAAAAGCGGGCAGAGTCCAGCACAAGGAACCCCCCAAGAGGCCGGTGCGGAGGAATTCACGGCGGGTTTTTAGTTCATAATCATTCATGCGGATCCTTTCATGTCACTTGGTAGAGCGGGCTTTGGACGATGGCCAAAATCATTTTTCGCACAGCCGCATCGGTGAAGGGGATCTTTTCTCCGGCCGCCTGCTGGAAACGTGCGCGCAAATCCTCGGGGATCGTTTCACCGGAAAGGAAGCGGGACGACAAGGTGGCGAGCAACTTTTCCGGACTTTGCCGTTCTTCCGAGGTCGCGATGCCAGCGACAGGAGCGGGAGGCAAGGCCATCGCCTCCTTCATTTTTTCCAAAGAGGCCCGCTTTTCGGCGGGATCCATATCTTTCGCGCCATGACTGGTCACCATTCCTTCGGGACTGATTTCCGGAAGGGACATCTTGAGCAAGCCGCTCTCTGCCGCCATTTTTGCCATGTTCAGGCCGGAAAGCTTTTGGAGGCCTTGGGTTCCGTCCACCAGCCATGAGCCATACTCATAACGACGGCTGATGCTGGCTGTGTTGATCCATGCAATCCCCCCGTCCCAGCCTTTGACATTGGGAGGCTCAAAGAGATTTTGTCCGAGCTGGTTTAAAATATGGGCCGAAAGGGCGGGAGCGGGGAGGGGGCGGCCGATTTGCCGGCAGAGCCCCACCAACCATTCGGTTGGGGATTTTACCCGGTCGGCCGCACGGACAGGGTCATAAAAATTCGGATTGGTCCACATCGCGATCAGGAAGGGGCGGATCTCGCCCTTGAGGGACTGCCATTCGCGAACCAATTCCTGAAGCAAAGGTTCCGGGGCAGGCCATCCGGCGTAGAAGCGCCAAAGTTTTTGGGCAATCCATCTCGGCGCGGCAGCTTGAGCCAAGGCGAGGCGAATCACATCGGCACCATCGAAGTTGCCGGTTTCGCCAAAGATCGTCTTAGCCCCCGCATCGTGCCACTTGGGCATGTTTTTGAAGGAGGGTTGCGCGCCGCGCTGAAGACCGGCTTTGTTCCCTTTGACTGCTCCGATTCCCCAACCAGTAAAGGCGCGGGCACTTTCCTGAATATCCTTTTCCGTATAGTTTCCCTCTCCTAGGGTAAAGAGCTCAAAGAGTTCCCGGGCAAAATTTTCATTCGGGGCTTCCGCCCGGCTTTTGGCTCCATCGAGATAGATCAACATGGCTGGGTCTTGGGCAACCCCCAGAACCAGATCGGACCACATGCCGTAGCCCTTTTCCCGGAAGAGGCTGTTTTGTTGATACAGGAGATGAGGGCTGCGAACCTTTTCAAAACTAGTGGCAAAATGACCATGCAAAAAGAGGGTAAGTTTCTCGCGGGCGGCCCGTGTGGGTTGCGCCATCTGATTGAGCCACCATCCCCGCAGTTCGGTCATCTGGCGGCCCTGGGTCGCGCGCACATACTGGCCGATCCCCCTGTTGGCCTCCTCTTTCGCCGCACCCGAAAGAGAGTTCATTTTTGCTCGCTCGGCCTTCAGGGCCTCTTCCATCCGGCTCTCTTCCAGAAAGGAGGGAGGATCGGGAGGAAGCAGCTTGGCCGGGCCCAACAATGAATCGGCAGCTTCGGCGGGGGAAAGGGCGGCCAGGGAGTCCACTTCCTGTGGAGTCCCGCCAAACCCGGCACGATGGAGCAAAATTCCGGCCTTGTTGCGGTCCCAATCCGAGGCGTTGAGGGTCGCCATCATCTTCCTACATTAAACCACACTTTTGGGCTCTGGATGCGGTTTTTTTTGACAAAGCTTAGAGGCTCGGG
>CANEUY010000114.1 GCA_947442065.1 Verrucomicrobia subdivision 6 bacterium | reverse complement strand
GTTTCACAAAACCGATCCCAGACGGAAGGGCCCCGGCCATCTTCTTTGTAAGCACCTTCGATCTGATAGGCCGAGGTGGCTGCGCCCCACAGAAAATCCTTGGGAAAAGAGCTCATGGGTCTACTCGACATAAAAGGGAACGTTGCCCGTCGTGGCTGCCCCTTTTCCGTCCCGCACAACCAGAAATAGTCGATACGCCCCCTTCTCTTTGGGGAGGGTCACCGAACACTCCTTCTCTTTCGCCCCCTGCACCGCTTGAGGAAAAGAAGCCGGAACGGATTCCGCGTCACCCCCGCCCCGCAGATCCTTGCTCTCAGCCATGACGGTCCATTCGTATTGCAAGGAATCTCCATCCACATCCTGCACCTTTGCGGAAGCTTTCACTTTTTCTCCAGGCCTCCCTTTTTTCAGGGCGATTGGGAACTCGATCGTCTCCAGCTTGGGACAACGGTTCGTGGCCCATTTTCCCGACCAACCCCGGACGAGGGCATCGACCGGCGGAAGCTTTTCTCCCGTGGAAAGCAACATTCCGTACCAAGTAGAGGTCGTCTCCTGCTTGTTCCCCCACAGGAAGGCATAACTTCCGAGACAAAGTCCTTCCTTATTTTCCATCAGGGTGGAAAGAGTCGCAAAATAATTGGCAGCTTTCTCGTTCCCGCTGGGCTCAATGGCCGCTCCCCACGGCGCTTTCGGAGCCTGCCAATGCCCGACTGGGCCGTACTCGGTCATGATGAAGGGCTTCGTCCAACCCATTCCCTTCAAAGTCCCCCCGGCCCCCCCTGCCCCGAGGTAGGCGTTGATGCCCAGAATATCAATCGAGGGATAGTATTTCATGATCTCCTGGATCTTTCCGGTGTCGGCCCCGGCGATCACCGTCATCACGGGATGATTCGGATCCTCCTCTTTGATGATCTTTGCGAGTTCGTTGAGTTCCTTCCAAACACGGACAGCGTTTTCCGTGCCCACATAACTTTCCATTTCGTTTCCAAGTCCCCAGACGAGGACGGAGGAATGATCCTTGTACTTGCGGACGGCGGCCCGGATTTCCTCCCTCTGTTGTTGAATAAACTTGGTGTCATCGTATTTGAAGCCGTGCCGCTCATGTTTGACCCAGATTCCGACACAGAGCGTGAGTCCCAACTCCTTCGCCCGGTTCAGGAGCGTATGGCCTTCTGCATCCTTCGCCTCCAACTGCTCGATCCCCCACGTCCGGATTGAATTGGCGCCCACCTCCTTCGCTAGTTGAAGCGATCCCGGACCTCCAACTCCCTGAATCAAAAACGGCTTGCCGTCCCGCACCAGTTCCCACGCCCCGTGTGAATTTTTAGCCAGGCAAACCCGGGATGATCCTGCCTCACTATTGATCGATAAAATGCTGATTAAGAGAAAGATGGAAATCGCCAGCTTGACATGACTCAGATGGAACATCCAATATTTTTGAATGAAACCCCCCTTCGCGTCGATGCTCATTTTGTGTCTTTTTTCGCTTCTTTCTTCGACGCGTGCTGAGGACTCCAAACCTCCGGTTCCCCCTACCGAAAATGAGTCCGGTTCGGCCGTTCTCACCTCCCAAGCCTGGGAAGCGCTGGCCTCCAAGGATTATGCCACAGCCAAGGCCAGAATCGCCCGGTGTCGTGAACTGTACGAAGCCAAGGCGAAGGAGATGCAGGAAACCCTTTCGGTAGTTCCTGGTCCGGACACGGCCCGGGAGTTCTGGGCATTAAACGATGTGGGGACCTGCCTCTTTATTCTGGGAAAAGTGGCGGAGGCCGAAGGGAAAAACACCGACGCGATCGCGGCCTATCAGGAGGTGATCAAAAACTTTCCCATGGCCCAATGCTGGGACAAACAGGGTTGGTTTTGGCAGCCTGCGGTCGCCGCCAAGGAGCGCCTGACCGCCCTCACCTTTGATTCAGCAAAGTAAAACCCTTGTTTTGAAATCGATCCCGAGTCCCGCTTCTGTGCTCCGGATCCTCGGATGCGCCGGGCTTTTCGTCTTAGCTGCTTGTTCCCCGAAAGAGGATCCCCGGATGTCGGGACGGTTGGTGTTGGAATACTGGGAAAAGTGGACAGGATTCGAACGGGATGCCATGGCCCGAGTGGTCGAAGATTACAACAATTCGCAGGACAAGATTTTCGTCCGATTCCTCAGCGTCAGCCGGATCGACCAGAAGATGATGCTGGCGACCGCCGGAGGCGTACCCCCCGATGTGGTGGGCCTGTGGGCAATCAACCTCCCCTCCTATGCCGAAAATAATGCCCTGATGCCAATGGATCGACTGGTCCGGGACGCCGGGATCCGTGAAGAGGATTATCTTCCCGTCTTCTGGAAGCTGTGTCGTTACAGAAATTTCCTGTGGGCGCTTCCCTCCACACCTTCGGTAACGGCCCTGCATTGGAACAAAAAGATGTTCCGGGAAGCAGGCCTCGATCCGGAAAAGCCCCCGCGCACGATCGCGGAACTGGAGTCTTTTAACGAAAAGCTGACCCGGAAAAATGCGGATGGCTCGCTCGCCCAAATTGGACATATGCCGCAGGAGCCGGGATGGTGGATGCATGACTTCCCCTCGTGGTTTGGCGGAGCCAGTTGGGATGGAGGAACCCAACTTCTGCTCGATGAGACACCCAACCGCCATTTTTTCGGATGGCTGGAGAGCTACCCCAAGCGTTTTGGCGGTCCTGCCATGTTCCAGTTACGCGGGGCCTTTGGGAACTTCGCATCCCCGGACAATCCCTTCTTCAACGGCAAGGTGGCAATGATCATGCAGGGGGTTTGGATGAACAATTTTATTAAGAACTATGCTCCGGCCGGTTTCGAATACGGGGTGGCTGCCTTCCCGGAGGAAACCGAACATCCCGGTGCACCCATGACGGTGGCAGAAACGGATATTCTCGTCATTCCCGCCGGTGCCCATCATCCGAAGGAGGCAATGGAATTCATCGCCTTTGTCGAAAAACAGAAAAACATGGAAAACCTCTGCCTCGGCCAGCGAAAGATCTCTCCCCTGCGACGGGTCAGCGATGAGTTTGTAAAAAACCATTCCCACCCCTATCTCCGAGCCTTCCTACAGCTGGCCAACAGCCCGCGGGCTCAACCCACCCTCGCCCTACCCACTTTCAAGGAATACGCAAACGACCTGACGACCTATGTGAATCTTGTGCTGCTTGGACGGATGCCGGCGGAACAGGCACGCGGGGAAATGCTGGGACGTCAGCAAAAAGCCCTCGATGCCAAGCT
>CANEUY010000113.1 GCA_947442065.1 Verrucomicrobia subdivision 6 bacterium | reverse complement strand
GTTTGCCCAACGGCCCGGCCAATTGGAAAAGCTGCTCCCCGTCCATTTGGGGACCGGTCGCGGACACGCTGAGCCTCCCAGGCTGAAAAATTTCCCGGGCAACCTCCCGCACGGCCCGGACATCCACCTTCGAAAGTTTCTCCATGGCTTCCTGCGGTTCAACCACCCGTCCCCGGGTCAGCATCGCATCCCCCATCCAGAACATCTGTTGGCTCGTTCCCTCCAACCCGAGGGCGAACTGCCCTAAGGCATAATCCCTGGCTCTCTTCAGCTCCGCCACCCCCGGACCTTTTGTCGCCAGAGACTTCAATTCCTCTGCAACCAACCCGAGGGCTTTCCCCAGATTTCCCGGCTCCAATCCCGCCGAAATGTAAAACGCCCCGTCTTCTCTTTGCAGATGAGTCCCACTGGAAACAGAATAGACAAGTCCCTGCTCCTCCCTTAACCGCTGGAACAGTCGGGAACTCATCGCCTCGCCGAGAATCACGCTCAACATCCGCAAGGCATGCCTCCGCGGGTCCTGCCGACCGAACGCATACATTCCCAAGGCCACATTGACCTGCTGGACCGGTTTGGCGACAGCCACCACCCGCATGGTTTTCGAGGCGACCCGTTTTGCCTTCGCCGGTTCGCGACTGCATTCCCTGCCGGACTTGCCCAAAACTTTTTTTGCTGTTTCGATCGCTTCCTTGGCAGAAATCCCGCCGGCCACAACGAGAATCGGCCGAACCCCCTTGATTCTCCTCTGCCAATATCCCATCAACCCTTTTCGGGAAATTCCCCCCACGGATTCGATCGTCCCCGCAATCGGTCGCCCGAGGGCCTGATTCGGCCAAAGCAAGGCATTGAGGGATTCCCCGGCAACCATCGCCGGTTGGTCGTCCATCATGCGGATCTCTTCCGTGATCACCCCCCGCTCCCGTTCGACTTCATCTCCCGGAAAAATCGAAGCCAAGGCCATCTCCGCCAAAAGCGAAACGAGCCGGGAACCATGTCCCGCCGGCACGCGCCCGTGCAGACAAAGGGTTTCCTCTCCCGTAAAGGCATTCAGATCACCGCCTCGCCCCTCCACCTCACGGCTGATTTCTTTGCAGGAACGTTTTTCCGTTCCCTTGAAAAGCAGGTGTTCGACAAAATGAGCCGCCCCATGTTCCGTCTTTTCTTCCCACCGGGATCCCGCCGGATAAAAAAGGCCCACCGCCACCCCCGGAGCCTCTTCCCGGGGGCGCAAAACGACCGGAACCCCGCAAACTGTTTCCACCGTGGCGTAGGACATCCCTCCACCTTGCCCAGTTTCAATGGAAGTTTAAGTCCGAACTTCAACCTTTTCGCCTAGCGCACGTTTTTCCTCTCCCGACCAAACCCGGGCACTCCGGGACTGGAAATCTCGTGTTTTAATCCCCGCTTGCCGGGGTCTTCCACCGTTTCACCAGATCATTTGTGATTCCGAGATGATCCAAGATCCGGGCGACTACCGTATCGGCCACATCCTCGACGGATTTTGGTTTCCCATAAAAAGAAGGGATCGCCGGCAACATCAGGGCTCCCGCCTCCATCAGCGTGACCACATTGCGCGCCTGCACCAAATTCCAGGGAGTTTCCCGGGGAACCAGAATCAACTTCCGTTTTTCCTTCAGAAAAACATCGGCGGACCGGGCAATTGTCCCGTCACTGTACCCGTGGGCAATCCGACCCAGCGTCCCCATCGAACAGGGAACAATGGCCATCGCTTCGAACTTGGCCGACCCGCTGGCAAACGGCACCTGCATCGTCTTGTCCCCATGCACCTTCATTCTTTTAGGAATCTGCAGACCCTTCGCCCCCAACTCCGTCGCCGCCACTTCTGCGGCATGGGTGCTTAACACGACATGGCATTCCTTCACCTGCTTCGAGCGGTCGATTTCCTCCAGCAGACGTTGGGCGTAAATCGATCCGCTTGCTCCCGTCACGGCAATCACCAGCTTCATCGGGCCGCCTTTCTAGCCGTGGCCAACAACTCTTGCGCCCGGGCCGCCGCTTTCGGCGTTGTGCGACATTCCTCCGGCCAGCCCCGCAAATAACCTTCCCCCGGAAGCTTCTTTGTCGCATCGATGCCCACATGACTTCCCACATGGGGTTGAGTCGTCGCATGGTCCAAACTGTCACACGGACTTTTGATGAAAATCATGTCCCGCTCCGGATCGACATTCGACCCAAGATAAAACAGGACCTCCCGGCTGTCGTGAACATTCACGTGTTCATCCACCGCCACGATGATCTTCGTGAACATCATCTGTCCCGCACCCCACAGACCATGCATCAGCTTGAACGCCTGGTACGGGTACTGTTTTTTCAGGCTCACAAAGGCCAGATTATGAAAAACCCCTTCCGCAGGGAGCGCCAGATCCACCAACTCGGGAAAATTCATTTTCAAGACGGGTAAAAGAATCCGCACGCTGGCCGATCCCAGCCAGAAATCCTCCATCGGAGGCTTTCCCACCACCGTGGCCGGATAGACGGCATTTTTTCGGTGGGTGATGGCCGTGACACGGAACCGCGGATACTTGTCCACCGGAGTATAGAATCCCGTGTGATCTCCAAAGGGTCCTTCTGCCACGGGCTCTCCCACGGGATCCACGGTTCCCTCAATGACAAAGTCGGCATCGGCCGGCACCTGGATCGGCTGGCTCACCGCCGGGACAAACGCGACGGATTTCTTCCGCAAAAATCCGGCGAACATGTACTCGTCAATCCCATCGGGCAACGGGGCCGTCGCCGCAAACGCATTGGCCGGATCCCCACCCAGAGCCACCGCAACGGGCATCGGCCTGCCCATTTCCCGGTATTTTTTCCCATGCCGCGCTCCGACCTTGTGCAACTGCCAGTGCAACGCCGCTTCCCACGGGCCGAACACTTGGATGCGGTACATCCCGACGTTCCTTTCCTTGGTTTCCGGATCTTCCGTGATGACTTGGGGCAAAGTGAGAAACGGCCCCCCATCTTTGGGCCAAGTCTTTAAAACAGGAATATCCAACAGTCCCCTGCCCCCATCCTCCACCCGATACACGACTTCCTGACAGGCTCCTTTGGAAGAGGAAACCGGCCGGGCATGTCTCAGTTCCAATCCCTTTCGCAAAAGTTCCCAAGCTTCACTCATCCCCGCGGGAGGTTTCGCCTTTACCAAATCTCCAACCTCCGTTCCGATTTCCTCGACACTCTCCCGCCCGAGAGCCATGGCCATCCGACGCGCCGACCCATATCCGTTGATCAAAACAGGAATACTATACGGTTTGCCCGCAGCATC
>CANEUY010000112.1 GCA_947442065.1 Verrucomicrobia subdivision 6 bacterium | reverse complement strand
AGGGCATGCGCCACCGCTTCCCCCTGCGGATCAAGAATCGACGGTTTCAACGTGACGGTGACAATCGCTTTCATCTTCATGTGACTTGCTCCTTGTTAAAGTCCGCACCTGCGATGAATCAGTTTTTCGTGACGGAGATGCCGCAAGGCGTTACACGCCTCCTGCAATCCCTTCTTTCCGATTTTTCTTCCCAGTTCGGGATCCGACTCCAGCCGGGTGGTGAAATCCGCTCCACCCTCCAACCAGGTCGCCATCGCATGCTTCTGCACCGCCTCGTACGCCTCTCTTCTGGCCAGTCCCGCACGGGTCAACGCCAGCAACGCACCTTGGGAAGCCCACAATCCACGCGAGGACCCAAGATTCGCCAGCATCCGCTTGGCGTCCGCCTTATGGCCGCGAACCAACCCTTCCAAATCATTTAGAATGAAATCGAGCAGGATCGTTGCGTCCGGAAAAAGAATTCGTTCGGCCGAGCTGTGGGAGATGTCACGCTCGTGCCACAAGGCCACATTTTCAAGTGCGGCGACCGCATGACCGCGGACAATCCGGGCTAATCCACAGATCCGTTCCCCGTTCACAGGGTTCCGTTTATGGGGCATCGCACTGCTCCCCTTTTGACCCTTCGCAAAGGGCTCCTCCACCTCGCCGACTTCCGTCCGCTGAAGGTGCCTGAACTCGGTCGCCCAACGCTCCGCACTCGCCGCCACCAACGAAAGTGCCAACGCAAAAGCCGCATGCCGGTCCCGCGGCACCACCTGAGTGGCCGCACCGGGTTTGAGTTTCAATTTTTTACACACGAACGCCTCGATCGAAGGATCCAAGTGGGCGTAGGTTCCCACCGCACCGGAAAGTTTGCCGACCGCAATCTCGTCTCGGGCGGCCACCAGCCTCTCTTCCGCCCGGCAAAATTCATCATGCAAAAGGGCCATTCGGATCCCGTGGCTTGTCGGCTCGGCATGAATTCCGTGGGTCCGCCCGATCGTCAACATCCCTCGGTGTTTGCGGGCCCGCAGGGCGGCTGCAGCTTTCACTTTTCTCACTCCTGCGATCAGAAGGTCGGCCGCATCCCGCAGCTGCCAGGCCAACGTGGTGTCGAGAATATCGGAGGAGGTCAGCCCTTGATGAATCCAGCGCCCAGCCGGGCCAACGTGGGACGCAACATCCTCCAGAAACGCCAAAACATCGTGACGCGTCCGCTCTTCGTTCTTGTGCACCTGCCGGATATTGAACTTCGCTTTGCGACGAATCGTCCGGGCATCTTTCCGGGGTATGATTCTCCGTTTGGCCATCGCCTCACACGCAAGGATTTCGATCTCCAACCAGCGTGAAAGTTTGGCTTCTTCGGACCACAGGGAAGTCATTTCGGGGCGGGAATATCGGGGAATCATGAAGCTGATAAAGTGCTGAAGCGGAATGGATCCCACAAGTGCCAACCCAAACTTATTAACGAAGATTTTTTAATTACGGGCTGGCAGGTTCGACGCCCCACCGACCGAAAAAAGCTTTCAGAATTTCCGGTCTTCTGGAAACAGGTCCCTCCATGAAGACTGTCACCGCCTTCTCTGGCCCATATCCGGTCATCCAAAGACAACCCTCATAGGAACCAGTCTTCGCCCGCAAGAGAACCTTCTCCCCTTTCCAAATCAAAGCATCCTGCAACTTTTTCCCCGCCTCTCCTCCCCAAGGGGTGGTGCCACGCATCCAAGCCACCGCCATCAAATGTTCCCTTCGTAGGGTTGTTTTCATATCCGCCGCATGGGCCGCTTCTCGGCCTCCTGCCCTCATCCAGCCCTTCGGAATCTTTCCCTCGATCAGACCGCTCCGTTCCGCGTACTCCCCCAAAACATCTCCTCCCAACTTTTCGGCCAAGATGGCAAAGGGCGGATTGATCGATTTTTGAAGCGACTGCCTCAACCCCAACCCTTCCGCCCCCTCCAGCGGTGTCTCTACATCTTGGACCAACCCCCGATCCAATGCCGCCCAGGCAATGACCACCTTGAAAGTCGAAGCCGGCTCTCGAGGTACATCCATCTCAGCTTGGCTACCCGTCACCACCTGTATTTCCCCGCTCTTCGGCGTCTCCAAAATCGTCATCCCATCCGGGTACTTTTCATCGGCTAAAGCAACCGACCAGACCCCCATCAATCCTATGATCAACGCCGCTCTCATATCCCGAACCTAACCCGAATCTTAAAAACGATCGAGACTCCCCCAATAGCCCCGAACAACCGCCTAACTGCTATGTGAATAACTTTGGGAGAACATTAGTATACCCAATTGCTAGTCATTGAATATCATATATTTAGAATTTAAACATCTCTCTGAATAACTCCTTGCGAATAACCCGTTGGGGTTATCCCTCCTTAAAGAGCCTAAATCTTTACGACTTTGACCGACGTAATGTCCTTATCGGCCAGCATCTCTTTCAAAACCTCATCTCCAGGAGCCGAATCCAGATTCAACACACTCAAAGCCTTCGATCCCGGCGCACTCCGACTCAGAGTCATACTGGCAATGTTCACCTTGTGCTTGCCCAGCAACGTTCCGATCCACCCCACGATCCCCGGACGATCCTTATTTTCCATCAACAAAAGGAATCCCTCCGGCCGCGCCTCCATCCACTGTTCATTGATCCGGACGATGTGCGGACTTGTCCCAAAGAACGTCCCGCTCACCTCCGCCTCTTTTGAATCCTGTCCTGCCCTGACGGAAATTAGCTCGGCATACTCCCCTGGTTCCGCCTGCTTGGTTTCGCTCAACTTCAGCCCAAGATTCGCCGCCATCTTGGGGGCATTCACTTCGTTCACTTCCCCGCCGCCCGCACCATAGAGAAATCCCTTCAAAATGCTCCGGGTGATCGGGGTCGTGTCCTCCTCCCCGATTTTTCCAGCGTAGCTGATCGTCAACCGATCGCACCTCGCCGGCGCAATCTGCGACAGCAACCGCCCCAGCCTGAAACCAAACTCAATCTGGGGCCGCAGTTTGGCCATCGTCCGGGCATCCACACTCGGAATGTTCACCGCATTCCGTACCGCACCCTCGGTGAGATAATCCCGGATCGCCTCGGCAATCTCGATCCCCACACTCTCCTGCGCTTCGGCGGTCGAGGCTCCCAAGTGCGGAGTCAGAATCACCTTCTTGTTCTTCCTCAACGGATGATCCGCCGCCAGCGGCTCTTCCTCAAACACATCCAAGGCCGCACCGCCCACCTGCCCCGCCTCAATCGCCTTAAGAAGTACCGCCTCCGAAACCAGCCCTCCTCTCGCACAGTTCACAATCTTCACCCCCTTGCGGCAAAGT
>CANEUY010000111.1 GCA_947442065.1 Verrucomicrobia subdivision 6 bacterium | reverse complement strand
ATGTTTCCGCGGGTATCTTGAGCCCTTCGGCCTGTCCGCAAATCGCTGATTCAGCCCAGAAACTTTTCCTGAAAGACCCGCATGACGAGACTCGGATCCGCATGCTGGTCGTATTCGGTCCCCGTCACCTGATGAGGTTGAAAATCCTCCAGGATCCCCCTTAATTCATTCCGGTTCCGGTACAGAAGACCGGCCGACCCCAGCATCTCGAGATGAGCCCTCTCCCGGGATTCCCCAAAAGTGATCACCGGTTTCCCCAAGGCGGCAAATTCCCCCACCGCCAAGCCAAACGTCTCCCCGTGCCACCGGGCGTGTACCATGGCATCGCAGGTTGCCAGAAATTGCGCCTTCTCTTCAGGGTCAATCGTGGGCGCCAGGTAATGAACGTTCCTGAGTTTTTTCGTTCCACGGATGGGTTCGGTATTGAGAAATACAAAATGATCTGCGGGCCGGTGGCGCGCATGCTCCTCGATGGCTCTCCGTGCAAAGGGAATATTGAACGTGTCGAACGCCCCATGCCTTCCAAAAACCTTTGCCCCAATTGGGATCCCCAGTTTTCCCCTCAGGTTTCGGTTGGATGCAAGTTTGGGGACAAAATGGGGAATGAACGAATTCTCACGCCCTGTCATGACTCTCGAGGCCCAACGGGATACATAGGCAAAGCAATCCCCGTGAAATTCATCACTCAAAAACATCGAATGGATGCAGTTCTTCACCCCGGGAATGACAAATCCATCAAAAGGCCCCGGCTTGATCTGGTATAACACCTCGACCCCTCTTTCCTTGATCCTTCGGCTTAATTCGTTCCGCGTACAATAGGAAAGCAGGGGAAATCTGGCCTTCCATTTCGCAAAAGTGGGATTCTCTGCGCTTTCGAGTTCGGACGGGTGGCAGATGACCGACTGGTTCCCAAGAACCGTCTCGTTATAGTTTGCGTAATCCCAAAGAGCATTTTCCGATCCCCGCAAGGACATCGTGTTGGAATGAAAAGCCACGGTTCTCATCGTCGGTCCCGGTAAAACTCCATTCTCTCGTAAATCATTTCGAGCCGGTATCCCGCCCTCCCCAAACGATGCATCCAGACAGGGCGACGGGTGGGATTCCAGATCCCCACAAAACCCGGACGAATCCGTCCGTTCCGGATTTCGCGACATATGGCCGCACTCTCCCTCGAACCACGGCTGGTGATCCCCGCCGGATCGGCTTTTCTTTTTTCCTCCGCCCACGTCGTCAACCGATCTCCATGAATTTCGGTTCCCGGGCGATTATTACGGAAAGCCTCCAGCGGATCGGGGCGATGTTCCCATGCTTCCACCCTCCATCCCCCGCCCCCGCTCTCCAACCAGATCCCCAAACTCCCCACCTGCCCGTCTCCCGCCACCAGTTCATAAAAGTCGCCGGCTCGAACCTTGGCCAAAATGTTCCTTTCGAGAATTCTAAAAAAACCCTCTTTGGTGAATCCTTCGACTTCCAGGTTCCAGCGACGTTCGTATCCGGCAATCCGTTTTCGGCTCCAATCCTCCCGAATCGGGGGAATCCAGCGGTATCCCCACCCCCGCAGGGAGCGGACCCAACGATGGAAGGAAAAACCGGAAAGCATGTTCTTTTCTTTCGAACTCGTCTCGCCTCTCTCTAACCTGATGAATGGCAAGTGTGCATGCGCTGAAGACGTTTTACACCCTTCCCCAAAAATGGGAAGTCCTCGGCATCTGCCTCCCCCGGAACTGTTTAAACTGGGCGGAAATTCATGGAAACCCGGGCAAAACCTCCTCCACCCGGGTCCGAGACGCCTTGGCTTTCTGGCGCTCCCGCCGGGTCGCTCTTGTGAAACAGACCGCCTATCAGGGGCTTTATCCCGAATCGTCCTCCGGGACCTGGATCCCCACGGTTCTTCGGTCGGGCTATCATTTGGGTCCGTTTTCTTTTCTGGCGGATCTCGGGGCCGATTACTTCGTCGTCCGTCAGGCCCCGGAACCCGAAACCTATTTATGGCGGGAGAAATTCGCCACGGATCCGGATCCGGAAGCCTCCTTTCAGCGTCGGATGTCCGAAGTCCGTGAACTCGAATCCTCCCGCTTGCTCTTCCACTCCGTGGATGATGTTCCCTGGCACGAATACGACCTGGTGATCGGCATCGATGTTCCGATCCCATCCCGGATCGTTCAGAAATCTTCCCGCACCCTTTGGGCTTACTACTCGATTGAGGCCGGTGGACCTCTACAAAAACAGTCCCTCAGCTCACCGCTCGCCGGATACCGCCTTTTTCTGAATCATGGATTTCGTCGTTACCGATCCCGCCCTCGCAACCGTTCCCATGTATTGGAATTTCCTCTTCAATTCCAATCCTCCAACGCCTGGTCTTTCCTTCGCCAAGCCATCCCCTCTCAACCGGGGAGGGAAACCATCCTCGTGGGGGCGGGGAGCCGGGAGGACTCACTGCCCGCGTCTCCCTTGCCTTGGGATCATCTTTCCGGATCCCTCACTCCCGCCTACCTTGCCCAAATGTTCTCGGCCCGCTTCGCCGTCCACACCACCTCCCGTCCCCGCTGGGGGAATTGGGCGATTGAAGCCGCCCAGGCGGGATCCCTTTTTCTCGGAAACGCCTCTTCCCTCGCCCACCTTTCGCTTCTCCTGCCAGGTCTGGATTGTCGCTCTCTCGCCGACGCTTCCGGAAAAATTTCCGGCCTGCTAAAGAATCCGGAATATCTTCAGGCCCTGCAATCCCGCCAAGCGGATTTGGCCGAAGAGCTGGCTTTTCGCCGACCCCTGCTCGACCTGACGGCGAAGGCGAGGGAGTTTTTCCAATCATGAAGCCGACGGTTTCCCTGGGGTACTGTGACCTCCACGAAGGCGGCCGGACTTTTTTTACCCGGCTTCTTTCCCCCCACTTTCATCTTCGCTGGGACGATCCGGCGGAATTTGTCATCTACGGCCACATCAGCCACCAACACCGCCTTCAGAACGGGGTGAAGATCTACTGGTCCCAGGAACTCTATGGTCCGAACTGGAAGGAGTGCGACTATGCCATCATTCCCCACCTGGTGGACGACCCCCGTGCGTATTATCTTCCGATCTACGCCTTCGACGGAATGGAGGACAAACTGGTTCGCCCCTCCGTTCCGGATCCCGTCGCGATCCGTTCCGCCAAGCCGCACTTTTGCTCCCTGCTCTGTGCCTATGCTGATCGCACCACCCAAAAACGTCAGGAGTTCTTCCACATCCTCAACCGACGTAGAAAAGTGGACTCGGCGGGTCCCGCCCTCAACAACACCGGATTCCGCGTGCCCAAGGAAAACCGGTACCAGAGCAAGATTGATTGGATT
>CANEUY010000110.1 GCA_947442065.1 Verrucomicrobia subdivision 6 bacterium | reverse complement strand
TTGCCCGCATCGCCTTCCGCACCCACTCCCGGAGATCCCGGTGATGTGCAAAAAATTCATCCTTCGTCAGTCGGGCCGAATGTTCGATCTCCTCAATCTCTTCCTTGAGCGTCTTTTTTCGGCTGTCGTGATGCCGACTGCGCGATTTCGACTTATGGATCGATTCCAGCTCGGAGGTCTTCTCCTGTAACTGCCGGTGGATGTTGTCCGCCACCGCAATAAATTCCTCCAGCACCTTCTGCTTGAAGAAGAATTTCACAAACAACTTCTCAGCCGCATCCTGATGTTTTCCCAGTTCCTTGAGCACGCGGGTTTTGGCCAGATTCGATTTGGCGTCGAACATCCGCGCATACACCTTGTGCGACTTCTCGTGAATCCCGTGAAGCTGCTTCACCAAGGCCTTCAGCGCATTCATGTACTTCTCGCGCCCTTCGATCTTCTTGTCCTGGATCACCCGGTCGAAACGTTCCCGGGAATTGAGGAGCTTCTCGCCGAGCGAAACATATTCCTTCGCGATGAAGCCGAACTTGTGAAGGTGCACCACCGCCCCGATGTCGGATTCCTCGATCCGCTTGGAAATCTCCACTTCCTGCTCCCGGGTCAGCAACGGCACCTGCCCCATCTGGCGCAGATACATCCGGACCGGATCATCCAGGATGTCCAGCTTCTCGGGCTTTTCATCGGTGACGACCGTCTCCGTTCCGTCTTCTTCACGGGCAGGCTTTTTGTACCGGTCGACTTCGCTCGACTCGATCACGTCGATTTCAAAGTTCCTCAGGAAAACCAACACTCCTTCAACCTGCTCGGGCTTCGTGACCGTCTCCGGCAGAGCTTCATGTAAATCGTCGTAGGTCAGGTACCCCTGCTCGCGAGCCAGCTTGATCAACTCCCGCAGACGATCCTGTTTTTCAGGACTCTGGGCCCAGACTCCCAACCCGTTATTTTCAGCCGTAGTTTCGCCGGAAGTGGTGTTTCCGTTGAGGGCCTCCTTGGCCTCGGCCTCCGCGGCCATCAAATCGGCTTCGGACGGCTCATCCCCAGGAATCGGGGGCTCCTCGGCCTTCACTTTGGCCCGGGAAGCGCTGAGCTTGGGAGCCTTGATCGACTTGCTTTTGGCTACTTTCTTCACTCTTTTGTCAGGGGATCAATCTTCGTTTTAGGCATGAGGGTAAACATTAAGGATTAGCTTTCGATGCCCCCTGTGTCAAACGCGCCCTTTTCTTGAGCAGTTCCCCTTGCTGGCGAAGGACTTCCACCGCATCAGGATCTCCCGAACTCATCGCACGGAGCCTCGAGGATAGCCTCTCCGCCTCCCGCCTAAGAAAATCACTCTCCAGACGCCCCGCCAAGCCCTCCAGCGCCCTGTCCCAGTCCGTTTCCCCCGACTTCTCCCACACCCCAGCCTCCAATCCCGTGACAAAATCCTGCTCCTCCGCCGACAATTGCGGTAACAGATCGGCCAACCCCGTCCAAGTGTCGTCCCGGTACAAATCCCGGATTTTTAGATAAAGCTCCTCCCCTCCCAGATTCTTCAGCCACAACTCATCCACCCTCCGCTCCAAGTCCGGCAGCTTCGCAGGTTGGCCCAATACCAGCAGGAAAAGCTCCCGCATCACGGGATGCACCTCCAACACCTTGGGCATCTGAATTCCCGGCGTTTCCAACTTCTCGCTCCTCGCGGAAATCTTCGCCGCATTTCCCCGCGCCTTATCCACCTCCTCCATCACCAAACTTTCCCCCAACCCCAACCTCGACGCCGCCCGCGCGACCAACCCCGCCCGGCTGACCGCACTTTCAATCATCCCCAACAATTTTGCCACCGCCTCAACCACCCTCCGGCGACCCGCCGGACTGTCCCCCTCCTGCTTCGACTGCCAATCCACATAGAAATCCAGAAAATCCACTGCAGCATCCAGCTTTGCACGGAACGCCTCCGGCCCGCCCTTGCGGATCAACGAATCCGGATCGTCCCCCGCCGGCAACCGCACGACCTTCACCCCCAACTCTGCCTTCGCCAATCCCCCCCAACCCTGCCCTCCCTCCACCAGAATCCCCCCCAACCTTCCCGCCGCCCGATCTCCCGCCACATCCGCATCGAGACAAATCACAATCTCCTTCGCAAATCTCCCAATCAACTTCGCATGCTCCTCGGTAAATCCCGTTCCCAGCGGTGCCACCGTCTCCAAAAAGCCTGCCGCCTGCGCCCGCAATACGTCGAGCTGACCTTCACACACGATGGCCCGGCCCGCCTCGGCCATCGCCCTCCTCGCTCGGTCGAACCCGAACAGCACCCGACCCTTTTTGAAAATCACGGTCTCGGGGGAGTTCACATACTTCGGCTCCTCCGGAGCCGCCCCCGCCAACACCCGCCCGCTGAACGCGATCACCCGACCTCCCTCGTCCAGAATCGGAAACATCAGCCGATTGCGAAACCGATCATACACCCGGCCCGACTGCGCCCGCAGGGCCACTCCGGCCGCAATCATCTCCTCCTCGGAAAATCCGTTTTTCTTTCCCCAATCCAACGTGGCCGTCCATGCCGCCGGCGCATACCCCAGCCCAAACCGCATGATCCACTCGGTCGGAATCTCCCGCTCTTTCAGATATTCCCGCGCACCCTCGGCCGAAGAATCCTTCGCCAACAAATCCCGCCAATGCAACGCCAGCGACGCATGAATCTGTCTTAACCGCTCCCGTTCAGCCCCGCTCCCCCCATCTCCTCCTCCCGTCACCCCCGCCTCGTCCTCGATGTGTAACCCCGCCCGCTCCGCCAACCGCCGGACCGCAGCCGGAAAATCCAGACCCTCGGTCATCATGAGGAAACGGAACACGTCCCCGCCCGACCCCGTGCTGAAACACTTGAAGAACTGCTTGTCCGGATGAACATAAAACGACGGCGTCTTCTCCTTCTTGAACGGGCTCAATCCCCGGAAATTCGTCCCCACCCGCTTCAACTGCACCACCGCCCCCGCCACCTCGACCAGGTCGCTCGCCCGCCTGACCTTCTCAATCGTTTCAGCAGAAAACCCCATGCATCTCCGTTCTCTCTCTCCACCGCCAGCCCGCAAGCCTTTCCCCCCAGTTGCTCAACCCCCCCTTTTCCTGCATCTTAATAACTTCATGCCCATCCCCCTCATTTTTACTTCCCGCACAAGCCCCCACTCCATGGGCCCTGTTGCCCTTCAGTCCAAACATTCTTTCCCCCTTTCCATTCTTGCCGCCTTCCTTTTTCTCCTCACGCCTCATCATCATCTACCTGCCGCCGATTCGAAATCCCGCGTGGCGATGGTGGAAGATCCCTCCCTCATCACGAATTTCGATGCCAAGCCGGAAGTGGTCAAAAGCGCCGTCGCCGCACTCCTCACC
>CANEUY010000109.1 GCA_947442065.1 Verrucomicrobia subdivision 6 bacterium | reverse complement strand
TGTTCGGGCTCACGCCGAGCAACGCCGTCAGCCAGTAGCCAGCAAGGAAACATAAATACAATGGAAACCAGACTCTATGTGGGGAACCTTCCGTTCTCCGCCACTGATGATGAACTCAAACAGGCCTTTTCAGGCCACGGCACCGTCACGGACGTCGCCTTGATCTCGGATCGCGTTACCGGCCGCTCACGCGGCTTCGCATTCGTGACCATGTCGAGCCCGGAAGAGGCTAATGCGGCAGTCGCCGGCATGCACGGCAAGGATTTTGCCGGCCGGAGCCTCACCGTGAACATCGCTCGCCCTCGTGAAGAGCGTCCCGCCCGTGGTGGCGGAGGCGGATACGGTGGCGGAGGCGGTGGATATGGCGGTGGAGGCGGAGGCGGTGGATACGGTGGTGGAGGCGGATATGGTGGTGGCGGAGGCCGTGGTGGCCCCCGTGGCCCTCGTCGCGACAGCGGCGGATACCGCTAAAACTTAACCATAGTTTTACCCATGGGGGGTGAGGAGAAATCCTCACCCCCCATTTTTTTGAACCCCAGCAACTATTTCCAGTTTCTACCCTTTTGTTCACCTGGAAAATTTCTCCATCAAAATGTAACTTGGGCCCGGCGAACCAACCGACAAAACTTGTTTTGTGAAGGCCTGCCACCCAGCCCATTCAAACAACCTGATCTCTGCTCCACTGGTTTTGCCCCGAACTCAGGAATCGTGCCCGTCAGGAGGAATTCTCAATCGGTGGAATCTTTTAAAAAAAAATCCGAACGTTCCGTCCACGCCCCGGTCTAACCTTGTATGAATACAAAAACTGAAGCCACCCAGCGGGAAAAGATTCCCGCCCAGCCCACGGAACTTCCGGCCGCCCTTCAGTCGTACCTGAAAGGTATCGGGGAAACCCCCCTTCTGAACCGGCAGGAGGAAACCAGCGTCGCCCGTCGTGTTCGTCGTGGCGAAAACCAGGCCCGGGAGCTGATGATCAAATCCAACCTCCGCCTCGTGGTGAAAATTGCCGCTGATTACAATCACTGCGGTCTTCCCCTGATGGATCTTATTTCGGAAGGGAATCTTGGCCTCATGAAGGCGGTGGAACGTTTCAAACCCAGCCGGGGCGTCAAGTTCAGCACCTACGCCTGCTGGTGGATCAAACAATCGATCCGCCGGGCCCTCGCCAACCAGGGCAAAACCGTCCGTCTCCCGGTCCATCTCGTCGACAAGATCCAACGCCTGCGCCGCGTCAGTTCCGCCATGGGGGCGGAACTCGGACGGGACCCCACGGATGCGGAGTTGGCAGATGAGTTGCAGATGGAAACAGGTCGGGTCACGAAGCTGCGGGAAATTTCCGCCGGCACGGTCTCCTTGGACGTCAACATCGGCTCGGATGGGGAGGACGGCACCTTGGTCGACCTCCTCGCGGATCCTGTCGCGGTCGACCCAACGGAGGAACACTCCCAAACGGATTTTCGGGAAGCGGTCTCCCGAAGCATGTCGGTCCTGAGCACACGTGAACTTGAAATTCTCCGTCTGCGGTTTGGTCTGGGAGACGACAAGGAACGAACCCTGGAGGAAGTGGGTGAAAAACTGCAGGTCACCCGCGAAAGAATCCGCCAGATCCAAAACTCCGCCCTGTCCAAACTGCGGCGGCGCCTCCTCAAGGAGGAGAACTTCCCGGAATATTTTCGGAAATTGATCGACCAATCCGGCCTCGTCCGATTGGCTTAGCCCTTGCCCCGGAAACCTCCTCCCTCCCTAAAAACCCAAAGAAGTCAGGGCGGGAGGAGGTTTGGGAATGTCTCACTACCCGAACTTCCGGCTTCAGCCCTCTACTCCCACCCTTCCTTGGGGCGCCTATGGAAAAAAGTCCATTTGGCCCATTCCCCTTTTCTAAAACGCTCCTCGATCCGGAATCTATATACCCATCCCGCCAAAACCCTCCGCCATCTTCTTCGGAACCAACCTTACCACTGGATCGCGCTGGGGTGCGCGGATGGCATGAAAGAGGCCCTTCTTTTAAAAAAACTTCATCCGCCGGACTGCCTTCTTGCCGCCGACACCAACCTGAATCTTGCCCGCCAAGCCGCTCTCCGCCTTCCTGCCAGAAAGAAAATCTGCCGGAAGATCGATTTAACCCATGAGCTTCCTGCTTCGTTTTCCACCGCTTTGCAACGTGTCCCGTCGAACCCGAATTCAAAAACCCGATATCTTCCCCTTCTGATCACCCTCTTTGGTGTTCTCCCCAATCTCTCCCCCCTTCCACTTCTCCAAAGAATCTCCCGTTTCCTCCGTCCAAGAGACTTCCTGCTTTTCAGCGCAAACCTTGCCCCCGGATCGCGGGGGCGGGCTGGAACTCTTCGGATTTTACCCCAATACGACAACCTCCCCACCCGCCGTTGGCTTGCCGGCGCCCTATCCCGACTCCGCCCCAAATGGAAAGACGGATCAATTGCGTTCGGAGTGTTTCCCGACCCACTCCAGCCCAGCCTTTCCCGCATCGAAGCCCGTTGGATGGTGAATAAAAAACCGACCCACATTCTTTTTTCCTCCCGCCGCCCAACCGCCCGACAGGTTGAGGCTTGGCTAAAGGCCTCCGGACTTTCCAGGGTTGAACGCTGGATGGATCCTAGGGGCGAAGAGGCCGTCTGGCTTGTCACCCGCAAGGCGTGACCCTGTCTGCTTTTTCAGTTAAATTCATCCCTCATGGGCCACTCCCTCCGCACCAAGATCATGACCGGGGTCATCACCCTCCTGATCCTCTTTGCAGGTGCTTTGGGGACGACCCTTTATCTGGTCAACGATTCCGACGAGGAAGTGGGCGGCATTCTTAAATATCACCTACCGATTCTCACCCGTCTGAATGCCTTGGATGTCGTCACCTATGAAATCGAAGTCATTGCCCACCGGTTGGCGGATGAAGGAATCCCCTCCAAGCAACGGATTGAGGAGATTCATGCCCGGACCCAAAAATGCCAGCAGCAGATTGATGAAATTTTTACGGACGCAAAAATACTTTCGGAGGCAGGCAGCAAAGATTCCCACAACGACCTGGCAGATCGCCTGGAAATGGCACGCCTGATCGGATCCCTCGATTCTCTCAAATCGGAGGTAGACCGTTTTGCCCAAGCAGCTGCCCTTCCGGTGGAACTGATGGCACAGGGCAAGACAGAAGAAGCTCGGAAGGCCATCCGGAACCTCCGAAACTATGAATACCTCGACCCCATCATCACCTCGATCCGGGAAAAGGCGAATCGGTTGACGATCGATTCTTTAAAAGAAACCCATGCCAACATTTTCAATATCATCTGGACCAATGCCGTTCTTTTCCTTTCGGCATCCGTCCTCGGTTTTCTTGTTTTTCTTCTGATCACGGGCCGCCTCCAAACCGCCTTCCGG
>CANEUY010000108.1 GCA_947442065.1 Verrucomicrobia subdivision 6 bacterium | reverse complement strand
CGGTCCAACTCCTCATACGGAGGAAGGCTGTCTTGGTCCCTTTGATCCGGCCGAAGCTCCGCACTGGGCGCCTTTTCGATCGAGTCCCGGGGAATGACCTCCCCGTTTCGATTCAGCCATCTGGAGATACGATAGACCATTGTCTTCGGGACATCGGCGATCACCGCCAAGGCTCCACACATATCCCCGTAGAGAGTGCAGTACCCCACAGCCATCTCACTTTTATTCCCGGTGGTGAGGAGCAACCGCCCTGAATCGTTCGAAATTCCCATTAGGATCACCCCGCGGAGGCGCGACTGCAGATTCTCCTCCGTCACCCCCCCCTGCTTTCCACCCCGCACCGGAGCAATCGAGCGAACCATGGTTTCAAAGGAATCCTCGATCGGAATCTTGGCGTAACGGATTCCTAAGTTCCTCGCAAGGGCCTCGGCATCCGCCACGCTTCCGGGACTCGAAAAACGACTCGGCATCGCCACCCCAAGAACCTTGTCGCTTCCCAATGCCTCGGATGCAATGACCGCGGTCAGCGCACTATCGATTCCACCGCTTAACCCCAAAACCACCTCCCGAAACCCACATTTTTGCAAATAATCCTTTGTCCCCAAAACCAAAGCCCGGAAAACCTGCTCTTCCTCCCCCACCCAAACCGGCTTCTCCTCCTTCCCCTGAAGATTCACCACCTTCACGTCTTCCCGAAATGCCGCACCCATAGCCAGCACACCCCCTTTGGAACCAAGAACCAGACTCTGCCCGTCAAAAACAAGCTCGTCGTTTCCTCCCACCGCGTTGACCTGGATGACGGGAATTTTTTCACGCCGAGCCACTTCACGCAGCAATCGATAGCGGGTTTTTTCTTTCCCAAGATTCCACGGGGAAGCTGAAAGATTGATCAGGATATCCATCCCTTTTTTAGACAAATCCCTCACGGGATCCCGGCGGTAACGTCTCTGCGGCCAAACATCCTCATCATTCCAGATATCCTCACAAATGGTTACGCCGATGCGCTTCCCTCCAAACCGTAACGGTGCTTGCACCCCGTCTCCGGGTTCAAAGTAACGGTCCTCATCGAAAACGTCATAGGTGGGAAGGAGGCATTTCCTCGCGACCACCTTCGATCTTCCTTTGTGCAGAAGAAAAGCCGCGTTGTGGAGGGGCCGACCATTCTTCTGAGTCGACTTCTCGATTCCCCCCATCAAGAGGGGCACATCCTTGATGCGTTTGGCCAACTCCCGGATCGCCCCATCATGGGACTGCAAAAAATCCGCACGATTCAAAAGATCTCGGGGCGGATAACCGCAAATTCCAAGCTCAGGAGCGACGATAAAATCGGCCCCCGCCCGAACGGCCTGCTCATACGCTTCCGCCACGCGTTTGGCATTTTCGAGAAAATTACCGATTGTAAAATTCAACTGAAGAATCCCAATTCTCGCAAATGACTGATTATGAGTGGTTTTGACTGATTTCATTGAATTTCGGCTTCCGTTGACATCTTAGAATGTGTTTGTAGCCTCACTCTTTCTTCTATGCCAGTCCCTATCAGCCAAGCTTGGACGGTCGCCTCTTATGTTCTCGGGCAGAAATTGCGCGGCAACAAGCGATACCCGCTCGTCCTCATGCTCGAGCCCCTCTTCCGTTGCAACCTCGCCTGTGCGGGTTGCGGCAAGATCCAGTACCCGGATCATATTCTCAATAAAAGGCTGACCCCCGAGCAGTGCTGGGCCGCTGCCGACGAATGCGGAGCCCCCATGGTCTCGATCCCCGGTGGCGAACCACTGATCCATCCGGAAATCGACAAGATCGTTGAAGGCCTCGTCGCACGCAAAAAATACATTTATCTCTGCACGAACGCCCTTCTTCTCAAGCGAAAAATCGATCTCTTCAAACCGACCAAATACCTCACCTTCAGCGTTCACATGGACGGTCTCGAACCCGAACACGACGCTGCCGTCTGTCGAGACGGGACCTACAAAATCGCCTTAGAGGGAATCAAGGAGGCGGTTGCACGGGGATTTCGTGTTACCACCAACACTACCCTTTTCGAAGGCGCCAATCCCAACCGCGTCCGGGAATTTTTCGACGAAATGATGAAACTCAAGGTCGAGGGCATGATGCTCTCCCCCGGCTACAGCTACCAAAAAGCCCCCGATCAGGAGCACTTTCTCGGTCGTGAACGGACAAAAAAACTCTTCCAACAGATCCTCGCCAACCGGAAAAAGTCGTGGAAATTCAATCTATCCCCGAATTTCCTCGAGTTCCTCCAAGGAAACGTGGATTACGACTGCACCCCTTGGGGAAATCCCACTTACAATGTCTTCGGTTGGCAAAAACCCTGTTACCTCCTCCAGGATGGTTACGTCCCCACCTTCAAGGAGCTTATTGAAGATACAGCCTGGGAAAATTACGGGCAGAAAAGCGGGAACGAAAAGTGCCGGGATTGCATGGTTCACTGCGGATACGAAGCCAGTTCGGTTGATGACACCTTTGGCTCCGTTCCTGGATTCGCCCGCACAGTCAAAGCCGCCATCGCCTACGGAACCTGACGCCCGGTCAGTCTCTTTCCCATGCCCCAAGCCGAAAAACACGCCCTCCCAACGCACAAACCGGGATCGATCGAAGGAACAACCCTCGCCTGCACCGATGCGGCTTCACGCCAGAACGCCCTTCAGACTGCATTCGACTACCGGGGGGACGTCACCCTGGATTTCAAGAACGGAAACAAAATCATCGGTTTTGTTTTCCGTTACGACGAAAGCCCGGCTCAGGTCCACCTCTTCATCCCCCAAGGAAAAGATTCCGTTCCCCAAATCTTTCCCGCCGATCAGGTGACTGCCGTCCACTTCACCGGGGAAGACCCCGCCTTTGGAAAGTCGTGGGATGATTGGACCACCAAGGCGGAAAAAGAACGCATCAAAGAATCCGAACGCCTCGCCCGCGAATCCGTCGCCCGCGGCGAACTTTAACCCCCCCCGCCATGCGCCGGTCGATGGAGTGGACCGATAAGGCGGAAGGCGACCGCCCCGAAACCACCTACCGCGTCTCCCTCTTTGCCGGAAATGTCCGTTGGCAGAGGAAGGAAAAGCATTCCGAAACTTGGGAAACCCCCAAACTCCTCCCGACGGAAGTTTGGGAGCGTCTACTCGAAGAAGTCGACAAGCGCTACCAGAGACGCCGGGCCCGTCATGAAGATGTCCTCCTTGTCCGATCCGCGTTCAAGAACGCTCCGAAACTACCCCCTACATAATCCTGCTCTTGCCGAACCTACATTTTTCCGATACTCTTTACCTCTTATGGCAAATGTCGCCGTCATCCGCACAGGAGGCAAACAATACAAGGTCAGCGAAGGCGAGATCCTTGAAATTGAACGCCTTACCGTGGCCCCGGGCTCCT
>CANEUY010000107.1 GCA_947442065.1 Verrucomicrobia subdivision 6 bacterium | reverse complement strand
GAACCCTGTTTTTCTGTTTCACCCTGTTGCGGGCGGTTGGGGGCCGGGAAGAGGATATAACGCTGATGCAGGCTTTGCGTCCTCATTTCAGCCACCTTGCTCTTGGGGTCGTTCTTGTTTTGGGAAGTTGGGTTTCAGGTTTCCTTTACGGCAAGGGGTTACTTCAGAAATGAATTCCGACCTGATCCGGCACGGAATCGCTGCAATGTTAGGCGGTGGATTCGGCTCCTTGGCTCGTTTTGCGTTCGGAGCATGGATGGTCCATCACCATCCAGATGCCAAAATGCCTTGGGCAACGCTTGGGGTGAATTTGGCGGGGTGTCTGATTATCGGTTTGATTTACGGTTGGGTGGCCGATCGGTGGTTTATGGGACTTCATCTCCGGTATTTTTTGGTCACCGGGTTTCTGGGAGGTTTCACCACCTTTTCAGCCTTTAGTGTGGAAACCGACCTGCTTTTCCGTCGCGGGGAGAGTCTTCTGGCCTGGTTCTATATCCTGATCAGCGTGGGCGGGGGATTAGTTCTTGCCTGGGTCGGAGAAAGAATCTCCGCTGCTCTTTCCACCTGAGAGTTTCTTCCTGAGCCACAAATCGTGGCCCCGTAAAATCGCTTTTTTGCCGTATCTCCGTCGCAAGAGGTCAGAAGCCTCCGCCAATTGAAGTCTTTCTGTGGCGCTTTTTTGGGGCAATCCGGTCAGGGCAAGCTCCGGTTCAGGAAGAGCTACATGCAGATTCGTAAGCCTGACTCCAACCAGACGCAAACTCTCGGGACGCGTCCACGCCTTGCGAAGTAAAAGTTGGAGCATGGGGTAAAAATCGCTTTCGTGAGGAGAGGGCTCATGAATCGATTCGGATCGCATCGTATCCTCCATATCCTTGTATCGGATTCGCAACGTAAGGGTGCGGGCGGCAAGTCCTTCATCCCGGAGTCGACGACAAAGCCGATCGGTCATTGAACGCAGAACGGCCAAGATAAAGAACTCATCCTGACTGTTGGAAGTAAAGGTCTCCTGCTCACCGAACGATTTCGGGGTTGCGGATGCGGGAATGACGGGTCGGAGATCGATACCCAAGGCAAAAGACTGAAGAGCCGAAGCCGACGATCCGGCTATCCGCTCGAGGTCCTTCAGCGGCATATGAGCCACGTCGGAAATAAAAGCGAGTCCAGCACCAACAAAGAGAGACTCTGTTTTCTTTCCAATGCCCGGCAGCCATCGACTGGGAAGGGGGGCTAGAAACTCACGCTCTGTTCCGGAAGGGACTTCAATGAAATTGTTGGGTTTCTTTAATTTTGATGCGACAGCAGAACAGAACTTGTTCGAGGCCAACCCCTGGGAGATGGTGATTTTTAGGTTATCACGGATGACCTTGGCCAGATGGATAGCCGAGTCACAAGGGTGGCCCTGGCCTTGTTTCGATAGGTCCAAATACCCTTCGTCGATCGAGCATACTTCGACATCGGGGGTCAGGTCGTAGGCGTAGGAGAACATTAGGCGGGAAAATCGTTCGTATTTTTCAAAATCCCCGGGAACAAGAATGAGTCTGGGGCAAATACGCTTGGCCTGGGCGGTGGACATGGCGGTTCGAACCCCAAGGGCTCGGGCCTCGTAACTTGCGGATGAAATCACACCCCGTGTTTCTCCTCCGACAGCCATGGCCTTGCCGCGAAGCCTGGAATCGGCCGCCTGTTCGACCGACGCATAAAATGCATCGGCATCCAGATGAAGAATCGAGCGGGGTGGGTTCACATCATGCGGACGAGGCAGGTCACCACACCTTGAAGAACAGCCTCGTTTTCCGGAATGGAAGGGGAGGGTGAAGGGGGAAGAAAGTGGGGTTTTGGATGGTGCCGATAACGGGTCAGAACTGACTGTCCGTGGTGATGAACTAGGGCAAGGTCGAGATCCTTGAGGTGGCGGAACTCCAGCAGGAGCCGGTCTTTTTTTTGGATGCCAAACTCCTTCCACTGATCCGATTCAACTTGGTGGACAAAACTTCGGCTAGGGTGGTACGGAATTTCGTCCAGAAGCGGGGCAAGGGGATGGGAGGGGATCAGATCCACAACAACATCCTTTGGGTGAAAGAATTCAAAGGTCAACACGCGGATGAGATGAAAGTTGGCGGCCAAGAATGTCCGCCCTAAAGCGGGGTATGATGTAGGGCGCCCATCTTGGGCGCCGAAATCAATGTTAAGTAACGATTACCGAGGGCGTTGGTGAGGAGGGAATCGTTCCTTGTTCTTCCAACTCCGGCGCAGTCGCCAAGGCATGGTGTCACGACGGGGACGGTAGGGGGCGGGAGGTGGAGCGGAAGGATCCCGAGGCCCTGCAGCGCGATGAGGAGCTGCGGTGTTGGCTGGCTCGGTAAAGCCCCCCTCCACTTTTCTGCGGAGAATTCCCCGGCCCAGAAAGCGTTCCAATGTCTTCAGGTGGGAGAAATCATCGTGTGCCAGGAAACTGATCGCTTCGCCCACGGCTTGAGCACGACCGGTACGGCCGATCCGATGGACGTAATCCTCGGGATGACGGGGGAAGTCATAATTAATCACGTGGGAGATGCCTTCCACATCGATTCCGCGTGCGGCGATGTCGGTTGCGACGAGAACGCGGACACGTCCGGACTTGAAATCCTGAAGGGCACGGAGACGCTGATTTTGAGAGCGGTTGGCGTGGAGAGTCGCACAGGGGATTCTTAGGGATTCCAAACGGCGGGCAATACGGTCGGCCCCGTGTTTTGTGCGGGAAAAGACGAGAACGGTCTTCATGGCTTCGTTCTTCAGAAGATGGGAAAGGAGTGCGGATTTGGCGTGGTGGGAGACTTCGAAAAGGTATTGGGTTACCGTTTCCGCCGGGTTCGAGCGGCGCCCGATTTCGATCAGTTTCGGGTTATGCATGAACTCCCGGGTCAACCGCTCGATTTCCCGGGAAAGGGTGGCGGAAAATAGCAACGTCTGCCGCTGGCGGGGGAGAAGTCGGACAATCTGGCGGATGGCGGGGACAAATCCCATATCGAGCATTCGGTCGGCTTCGTCCAGAACCAGGAACTCGAGGGTCCGAAGGCTTTGTTCCCGTCCGCGAATCAGATCGAGAAGCCTTCCCGGGGTGGCCACAACCAGATCGACGCCCTGTTGGAGGGCTCGAATCTGGGGACGTTCGCTGACTCCTCCAAAAATCGTGGCAATTCGGAGGGGTAGATGGCGGGCGTAGTTATGGATGTTTTCTTCAACTTGAACGACGAGTTCCCGGGTGGGAACCATGATCAGACCGCGGATTCCGCGATGTTGAGGCGGATTCACTGCCATCAGCGAAAGCAAAGGAAGAACGAACGCAGCCGTCTTTCCTGTGCCTGTTTGGGCAATGCCCATGAGATCGTTCCGCTGAAGAATGACTGGGATGGCAGCCGCCTGAATGGGGG
>CANEUY010000106.1 GCA_947442065.1 Verrucomicrobia subdivision 6 bacterium | reverse complement strand
TCCGCCACATCGTACTTCATGCTCCCCATGAGGTGCAGCCGGTCTTCAGGGAATCCCGCAATGGCAAACCTTCGCATGTCCTCGGGGCTCTGTACCCCGATCCAGTCAAACATCTGAAGAACCGGACGAATAAAAGTCCGGGCCGTCCGAAAAATCCTGCGATTCCTCCGGGAAAGGCGGGAGTTCACCAGAAAAACCTCAATCCCCATCTTCCGGGCCCGCCAAAGCATGTTCGGCCAGATTTCATTCTCCACAAGAATCAGGGCGGTCGGACGGATTCTCCGGAACGCCCTCAGCATGGAGTAATAAAAATCCGTTGGCACATACACCAGCTTCGTCTGAGCATCCACCAGGGGTAATCCGACTTTTCTTCCCGTCGGTGTTCCGGTCGTGATCAAAATTCGCAAATCCGGCCGCCGGGCCCGCAACTCCCGGACCAACACCCGCGCCAACAACATTTCCCCGACACTCACCGCATGAATCCAAACCGGCCGCCGGGGATCCTTCAGCCACTCTTTGATATCCTTGGGATAATGTCCCAGTCTTTCGCCCAACCGCTCCCAGAAGGGCTGTCTCCTCCAGATCAAATACGTGAGATACGGCCAGCTCAGGGCAAATCCGGCTGTAAAAAGCAGGTTGTACCCGATCTTCAGCAAGGGCTCGGGGATGGAAGTCATGCGCGTGGATGGGCCTTTCCATAAGCTCCCCGGAGCCGTTCGGGAGTCACCCTTGTGTAAATTTCCGTGCTCGTCAGCCGTGCATGCCCCAACAACTCCTGCACGGCCCGCAGATCCGCACCCCGACCCAGCAGATGGGTCGCAAAACTGTGCCGCAATTTGTGTGGCGTGAGGGATGGATCCAACCCGGCTTCCGCCAGATACCCTTTCAGATTCCTCTGAAAAACCCGGGCACACAGCCTCTCCCCACGGGGACCGAGAAAAGCCGGTCCCGCTTCTCGCCGCCAATTCATCGGTAATCTCTCTTCGTAATTCTTCATGGCGTTCCGAACCGCATCGCCCAATACAACCAACCGCTCCTTTCCTCCCTTGCCCCGAACCCTCAACGTCCGCTTCCCCTCCTCATGAAATCCGCGCCAGGGCAGGCTCAACGCCTCGCCCAAACGCAGCCCCGTGCCATACAAAAGCTCGAGAAGCGCCGTATCCCGCCACTTCGCCCAGGCCGGCTCTTTTCTGCCGGCCAGTTTTCCCGGTTTTTTCTGGGCCATTTTCAAGGGGGCCTCCAACAGGCTCACCATCTGTTCTTCACTCAAAAACCTGGGAAGGGAACGACGGGGACGGGGCAGGCGTAGGCCGGAGGCCGGATTGTTCGTCCTTTCCCCTCGGGACTGACGCCATTGAAAAAAAGTGCGCAAAGCCGAAAACCGAAGCCGTACCGAGGCCGGACCATGCCGCCCCTTTCCCGCAAGCCCATGGAGATAATTCCGGCAGTCCTGCTCCCCCACCTGATCCCAATCGACTTTTCCCGCCGCCTGAAACTCAGACAACACCTGCCGATAGTTCCGGACCGTATGCGCAGAAAGCCCTCTCTCCTCCGCCAAATGCCGGAGAAAAGCGGCCGTCTTGGGGTCGGCCTCTTCGCTGGAAAAAGTTTTCAGGCGGCCGCACTGGCCCGGGCCTTGGCCGTCTTGGCACTCTTGGGCTTGCGCGGTTCCCGCGGAGGAAAGTCAAAGGAGACCTTTCCGTCCTTCCACATCAAAAAGGCCGAAAAAGGCCGGCGCGTTTTGTTGGAAATGAATTTCTCCAATAGGGCCGTCTTGCCGTTCTTTAACAAATCCTGCACCTCCGCAACGGAAATGTCCCGGTTCAGAATTTTTTTCGAGACCTTGAACGTGCAGGTGGATGGTTTCGCCACGCTATGCTCACACACATACCGCAGTTGGCTCATGAACATCTTCCCCCCACAGGCGGGACACTGGCCGAGCGGTTCCTGTCCGGTGAAATCCAGCGTTCCCTCCTCCTCCCCCACCACCAGTTCGATCTTCTCCCCTTCCCCCAGCTTCAGCCCGGCCGAGAAAGGACGGCCCAGACGGCTCCGGAATCCGTCCAACAGACCTAGCGTTCTTTTCTGCAGAAGTTCAAGGAACTCATGCGGCTCAATCTTCCGCCCTGCCAAAACCTTCCGGACCGAGTACCGACCATCCAACGTCCGATATTCCCGCAGGGTTTCCTCGAATTCCTGCCCCGTCTCGGGATGCTTGAAATCCAGCTTTCGCAGAACGTGATCCTTGTCTTCAAAGGCCCTTGCCTTTTCGACAATATCCCCCGCGACTTTTTGAATTTCCCGCATGAAATCCACCCGCTTGATCCGTCCGTGTTCCATTTCCTTCAGCTTGTGCTCCCACTCCCCCGTCATCTCCGGCGACTGCAAAATTTCAATGCCCAGCGCATCCAGAGTCTCAAAGAGACCGAAGGCCTTGGCCGTCGGCACAAGTTCCCGGCCTATCCGCCGGATATACTCTTCGGAAATCAGAGTCTCGATCGTCGCCGCCCGGGTGGCCGGTGTGCCCAACCCCCGTTCCCCCATCGCCTCCCGCAACGTGTCGTCCTCAATCAGTTTTCCTGCCCCTTCCATCGCACTCAGCAAGGTGGCTTCCGTCAACCGGGCGGGGGGTTTCGTCTGCATCCCTTCTGCCAGGATGGCCACCGTTTTCACTTTTTCACCTTCATCCACCGGCACCAAAAGCTTCCCCTCTTCTCCACCTCCTTCCTCCACAGCCTCCTTGCCATAGACGGCCAACCATCCCGCCTCTTTCAAAATTTTACCATCCGTTCGGAAAGCATGTCCTTCCACCCGCGTGATCCGGTTCGTGACCTCGTAAATCGCTTCGGGATAAAACACGGCAATAAAGCGCCGGACGATGGCCGCATACACCTTCATCTCAATCTCATCCAGTTTGGCCGGAACCTGCATCGTCGGGATGATCGCAAAGTGGTCGCTCACCTTCGCGCTGTTGAACACCCGCTTGGTCGGCTTCAGCCATCCCTTTTCCAGAACCGTTTTGGAAAATTCTCCGTACTCCGTCCCCGCAAAATTCTCCAGCGTCGTCTTCGCCACCTCCAGATAGTCCTCCGGAAGATATCGGGAATCCGTTCGCGGATAGGTGATCGCCTTGTGCTTTTCGTACAGGGCCTGGGCGATCTGCAGGGTCCGGCGGGCCGACAAGCCGAACCGGCTGTTCCCCTCCCGCTGCAGGCTGGTCAGGTCGTAAAGCAGGGGGGACAACTGCCGGGAGGGCTTTTTCTCGTCATGAACCTCTCCTGCTTTTCCCCGGCACGCCGCCACGATCTCTTCGGCCCGCTCTTTGGTCCACAACCGCTCGGGTCTCTGCTCTGCACCCCTCTCCGCCGCTTTTTGTTCCGCCAACTTCTCATCAAACCATTTTCCCTCGTATTCACCGGCCTTGGCACC
>CANEUY010000105.1 GCA_947442065.1 Verrucomicrobia subdivision 6 bacterium | reverse complement strand
GTGAATGTGAAGTCCCTGGCCAAACCGGAGGTGAAAAAATTTGTGGAATTCTATCTCGCCAATGTGGATCGCCTGACCCGGGAAGTGAAATACATCGCTTTGCCGGGCACGGCGTACGAAAAAATCAAATCCCGTTTTGAGAAAACGGAAAAAGGAAGTGCGTTTCTCGGGCAGGATGACGTTGCCGTCCCGATCGGAGAAATTCTGAATCGGGTTCCGGTACCCTAAGTCGTTTTATGTCGACGACCCGTCCATTCTCCCGCCGCTTGAATCACGCGGTGGAGGGCTTGATGGTCTGGGTTCTTCGTTTCGGGGGATGGGCCTCGGTTTTGGTGAGCCTCGGCATCGTCGTGACTTTGGTCACCGAGTCGTGGCCATTTTTCGCGCAAGTTCCTTTCCACCGCCTGATTTCTGACACCATGTGGACACCGCTTTTTGCGGATCCCCAATACGGAATGAGTGCTCTCTTGGCGGGAACTCTGGTCACCACCGGAGTGGCGTTACTTGTGGCCATTCCCCTGGGAACCGTGTTGGCCATCTATCTGAGTGAATTTGCCCCGGCAAGTTTGAGGGAAGTGGTGAAACCCATGCTGGAACTGTTGAGTGCCGTTCCCACTGTTGTGTACGGGTATTTTGCCCTGCTTACCCTGACACCTCTGCTCCAGAAAATTTATCCGGATCTGCCCCAGTTCTCCATGTTGAGTGCCGGGTTGATCATGGGAATCATGATTGTTCCGTATGTCACATCCTTGGGGGAGGATTCGATGCGGAGTGTTCCCATGCTTTTACGCGAGGGTGCCTTTGCCTTGGGGGATGGGAAACTGGGGGTGGCTTTACGGGTGGTTTTCCCCGGGGCCTTTTCCGGGTTAGCCGCTGCCTATGTGTTGGCCATCTCGCGGGCGGTGGGCGAAACCATGATTGTGGCCATTGCTGCGGGGCTACAACCCCGGATGACGATCAACCCGTTGGAGTCGGCGGCTACCGTGACTGCTTTTATCGTGCAGGTCAGTCTGGGAGATCTGCCCCATGGAAGCATCGGCTATCAATCGATCTTTGCGGCCGGAGCGGTGCTTTTTCTGATGACTCTGGGTTTCAATCTGGCAGGGCATGTCCTGCGCCGGAGGTTTCATCGTGCTTCCTGAACATTTTTTTCAACGGCAGAAAAAGCAGGCACATCAACGCCGGGCGATCGACCGCTGGTTTCAGCGGATTGGGCTTCTTCTTACCCTCATGACGTTGGGGATTCTGGGGATTCTTTTGCTTAATCTGGTGGGAAACGGACTGATGCGGATCGATTGGCAGTTTCTGACCTCTTTTCCCTCGAGGCGAGCCGGCGAGGCGGGGGTTCTTTCTGCCTGGGTGGGAACACTTTTATTGATGATGGTGACGGCCGGGGTGGCCATCCCCTTTGGGGTCGCTGCAGGAATTTACCTGGAAGAGTATGCGCCCAAGAACAAGTGGACGGATTTCGTGGAGATCAACATCGCCAATCTTGCGGGAGTTCCATCGATCCTTTACGGGCTGATGGCCTTGGGATTGTTTGTTTATCAGTTTCGTTTTGGCCAAAGCATCCTCTCGGGGGGATTGGCCTTGGCCTGTCTGGTTCTGCCGATCGTGATTGTCGCCACCCGGGAGTCTTTGCGGACGATTCCGGCCAACATCCGGGAAGCTGCCTTTGCCCTGGGGGCAACCCGGTGGCAGGCGGTTTGGCATCATCTCCTTCCGTACTCGACGGGAGGAATTGCCACGGGGGTGATTTTGGCGATGTCGAGGGCCATTGGGGAGAGTGCACCGCTGATCACGATCGGAGCGCTGACTTTTATCGCATTTTTGCCGCCGACCCCGGTCCTCTCCCACCCCCCCTTTCTTTCTTTTGAATGGCTTTTTTCACCGTTCACCGCCCTCCCGATTCAAATGTTTAACTGGGTTTCCCGTCCGGGGGAGGACTTTCAGCCCAATGCGGCCGCCGCGGGGTTGATTCTTATGCTCATCACCCTGAGCATGAACGGAGCGGCGATCTTGCTCCGGAAGCGAGCCCAGAGGAATATCAAGTGGTGAATCCGCAATCTGCATCCTCTGAAGTCACCGGGGGGGTGAACCAGTCTTCAACCAAGGTTCGGATTGAGAAGTTGAGTTTTTTTTATGGTACCCACCAAGTCCTGAAGAGCGTTTCCATGGATATCCCCGCACTGCAAGTGACGGCGCTGATTGGACCTTCGGGATGCGGAAAGACCACCCTTTTGCGCTGCCTCAACCGGATGCACGATTTGTACCCTGGGAACCGGTATGAGGGTTCCGTCCATGTGCAACCCGACGGGATGGATATCCTAGGGCCCGGCATGGATCCGATTCAGGTCCGCATGCGTTTTGGAATGGTTTTTCAGAAACCCAATCCTTTTCCCAAGAGTATTTATGAGAATGTGGCGTACGGGCTGCGGCTTCAGGGAATGAACAAGCGAAGGGATTTGGATGAACGGGTGGAGAAAGCCCTTCGGGAAGCGGCCATATGGGACGAGGTCAAAAGTCGGTTACACCAAATGGCTCACAATCTCTCGGGGGGGCAGCAACAACGGCTCTGCATCGCACGCGCCATTGCCACGGATCCGGATGTGGTGTTGTTTGACGAGCCCACCAGTGCGCTGGATCCGATCGCCACCTCCAAAATCGAGGAGCTGATCGTCGAACTCAAAAAGCGTGTGACCGTTCTTATCGTGACCCATAACCTGCAGCAGGCGGGTCGGATTTCCGACATGACGGCCTTCATGTATCTGGGAGAACTAGTTGAGTTTGGATCAACGAACCAACTATTTACCAACCCATCTAAGCCGCAGACTGAGGATTATATTTCCGGTCGGTTTGGTTGAACCGTGGGTGTCCGTTGACATTTCAACGTAGGAGCGTAGGAGGTAATTTAAGTGAGCACGCCAATCATTGAGGGGAGTGAGGAAAAACTCGAAAGGGTCAGGAGCTATTTCCGGGGGGATCTTCTCGTTCTTCGGGAGACCCTTTTGCGCATGGCCAGCTTGGCTCATGCCAATCTCACTCTGGCGCTTGAATCCCTTGTCGAACGGAATGCAGCCAAAGCACAAAAGGCCATCCAAGATGATGTCGAAATTGATCGTTTGGAAGTGGAGGTGGACGAGATTGTGGCAGGATTTATGGCAACCCAGGCGCCCATGGCGCTTGCCTGCCGTTTGATGTTGGCCGCATCGAAGCTGTCCAGTGATCTCGAGAGAATTGGGGATCAAGCCGTTTCGATTGCCCGCCGTAGCCTGATTCTGATGGATGAACCTCCGCTCAAACCTCTGCTGGATATCCCACGGATGGGGGCGGATGTGCTCGCGATGATCCAAGGGGCGACCGATGCGTTTGTTGAAATCACTCCGGAAACGTGTGGGAAGATTATTCAGATGGATGTCCGGGTGGACGACATCAACCGGCAGTTGGAGAGAGAGTTG
>CANEUY010000104.1 GCA_947442065.1 Verrucomicrobia subdivision 6 bacterium | reverse complement strand
TTCACCTCGTGATTTCCAATCCCGGCTACAAAAGGAACCACTCTTCCATCCGGAGCCCGGGCCGCCTGGCTCCACTGCTGCCAAAAGGCGATCTCCCGGGCCACATCATGTCCGTCCGCATAAGCCAGATCTCCACCCACGCTCATAAAGAGAGGATCCTGTTTTGCCCCCAACTTCAGCATGTTGAGCGAGGAATCCAAAACATCCACATCCCCTCCCTCAACGAAGACTACGGTTTCCGACAGATGGTCGGGAGCGGTTCGGAATTTTTGGACGGGTGCGTCTCCGATTTGAAAAAGGTACTCCATCCCCGGCTTTAAGTCCTTCCACCGGGCACGGACCAATTGCCAGCGAGCCATCCCCATTTTCTCAGGATCGGGAAAATCAGTCGTGGACACATCCATCACATGCCACGATTCATCCCCCGTACTTTTCCACCTGACTAGCTCTCCTTGACTAACTTCAGGTCGATTTCCTAACCCCGGCCCCCGCAACCACTGCGCCGTCATCGTCGTACAGGGATCCCCCTCCCAAGTCAGAAGCAAAGTGCTTGGAATTTCTCTCGCCTGCGTCAGGTCGGAGAGGAGAAAAAATCCAAAAAGGACAAAGCAACATTTCATTCGCTCTTTCTAGAGCCATAAATCCAAAAGCCAAATCGGTTAGGCAACATTTATGTGTCACTCAATTCATCGGGACGCAGGGATATTGGCCCCCGAACACCCGCCCTTGGCCCAATCCATCTTCGCCTCCGGCTGGATGAGATTGGCGCCACTCAATTTTTCTCTGGAAAATTATCGGGCCGCAGGGATTTGAACCCTGGACCTCTTGTACCCGAAACAAGCGCACTACCAAGCTGTGCTACGGCCCGAAACCATAAACCTACCCCTACCCCCTCCGACAATCAATCGCCCAAACCGTTTCCTCCTACCCCCCCGTTGCCAGCTCTTTCGCCCGCCGAATTGCAGCCTCCATCGCTTGCTCCGCCAAACCGCCCAACCCCCCGGCCTGCAGAGACCTCAGCCCCGCCTCGGTTGTTCCCCCGGGGCTTGCAACCGCTGCACATAGTTCCCCGGGTTTGATTCCCTCCTTCACCAGAAGAGTTCCCGTGCCCAACATCGTCCGGGCCGCCAACTCCTCCGCATCCGCCGGCAGAAGCCCGGCCCGGATCGCCGCATCTGCCAGCTCCTCCGCCCATTTCGCCATAAATGCCGGTCCCGAACCGCTCAAAGCCGTCACCACATCCATCTGTGTTTCTTCAACCTCTAAAACATAACCTCCCAGCGCGAAGATTTTTCGGGCCGTCTCCATGTCTGTTTTTTGGGCCGCCGGCCCCGCACAAAGCGCCGTCACGCCCTCCCCCGATCGCAGAGCCTGATTGGGCATCGCCCGCACCACCCGCGCCCTGCTCCCCGCCTCCTTCGCCAGCTTCTCCGTCGTAACCCCGGCCAAAATCGAAATCAGAAGGTAAGGATTTTTTCTCGCCTGAAGCCATCCGGAAACCTCCTTGAGCATCCCAGGCTTCACCGCCAATAAAATCACCTCTGCCTCCCCCAGTTCCCCCACATGACCGAAAAACTTCGCAGTCGGCCCCATCTCCTTGCTTAGAACTTCCCGCCCTTTGGCATCCGGTTCGCACACCTCCACCTGCCAACCGGAACGGGAATCTTTTCCGAGCATTCGGAGGATCGTCGCCCCCATCCGCCCCGCGCCGAGAATCGCCATTTTCATGCTATGGGTATGTCTAACCGAAAGGGGGGAATACGCACGACCAGACCTTTTCCCTGCTCATCTTTTCCCAAATACGCCCCCTCCGCCTCACTGTCCGAATCCACCAGGTGATAGCTGTTGTAATGAAATTGGTCCCCCGGCGTCAGCCGGGGAAACTGCCCCACCACCCCATCCCCCTCGATGACCAACCGATGCCCTTGGGCGTTGGTCACCACCCATTTTCTTCCAACAATGGTGACCGCCTGCGGACTGTCGTTGTGAATCGTCACATAATAAACAAATTGATGGGGCCGGTCCGGCGGACCCGAAGCCCCCGGAACATATTCCACACGGTCGACGCTCACCCACAAACCTTTGAACTCTTCACCCTTGGTGGGCATGAACCTTTCTCCCCCCAGACCAGCCCACGGGCAAGTTTAACATTGAGAAAAAAACAGACTCTCCTTTTTTTATTCCGCCGCGATCTGCCTCAACGTCTCCGCATAAGCGTTTTTTCCCATCGCATCCGCCAAACCTCGTAGCTCCTTCGACCCAATCCAACCCTTTCGGAACGCCACCTCCTCCGGCGACCCAATCAGCATTCCGGTTCGGACTTGAAGCGTCTGAACAAACTGCGCCGCCTGCAAAAGCCCGTCCGCTGTTCCCGTGTCCAGCCAAGCGGACCCCCGCCCCAGCTTCTCACCATGGAGAGTATGGTCCTTCATATAGCACCGACTGAGATCGGTGATTTCCAACTCCCCCCGGGCCGACGGCTTCAAACCGCGGGCAAAATCCACCGCCCGCCCGTCATAAAAGTACATTCCACAATTGGCCCAGTTGGATTGCGGCTTCGCCGGCTTTTCCTCAATCGAGGTGATCCGGTTTTCCGAATCGAACGTCAGCACGCCGTACGCCGAAGGATCCGCTACCTGGTATCCAAAAATCGTGGCCCCGCTTTCCCGGGAAGTCGCCTCGGACATCAACCGGACCAATTCCGCCCCGTAAAAAAAACTGTCGCCCAAGATCAGACAGGAGGAGGAGGTGCCCACAAATTTTGCACCAATCTGATAAGCCTGTGCCACCCCCTCAGGCTTCGCCTGCTCCGCATAACTCAGTTCCAGCCCCAAGTTCTGCCCGGACCCCAACAAAAGCCGGAAGAGCGGCAGATCCTGCGGAGTCGAAATAATCAGAATTTCACGGATCCCGGCGAGCATCAGTACAGTGAACGGATAATAAACCATCGGTTTGTCGTACAACGGAAGCAGCTGCTTCGAGACGGCCCGGGTCAACGGCCAGAGCCTCGTCCCTGTTCCTCCTGCCAGAATGATCCCTTTTCGGCTCATGCTTTCCTATTCTTTCTCAAGCAATGTCGAAAGCCAAGTGCCCCAGTTCAACTCGACACTTTTTTACCATAAGGTATGAAATCTCCATGGCTCTCACCCTCTCCTCCAACCGCATGCTCGGCGGCGTCTGTGGCGGTCTGGCCGAATGGCTCGGCTGGGACCCCACCCTCGTCCGGATTCTTTACGCCATCCTGACGATCTTCACGGCCTTTTCGGGAGCCATTTTTTATCTGATTCTCTGGATCATCATGCCCAAAAAATCGTAAGTCTGACTTACCTCACCCCGACCAACCGGAAAACCGGCTCAACCCCCCGCTGCAGTTCCAGCCAGGCATAGGAACGGGGAGCCCCCTTGTTCGCCAATCCCGCCGAACCGGGATTCAGAAACCGTGTCCCCTCGACGACCTGATCCCGGGGCACATGGGTATGCCCATGAAGGAGGTTT
>CANEUY010000103.1 GCA_947442065.1 Verrucomicrobia subdivision 6 bacterium | reverse complement strand
TTTCGCATGTTCCATCGAAAGGGTGAGACGGCTTTTCCAGTAATTCATCCGGTTATCGGCACAGACCTGGCTTTCCGCATCAATCACTGCCTGGGCAAAACCCCAAATTTCCCTCTGTAAATCCTCAGCCAAACGAGTCGCATGTACGCCCATGGGATGATGTTGAGACCTGAAAATCATGGTTTGGACTCGAAAGAATGATCTTTTTTTATGGTAAATACAATAATTAATTCTCCCCCCAATGGGCCTTATACGTCTTGCATAAGACTCTTTGAGTCAATGACATAAAACAAGAAGCGTGAGCCTTTCGAGCTCACGCTTCTTGCCAAACACTAGGAGATGCAAACGATTCTGATATAATAGACAGGGGAACAGGCAAAACGTTCAAATTATTTTCTCCCCCCTGCCCCCCCCTTATTTAAGGAGTTTGAGTAGGAAAAAACCTCCCACCAAGAGAATCATCAAAACGACAAGGATGGCCTCCAAATAACGATCAATTTTCGGACGGATGGCTGGCCCGAACCGCCGCAAAAGCTCGGCCTCGATCACAAATCGCATGCCTCGCGAAATGACAGAGGCGATCGAAAAAGTGACCCAATTCATCCCCGTCGCACCCGCTGTGATCGTGATCAACTTGTAGGGAACTGGAGTCATTCCCTTGATCAAAACAATCCAGGCTCCGTAGGTATTGAAGATATTGCGAAAGGTCTCGAACTGGGTTTGCAGGTGATAAAAAGCAATCACAGGAGCCCCCACCGAATCGTACAGAAAATGCCCGATCCCATACCCGGCCCATCCCCCCACCACCGAAGCCCCCGTACAGGCCAAGGCATAGACCCAAGCACGGGAAGGATTAGCCAAAACCATGGGAATGAGCAGAACATCCGGGGGAATTGGAAAAATCGAGGATTCGAGAAAGGAAATGACCACCAACGCCGGCAAAGCATAGGGTGTCCCCGCCCAATGAAGCGTCCAGGCATACATTTTCCGGATCGGATTCAAATGCGTCGCCGGATTTTCCAGCGGACTTTTCTGCCCCTTCAACTCGACGACAACTTTCCCCGCCCGCAAACTCCGAATGCGGCTCCGCAGCGCAAAGATTAATACCGCCCCTACTGCGATGAAGGCCAATCCCAAGACCACATTTCCGGAAATCATTCCCCGCACGCCCAAAATCCCGTCGAGAACCAAAACACCCAAAGCCAACCCGGCCACCACCCTCAGCGAAGCCTTGTCCTGACCGGGAGAAGGGCCTTGTTTCATCGTTCTCCACATTCCCGATTCAAAAGAACTTCGGCAAGCTTCGAGAGTTTCCTAGGACCCGACCGAAAAATGGGGAGGCACAGGGACATGAGCCGTCCAATCATTTCCGCGGAAAGGGACCTTCACCCTTTCTGCATGCAAAAACATCCCTTGCTGCCCAGTGCCTTTCGCAAAAAGTCTGTTTTTATCAAAATCTCCATACGTCCGATCCCCCACAATCGGAAGATTCCTCTGGGAGCATTGAATCCGCAATTGGTGCGTCCGCCCCGTCTTGGGTTCCAATTGAAGCAAGCTCATTGCACCCCCGGGTCCTTTTCCCCGCGCCCTCTCTTTCATCACCGCCTCCGCCCAAGACCCTTGCCCCGGTCTCGCCCGAAGCCGCCCCCTCTCTTTTCTCACTTCGATTAAGTCCTTCCAAACCGCATTCACCCGCTCCGGACAGCCGAAAACCATGGCCACATACATTTTTTTCACCAGATGCTTCGCGAAAGCATATTTCACCTCGGCGGCTGTTGCCTCCTGATCCGCCACCAGAATCACCCCGGATGTCCCGCTATCCAACCGATGCAACAACCACACCTTCCCTCCACCCTTGTCCGGCGGCAAATGATACGCCTCATCCTTCAAGGAATAACTACAGGTCAACAAAGCCTTCGCGTCCCGACTCCCCTCTTTCGGTTGCGACCGGATCCCCTCCGGCTTGGCCAAAGCATACAACCCCTCCGGCCCCACCGATGCCACCGTCACACCCGGCCCCAACGGCCAAATGACGTTTGCCTCAATTCCCACTTTTCTCGCCCTCCGCACGCTTCGCCTGAAAAAATTCCCGAAGCAATTCCCGGCACTCCTCCGACTTGACCCCTCCCCTGACCTCGCATTTGTGATTCAATCCGTCGAACTGCAGCAAATTCAAGGCCCCTCCAGCCGCCCCGCCCCGAGGATCCGCCGCCCCGTACACCACCCGCTTCACCCGGGACAAAACCATCGCCCCCGCACACATCGGACACGGCTCCTTCGTCACATACACCGTTGCCTCGGTTAAACGCCAATCCTCCAACTCCCCCGCCGCCGCCGTCACGGCCAACATTTCCGCATGCGCCGTCGCATCCTTTAACTCCTCCACCTGATTATGGGTTTTCGTGATGATCCTTCCCTCGACCACAAGTACCGCACCCACCGGCACCTCCCCCTTCGCGCCCGCTTTGCGGGCTTGGCGTAGGGCCTCTTCCATGAAATGTTCATCCGTCACCCCCCTACTCTGATGAATTCCGACCTCCTCCAAAAGATCAAATCTCCCCCCGGACCGTGGCTCCCCGGCCCCCGCACGCTCATCCGCCTGACAGGACAGGACCGCGTCCGCTTCCTCAACGGACAAGTCACCCAAGACCTGAAAAAACTCCTTCCCGGACATACCGTCCGAGCCGCCATCATCACCGCCAAAGGCCGGTTGGAAGCAGACCTCCGGATCTCTGCCACCTCCGAAGCCCTCTTCCTGGAAACCGATTGGATTCTGCGCGAACCACTACGCGCCCGCCTCGAGAAATTCATTATCGCTGACGATGTGGCGGTCGAAGACATATCCTCATCCTTCTCACTCGCCCATTTTCCATCTCTCTCCTCCCCCCCAGTTGACGCCCCCTCCGATGCCATCCCTTTTTTGTGTGCGCGCTTCCGTGAGGCCGGACTGGATCTCTGGATCCCAGTTTCTGCCGCATGGAAACCCCAACCCTCCGCTTTATCCGCCTGGGAGCCGGTACGGATCTCCCGCGGACTCCCACTGTGGGGCGTCGACATCGGTTCGGATACCCTCCCCCCCGAAGCTGGGTTCGAATCCGACGCTATCAGTTCCACGAAAGGTTGCTACATCGGCCAGGAGGTCATCTCCCGACTCCGCAGCGTCGGCCACGTCAACCGCCACCTCTGCGTGCTTGGCACCGAAAATTCAACTCCTTCCTCATCCAATGACTGCACAGCGCAGGACGGTTCGGTCATCGGAAAAATCAGCAGTTTCACTCCTCTCCCCGACCGAACCGGGCAAATTGCCTTGGCCATGATCCGACGGGACCAAGCCCAACCCGGAAATTCAATATTGGCCGGAGGGATTTTTTGGACCATTCTTCGTCATGCCTAAAAATATCCTGTCCATCTTTCTAACCAGTTTGTTCTGCACTTTTGCCGCACATGCGGCGGAAACCAACACCCCCACCCCAAAGGAATCCAACGACATGAAACCTACCCTCATTGAAGAAGATAT
>CANEUY010000102.1 GCA_947442065.1 Verrucomicrobia subdivision 6 bacterium | reverse complement strand
GCGGCTGTGGAGGATGAGCCCGGCGAACTTTCTCCGGCGGGATTTGGGAGTCTGATCCATCGGGTGGTGGGGGCTTTCGGGAAGGACAAAAAAATACGTGAAAGTGTGGATGAGAAAGAGATCTATACGTTTCTGAAGGGTGAGTTGGATCGGCAAGTGCGGGAAAGATTTGGTGATTACCCCAAGGCGGCGGTGGGTTGGCAGATAGAGATGGCGGAGGGAAGGTTGGAGGCCTTTGCGCGGGTCCAAGCGCGGGAAAGGGCGGAGGGATGGCAGATCGTGGTAGCCGAGGAGGAGAAAGGAAAAGAGGGTCGTGCGGAGTTTGAGTTAAAGGATGCCAAGGGACGGGTGTTGCTGGTACACGGTCGTCCGGATCGGATGGATTGGAATGAAAAGGAGAAGAGATGGCGGATTGTGGATGTGAAAACCAGTTCTCTGACTAAGACGCCGGACCGTGCGCATTGTGAGACAGACGGCACATGGTGCGATCTACAGATGCCGCTCTATCGGGAGTTGGCACCGAAAGTGTTGAAGGAGGGGGTGTGGGATCCGGAAAAGTGTGATCTGGTTTATTTCCATCTACCCAAGGACGGGGAGAAAGCGGCGGTATCGAAGCCGATGGACGCGGATCTCGTGAGGCGGGCTTTGGAGAAGGCGAAAGAAGTAGCGGGGGATATTCTGGACGGAAAGTGGGAGGATCTCGGAGAACTGGATCCGGAGCAGACTTCAGAAACATTCATGGCGCTGTGCGGGCAGGCAGGAATTCCACGGGAGATTGACGAAGAGGAGGAAGCGGAATGAAAAAGTCGACATCCACGACGCTGATCTCCGCATCGGCAGGTAGCGGTAAGACCTATCAGCTGGCAGGACGGTTCCTACAGGTATTGCTTGAACCGGAGATTAGTGGTGGCCGAGTCGACCCGACGACCGTGCTGGCGACGACTTTTACGAGGGCGGCGGCGGGAGAGATTCTTACGCGGGTGCTCGGATGGCTTGCCCGGGCGGTCTTTGATCCGGAAAAGCGAAAACAGCTGGGAGAGATTGCAGAAGGTGGCAAGGAGCCGACGGTGAAGGAGTGTGCAGAGCTGCTGGAGGCGATGACGGAGCGGATGCACCGGCTTCAGATCGGAACGATGGACGGGATCTTTGCCAAAGTGGCCCGTTCGTTTGGTCCTTCGGTTGGTATGCCCCCCGTCTGGACGATTGCTTTGCCGGAGCAGTCGGCCCGTTTGGCGGAATCGGCGGTGGATACTTTGCTAACCGGAAAAGAGGGGGCAGAGGTCAGGAGGGCCTGGAGGAAGTTCAAGGGCAAGGCGCCGGCGCTCGGATTGCGGGCCCAGTTGATGGAAACCTTTGAGGAGATGCGCATCGATCTGCGTGGAATGCAGAGCGACGGTAGTTGGGAGAAGGATCCGGGGCCGCAAAGGATGAGTGAGGAGAAAACTCGGCAACTGGCCGGTTTCCTTCGGCAGTTTGCTCCGCCTCGAACGCGAAACTGGCCGGGGAACTTGTTGAAAATGCAAAGAATGATGGAATCCCCTCCTCTCTTGTTGGATCTGTTGGAGATCACGCCTCTGAAAAAGTTGGCCTTGGGGGAAAAAAACTTCGACAAGGCCGAAATCCCGAAAGATTTTGTGCAGGCTTTTGGTCTGGCGATCAAGGATGCGGTTCGGGAACTTGTTCGGAACCACCGTTTGCGTGAATCGGCCTTGCTGGCTTTGGCCGAAAAGTATGACCGGGCACGAGGGGCGGCATCGTACAGTTCCGGCAGTTACACTTTTCGCGAGGTGGAGGCTGCAGCCCTGCAGGTGGCGACCGGGCTGGATTCGGAGGAGCTCTATTTCCGGCTGGACGGGCGGATCGCTCATCTTCTGTTGGATGAGTTTCAGGACACGAGCCGGAGACAGTTCAGCTTTTTTGATCCGGTGTTGCGTGAAACGACAGCGAAGGGGGGGCACGTTCTTGTCGTGGGGGACCGGAAACAGTCAATTTACGGTTGGCGGGGATCGGATCCGCGATTGCTGAAAGATGTGGAGTCGGTATTGCCGGGGGTGAACCGCGATTATTTGAGCGAAAGTTTCCGCTCCAGTCGAGCGGTGCTGGCGGCGGTGGACCGGGCCTTTGAGGGGCTTCCGGAATCCGAGCTATTTCACCAAAAGGGAAAAGAGAAGCCGGTCTTTGCTGCGGCGGCTGCGGAGTGGAGGGAAGGTTATCAGTCGCACAAATCCTCGCCCCAGGCGGCGAGTCAGGCAGGGAAAGTGGTTTTGTATGTCCGGCCGGGGGACTCCTCGGCCGAGGTGAAAGCCGCTGTCAGAAAGCAGGTCGTGGACCGGGCAGATGCACATGTGGAAAACGAAACCGGGAGTTTGGGAATTCTCTGTCGCACGCATGCATTGATTCCTGGAATTCTGGCGGGGCTAAAGTCTCGCGGGATTGAGGCGAGCGGAGAGGGGGGGAATCCGCTGACCGATAGTGCGGCGGTTGAGATGATCCTTTCCTTGTTGAGTTGGGCGGATCATCCGGGCCATTCGGCGGGACGGTATCACGTGTGTGCAGGCGGTAGGGCGGAGGTGTTTGGATGTGAACGAGTGCCGGCAAAGAGTTTGGGCGAGGACACGGAGGCGAGAGAGTTTCTGAAAGAGTTGCGGAGGGAGATTGCTGACAGGGGTTTGGCCGAGGTGATGAGCGGGTGGGCGGCGAACAAAAAGTGGCGGGAGGCTGGCACGGCGCATGACCGGATGCGGTGCAGTCAGTTGGTGGAGTTGGCCCGGGCGTTTGACGAGGGTGGGGGCGGAAGGCTGGCGGAATTTGTCCGACGGGTCCGGACGGAGAAGGTGGAGAATCCGCGGGCGTCGCAGGTCCGTGTGATGACGGTGCACGGGGCCAAGGGGCTGGAGTTTGATCGGGTTATCCTGGCGGATCTGGATCGTGGATTGAGTGCCGGGGGAAGAGACAAGGTGAAGATCCGGATCCGGGACGGCAAAGCGGAGATATTGCCGAGTGAAGACAAGAGGGAGCTTTTGGGAATGGGGCCGCTTTTGGATCAGGTGAAAGGGGAGGAATTCATGGAGGCATTAAGCGTGTTGTATGTGGGGCTGACTCGGGCGAGGCGGGATCTGGAGGTGGTGGTGGGAGGTCCGCGGAAGGGGGAAAATCTGAATCTGGGCGAGATTTTACGAAGCCAGTGGGGTTGGCCGGAGAACGAGACGGACGGGAAACTCGAGGTGATCGATTCCAAAGAGGAAATATTTGAGGGACCGGAAAAGGCGGCGGTGCCGTCGGATCGTGGAGTGGCGGAGGGGGTCGGTTTGGCGCCCAGGAAGGCAGAAGTCCGATTGGAGTTGGAGAGTCCGTCCGCACGGGAGGGGGGTGGAAAGGTGCGGTTGTCCCATGTGATTGCGCAGAACAGCGGCAAGGCGTTGGATCGCGGGACGCGGATCCATGCATGGTTGAGCAAGGTCGAGTGGCAGGAGGGGAAGGGGTCCGAGGCGAATCGCTGGGTGGAGGAGGCACCGGAGTTGTGGTGGGG
>CANEUY010000101.1 GCA_947442065.1 Verrucomicrobia subdivision 6 bacterium | reverse complement strand
GCTGATTGGATTGGGTCTGGAGTATGCGTTGCCGCAGGAGATGGCGATGTATGCGAACGTTTCGGAGGCGTACCGTCCTCCGACTTTTGCTCAAGCGGTTCCGACAGGCCCGAATTTGAGAGTCTCTGGGAATTTGCAGGAGGGCACCGTGTGGAACTATGAGGCGGGTTGCCGGGGGACTCCCACGGAGTGGCTGACCTTCGATACGAGCGGATTCTGTGTCGACTATTCGAACCAGATTGGTGAGACCGCAGTGGGTGGGGTCAATACGGTCAGCAACTCGGGTCGTTCTCGGGTGTACGGTTGGGATCTACTTTTTCAGGTGGATCTGGTGGGAATCGCCGATGGCATCGCCCACGAGCAGATGGGGTGGGGGGATTTGCAGGATGGAAAGACGGCTGGGTGGTCAAAAGAGTATGGGGCTATATATTTTTACACTGCTCTGACGCTGCAAAACGGAAACTTTATCAGTGGGCCGAATGAGGGAAAAACCCCGCAGTACCTATCGAACTACGTATACAAGACCGGCCTAGTGTATGATTGGCAGTCCAAGGTGAAGGCCTCCTTCCTTGGGTCTTATGTCGGCCACAGTTATGCGAGTGACAATAATCTGACGGGCTCAGACTCCCGATTCATTCCTGCCTACAACGTCTGGGACCTTACGGTGGAGGCAAAGTTAGGGAATGACTACGTCAGTTTCGTGGGCGGGATTAACAACCTTTTCAATAAACAGTATTACGCAAGAATTCGAGGCGACGGGATCGATCCCGCCATGCCACGCAACTGGTATGGCGGGTTAAAGATTATTTTTTAGGATGTGATTGATTCGCGCGGGCGCTACGGGGGCAGGTGCCTTTTTCCCGGAGGGCGTCACAGGAGGCTTCGATCTGCAGGTTGACCCTGCGGGGACTGAATCCGTGATCCTTTGTGACAATCGACTCTCGGACATCGAGGCAGTGATCGTGGAATTCGATGATCTTCCGGCAGTCGACACAGACGAAGTGTCCATGCCTGGGGTGATCCGCAAAGTTGGGGTCGTACAGGGGAGAGGATTGTCCGAGATCGACCTGACGAAGGAGGCCTGCACGCACAAGAAAGGAGAGGGTGCGATAAACGGTGGCGCGGGAGACCTTCGCATTGCGGCGACGGGAACGGGCGAGAAGGGATTCGGCGCTAAAGTGCTCGCGATTGCCAAAGGCGACTTCGGTGATTGTTTTTCGCTGGGAGGTAAGACGAAGACCTTGGGTGCGCATCGTCTCATACGCTCGGGCCTGTGGGGTCAGGGAAGGAGCAGGGGAGTTGGTCATACAGGCGAAAGAACAATTGGGTCCGGGCGTGAAGCAGGGCCAGATTCCCGAGGAGTCTTGAGCGCTTTGAGGAAGCGTTTCACAGCAGGCGAGATCATCCGGCTGGATCGTGAAACGATCCCTAGTGGACGAATGATTTCCGGTCCCTGATGGGGAAGAATCGCGAGGGATCCCTTGGCGAGTTCGCTGGCCACGGCGGATTGAGGCAGGAAGGCAATTCCGGCGTTGATTTCGACAGCTTGTTTGAGGGTCTCCACATTATCAAACTCCATCATGGGTGAAAATCGGAGCCCGCGTGCGGCCAGGATTTTATCCAGCCCCTGTCGTGTTGGCATTTCCGGGGCAAGGGAGATGATTTTGTGTTGCGGGAGATCGGGAAGATGCACGGGGCCTTTTTTGAGTAGTGGGTGACCCGGTGCGCAGATCACGTGTAGGGTGTCTTTTTTGAAGGTTTCGACCTTGAGGCCTTTTCGGGGGGAGGGGAAGGCGACGAAGCCAACATCGGCTTCGCCTGCGGCGATCGACTCATACACCTCGTTGGAACGGCGGTAATCCACCTGAATTTTGACCTGCGGGAAAGCCCTTAGAAACTCTTTGATATAGGGGGGGAGTTCATGGAGACCGAGGCTGGGCACGGCCACCAGACGGATTGTTCCCGAAATGATATTCCGCATTTCTTCCAACTGATGCTGAAAGCGCTGGTAGTACCCGATGATTTCCCGGCTGGCCTCGTAAAGGAGTTGGCCTTCGCGGGTCAGGGCAAACTGTTTGCTGGTGCGTTCCAGAAGCGGGACACGGAGGCGTTGCTCGATGGAACGGAGTTGCTGGCTGACCGCCGATTGGGTGATGCCATTCAGGGACGCAGAGCGACTAAAGGAGCGTGTCTCGACGAGATCCCTGAACACCCGAAAAGACTCCACTTGCATAAGGAGAGCATTATTATCCGTTCTTATCCCCAATGCAACCCAAGCCCGCCTAATCATGACGCCTGATCTTGAGAAAAACTATTGTTCCCTCCAGGAACAGATTCGGTTATCCGCGCAAAAGGCGGGTCGGAATCCGGATTCGGTTCGGCTTCTGGCGGTGAGCAAGAAGATGGATTCAGAAAAGCTTCGGGTGCTCTGGCAGTTGGGGCAGCGCCTCTTTGGGGAGAACCGGGTGCAGGAGGCGAGGGTTAAGATTCCCGAGATGCCAGCGGGAGGAGAGTGGCACTTCATCGGGGGACTGCAAACCAACAAGGCGAAGGATGCAGTGGAGTATTTTGATGTGATTGAATCCGTGGATCGTATTGATTTGGCAAACGAGTTGGAGAAGCGTGCGGCAGCGGTTGGAAAAAAACTTAAAATCATGCTGGAAGTGAATGTGGGGGGGGAGGCGGCAAAACATGGTTGTGATCCCCAAAAAGCGGGGGAACTCCTTCAGGCGGTTCTGCCTCTGGCCCGGCTTGAAGTTGTCGGTCTCATGGCGATTCCCCCGTTCCGGGAGGATCCTGAAATGGCGCGCCCGTTCTTTTTGAAACTGCGGGAAATTCGGGATCGGCTTCAGGACTCCGGCGGAGTTGTTTTGCCCGAGCTTTCCATGGGAATGAGCCACGACTTTCCGGTGGCAATCGCCGAAGGGGCCACTCTGGTGAGGATCGGCACCGCCCTGTTTGGGCCGCGGAGTGCGTGAGTCGAATCCTTTCACGATCGTTTTACGCCAGGAGAGATCCCGTGGTGGTCGCCCGTGACCTTCTCGGGAAGGTCGTCAGGGTCCAGGTCGGAAAGTTGGAGATGTGTGCGGGAAGGATTGTTGAAACCGAGGCGTATGGGGGGCCACTGGACCGGGCTTCCCATGCTTGGAAAGGAAAGACGGCCCGGAACGAGTCGATGTTCGGCAGACCGGGCACCGCGTATATCTATCTCTGCTACGGAATTCATCGGATGTTCAACGTGGTGACAGCTCCGGAAGGAATCGCCGCGGCTGTGTTGATCCGGGGAGTCGAGCCGATCGAGGGCTTCGACAAGATGGCCCAGAGAAGAAAATTGCCGACCCATCATCTTCGGCTCACGGCCGGACCGGGAGCTTTGACGCAGGCCATGGGGATCCAAATGAAATGGGACAGAAGTGATCTTGTTTGCGGACCGATTCGCATCGAAGATGACGGGATGCGTTTTTCGGACAAAGAAATTCAGACAGGACGGCGGATCGGGGTGGGGTATGCCGGCCCGGCGGCCAAATTCCCCTGGCGGTTTTCGATTC
>CANEUY010000100.1 GCA_947442065.1 Verrucomicrobia subdivision 6 bacterium | reverse complement strand
TAACCCGTAGGAAAAGTAGGCTTTGCGTTTGTTGGTGAAAGTCGAGACGGCGGAGATCAGGGGAGATCCGTTTGTTCCGATGGCACTGGCGAGAGAGATTTCCTCCGAATTGGTCCCGGTGGAGCGGTTGGCGGAGGCGCCCATCCGCTCGGCATCGATCAGACCCTCGAGGTCCTCGGTGAACCAGGCAAGCCGAACCACGGGGGAAATATTGGTGAGGTTGCTGCCCGGTTTTCTCTTTTCCTGGGTGATATAGACCCAGCCCACCGGGGGAGATGTGCGCCCGCCAAGGAGGGGGATCTGCACGCATTTGTCATTCGTTAACCCGGGATTCGCGACAAACCCCTTGGTCGCGTTGCCTGACATATAAGTCTGCATATCGTTGGAAAAAGTGCCTTGGTGTGTGTTGGTGAACCGCATGGCAGTTTGATATACGCTCGTATCCAGATTGGTCACGCCCGCCGGGCTAAAGAGAGGGAAGTAATACCAAATGGCACTCTGCTGTCCTGGGGAGCCGGAGACTTTAATCTGGCCGATGAAGGGGTAGCCAAGCTCATCGGCCCAGTTGGTTCGCCAGTACGTGACAATGTGGGTATTGCCACCGACGTCGGGTTGAGAATTGTCGTTGATGACCTGCATGGCGCAGATTTTTCCCGAATCGAGGGCCATCTCCAGGCGGGTGCTGTTCCCGATCGAGCTGGTGGCCTGGCGTTCAAGCCGGGCGGAAGCCAAGAAGGCGGTGGCGGTGAGGGCGGCAAGGGAGACAAGTGCCAGGACGCTGATCAGCGCAAAGCTGGGAGAGCCTCTCAAGGGGAAATTTCTTTTTCGGGAAGGCATGGGAATTAGTTTTTCGGACAATCGATTTTAAATTCGAACGAGCGGGCGAATTTTTGAATGTTGGCCGGAGTCATCCAGGCGGAATTGGTGATCTTTTGCGCAAAGTCCTCCGGATAGACCGAGAGTTCAATGCCCAGCTTGTTGCCACGATAAAATCCGCTGGTGGCTCCATTGTTGCTAAAATTGAGACCGTTTGTAATGACTCCACTGCTCGCCGTGGTGCTCCCATAAAAAGTGATCTGCAGATTGCAGGCGTTGCGGGCCAGGACTTCGCTATTCGCCGATATATTGGTGAATAGCGCGGAAGCACTCCCGTTGGGGGTATTGAGCCAATTTGCTATGCCGCTGGCGGCGTTCGAGGGGGCGACGTAATAGCGGAAAAGATGGTAGCCGGTGGTGATAAAGCCGTTGACGTTAGTGTTGGTGCCCAGTGCCACGTAGTAACCGACGAGGGCGATGTCCTCCGGGGAATTGGTTTTGCTGGTCTGCGGAATGAGCCCGAAGAATTGGGCGCAATTCGCTGCTCCCCCCGGGGCGATGCCCGCGGATCCATTGTAGTAGTAAAAGGGCACGGGGGCGTTGACCAGGTTGGTTTCGAAGCTGTCGAACCGACCAAAGGCCTTTCCGCGCATGGCGAAGGTGGAAAGATCTTGGGCCATTAAGCCGCAAGCGGCGCGGGCTTCTCGGGTGGCATCGGTCCGGCGATTGGCATTGGACCAGGCTTTGGACATCTGGTCCTGCATTCCGACCATCATCAGAAGCACGACCGAAAGAACCGTGGTTGCGGCCATCAGCTCAATGAGGGTGAATGCTGTCACAAGGCCGCCGGGGATGAAGCCCCGACGCGGGACAGGAAGGGGGGAGGGGGATATAAGAATTTTGGATTCGCGATTTTGGATTTTGAGAGGGGCTGAGTTCAGGGAAGTCATGAGCCTTGGCGTATGCCGCGGAAGTGGCGTAAGAAAAGAGGGGCTCATGCTTGGGGAATGATCCCGCTGAAAACATACTGGATACGGTTCGTGGAGCGGGCACTTGCGGGGCTTTCGATCGTTACATCAACTCTTTGAGGGTTTGCGGTTCCAGTGGCGGACATTCGGAAGGAGTGTTTTAGGGAAACTTTGACGAGGAGCAGAGGACCGTTCGTTCCGTTGGTGAACCAAGCAGGTTCATTGGGCCCGTTGAGGGAGACGGACGAAGCCCGGGGGCGGAGCATGACAGGGGAATTGGAAGAGTCGCTTCGGACCTGCTGATCGTACGCAAGGTAAATGTAACGATCCGTTCCTCCGCTGCTTGCGGTCATCGGAATCGTTTCGTAATTATTCGTAACCATGGCATTCGTGCCGGTTTTTTGAATCAGTTTTCCAGAGGTGGAGCTCGTCTGATCGCGCAGATCTGCGAGGATGGATTGGGCTAACAGGGCGGCCTGGGTTTCCTCGTAGCTTTCCTTGCTCATTCCCAGGCCGAGGGGAAAGAGGGCGATGATTGATGTGAAGGCCACGGCGGCCACGCCCATGGCGATCACGACTTCGGTGAGACTGAACGCCGCCGAAAGGCGGCGAGAGAATAAGGGGTTAAGGGATGAAGGGGTTAAGGAGGTGCTGCGAAGATTTAGGATATTTAAGCTTTTATTTTGGATGGTGGAGAGGTGGGAAGATCCGATTGTGCGAACGTAGGAATGTAATTTAAAAACAAATTTCGCAAACGCAGCAGACGTGGAGTCAGGAAAGGATTTCATGGGGCGGGGGCCAGGGTGGCGGAAGCCCGTCCGGTGTAGCGGGTGATTCGGACGGTCTCGACTTTGTTGGTGCTTGCCAGAGTGGGGGAGGTGGAGGTGCCCGAGACCGTGCCTTCGAAGTAGGAGACCCCCGTCGCTGTGAGGTTTGTGTTGTAAAAGGCTTCCGCCAGCGCCCCGTCCGATTGAAAGACAACTCCCTTCACTGACGGCAGTTGTTTGGTCGTGGCCAAAATTCGGACCGATATATTTGTGAGGGTGGAAAGATTGGCGATGGCGTTGGGCACAAAAGCGATGCCTTGCGGAAGCGTGATCCATGAACCGGACATGGTGTTGGTAGCGGCATTGGTGCCGTTCCAGGTGATCACTGCCATCGATCGGTATTTATAGGCGTCGCCTTGCGAAAAGGAGCTATCGGGAAAGATCACGGCGGCGTTCACGCCGGAGGAAATGGCATTATTACGGGCGATCTCGAGTGCGCTGAGAAGCTGGTTCAGGGCCATTTTTCGCCCGCCACTTCCCGTGAGGCCTTTGAGGGCGGGGACGGCCACCGCGGCGAGAAGTCCCATAATGCCGACGACGGCCATAAGTTCGACCAAGGTGAACGCAGACGAAAGGCGAAGAGGGATTAAGGGAGAAAGGGATTCTGGGGTTAAGGGGGTTAGAAATTGCTTACGCAACGGACGGGGAGGGTTATTTTTTTCCCCAGGAATATAGGTCGGGTGAGGCTTAATAAGAGAACTCACAGAAAACATCTACGCCTATGATTTACAATGTCAATACGGCCAGCTTTTACTTATAAAGCAATATCTAACAGTGATTTACAATTTTGGCCAGCTGGTGATCCACTTATTTGTGCCGGATGCGGTTGTTTGGCCGGCGGTAGACCAGATCAGGGGGGCATTGGTGCCATCGGAATTGTATCCATAGGCGTAGCCCCAGGGATCGATGAAATAATTGGGAGATCCGTTGGTATAGAC
>CANEUY010000099.1 GCA_947442065.1 Verrucomicrobia subdivision 6 bacterium | reverse complement strand
TCACGGCCATCCTGATCCATCACCAGAACGGGAGCCCCCCGGTAGCCCTCGGGCATGGGCCACTTCTCTTCCGGATACTGCATGGTCAACGCCCCGGTCGAACTCATCTCCAGGAGAGAGCGGTGCGTCACAATCTTTTTCGGAAATAGCCTGCCAAAGATGGTGGCCACCATATGCCGGAGCGTGATGGCCATGCCGCCCACAATGGAAGGGAGATACAACCTCTCCCAGAGGGTAAGATCAGGACGTGGGACAACGTAAGCCATGGCAAGGAGGCTAGGTCACCGCCCCCGCGGAGCAAGTTGGGACAAAGGGAATGAGACAGATTCCGCCACCCGCCCATCCTCCCCGTGAATCTCCAAGGTAATCTTCGGGTCGCTTGTTTCCCAATCCACCCGAATCCCCCCGAAGTTATATCCGCTATAGAAATTCCCAATCCGATCGGGATTCTCCTCGTTTCTGAGGGAGGAGCCTTCGGTTAATCCACTCGAGGTGAAATCATAAAGCGGATAACCCACCGGATTATAGTTGGAACAGGAGATTTCGGCTTTGTGGCGGTCTCCACTCAAAAAAATCACCCCTTTCGCCCGTGTTTTTACAATCAACCGCAAAAGCCGCTGCTTGGCCTTCGGGAAATTGGACCATTTCTCGTAGGGATGTTTTTCGGAAACAAACTGAATACTGGAACCGATCAGGACCAAATCCGCCCCCGGTCTGGACAACTCCTCCTCCAGCCAAATCCATTGAGCTTCTCCAAGCATATCGCCTTCGGAGGTTCCCTTTCCCTTCGGGGGTAACAAATCCCGGTTGAACCGGGTATCCAGCAGGATGACCCGGACACACTTTCCCCGGGGTCCCCAATCCTTGGATGAGTAAACGCCATCTGAACGATCGGGATTACCCCAGAATTTTACAAAAGCCCGGCGACTCTCCTCCTTCCGATCATACTCCTTCCCCGCATCATTTTTCCCGTAGTCATGATCATCCCAAGTGGCCATGACCCGATCCGGCAGGAGGGAGTTCAGGGTCCGCATGGCTGGACTGGATCCCAGTTTCGCATACCCCTTCTCAAAGGCCTTCGGATCGTCATTGCTGGGGATATATTTTCCTTCAATAAAATCATTGTAAAAATTATCCCCCAACCAGATCCAAAGCTGGGGACTGAACTTCTCCACCTCTCCCCAGATCCGGGTTTCCTTTTCCGGTTTGTAACAGGACCCAAAGGCGATTCTCCCCAAGGGGTCTTGATTCGCACCCCAAGCCGGAAAGGCTCCTAGGAGCGCCACCCAACCGGAAAACAACCCGACCCAACAGATCCTCACGTACCCAACTCGAGCTGACCGTCGTCCTCCTCGGTCTCGACCACGCGGGCTACGCCTTGGAGACGGTCGCCCTTCTGCAATCGGACCAGATAAACCCCTTGGGTGTTACGGCCTGATTCCCGGATGTCCTTCACCTTGGTGCGAACCATTTGCCCCTTCACCGTGATCAGCATGATTTCATCCTCTTCTTTGACCGAGATTGCACCTGCCACGGCACCTGTCTTATCGGTCGTTTTCATCGTGATGATGCCCTTTCCTCCACGGGTCTGGCTGCGGTAATCATCAAAGGAGGTTCTCTTTCCGACTCCATTATCGCCCACCACCAAAAGCGTCGCCTTCGGGTCCACCACGGCGGCGCCCACCACCTTGTCTTTCTTTTCCGGGCGGATTCCGTAAACCCCCACCGTCGCGCGGCCTTGATCCCTCAACTGCTCCTCATGGAACCGGAGGCTCATTCCCTCTGCAGTCACCAGCACGATCTCCTGTTTCCCATTGGTCAAAGCGCAACCGATCAGTTCATCTCCCGCCTCAATCTTAATGCCAATAATCCCGCCTTTTCGGAAGTTGGCGTAATCCGAAAGGTTGGTCTTCTTCACGATTCCGGACGAGGTGGCCATCACCAGATGCTGCTTGTCGTTGAATTCCTGAACACAGATGAGGGCGGCAATCTTTTCGCCCTCCTGCAGGGAGAGAACATTGGCAATCGACTTTCCTCTGGCCGTTCTTCCCATTTCGGGGATTTCATAAACCTTCTCGACGTAGACCCGGCCCGTGCTCGTGAAGAACATCAGGTAATCGTGGGTCGTGGCTGAAAAGAGGTGCTCGACGAAGTCTGTCTCGGCCTCATCTCCCTTTTCCTCCTTCGACTTCATCCCGATCACCCCTTTGCCCCCACGCTTCTGCGCACGGTAGCTGTCGGCGGATGTCCGCTTGATGTACCCGGCGTGCGAAAGGGTGATCAACGTGCCTTCCTTCGCAATCAGATCCTCGACATCAATTTCCCCTTCATCCTTCACAATCTGGGTGCGGCGCTTGTCCGCATATTTTTCCTTAATCTCCAAAAGCTCCTTTTTGATGATCGAATAAACCTTCTTCTCGCTCGCCAGAATGCTCCGCAACTCCTCGATCTTCTGGATTACCGCCAAATACTCTTCCTCGATCTTCTCACGCTCCAGACCGGTCAATTGATAAAGGCGCATCTCGAGAATCGCGTCCGCTTGCCGGTCGCTCAGCTTGTACTTCGCGACGAGTTTCTCTTTCGCCGTGGGACGATCTTTCGATGCTCGAATGATTTTTACAAAATCATCCATGTTATCGATGGCGATTTTGTACCCCTCAAGGATATGGGCCCGGTCTTCGGCAACCTTCAGATCAAACTTCGTCCGCCGGATGACCACTTCGCGCCGGTGTTCCAGGTAACAAACGAGCATTTCCCGCATCGGCAGAAGTTTTGGACGCCTGCCATCCAGCGCCAACATGATCACACCAAAACTACTTTCGAGCGCCGTATGCTTGTAAAGATTGTTGATGACCACCTTGGCGATCGCGTCCCGCTTCAGTTCAAGAACGATCCGGATCGACTCGTCGGATTCATTCCGCGCATCGCTGATCCCTTCCAGCTTCTTTTCCTCGACCAACTCCGCCACCCGCTTGATCAACTCCTCGGGATTGACGTTGTAAGGAACCTCCGTGATGACCAACTGCTGTTTGCCCGAACGACCATCCTCCACGGAAACCTTGCCCCGAAGTTTCAGGGATCCCCGACCCGTCTTGTAGTACGAGGCGATCGACTCCTTGCCGCAAATTAGGGCGCCGGTTGGAAAGTCCGGCCCGGGCATGATCTTCAGAATCTGCTCCGCAGTCAGCTTGGGATCTTCAATCAACGCCACAATGGCGTCGATGGTTTCGCCCAGATTATGCGGGGGAATGTTGGTCGCCATACCCACGGCAATCCCGGTGCCCCCATTCACGATCAGGTTGGGGAATGCGGCCGGCAACACCACGGGCTCGGTCAACCGTTCGTCGTATGTCGGGACAAAATCAACCGTATCCCGGTCCATGTCGTTCATCAGGGCCGCCCCCAGATGATGCAACCGGGCTTCCGTGTACCGCATCGAGGCGGGTGGATCGCCGTCGATCGAACCGAAATTCCCTCGCCCCTCAATCAATAAATGCCGTGTGCCCCACCACTGCCCCATGCCGACCAGAGTCGGATAGATCGCCATGTCCCCGTGGGGGTGAAAATTACCCATCGTCTCCCCGACGATCTTTGCGC
>CANEUY010000098.1 GCA_947442065.1 Verrucomicrobia subdivision 6 bacterium | reverse complement strand
GGTCTCCCCATGCCGAACCAGAACAACTTGAGGTCCAGAAGAGCGCATGGAGCCTAATTGAAGCAGTCCCTCCGTAAGCGTCGAGAAACGACTCTGCGGACCTTTTCTAAAAGGGGCCCAGCTGAAAAAAACCGCAGACTACTTGGACGGAATGCGGGTCACCCGGCCGTTATCGTCGCGGGATGACTTGATATAAAATGTTTTTGGCCCCGGGGTCGACACCCGCTGGTTGGGATTCGCATATTCCGGATTGGCGTCCCACTGATCGTTGAGGACGTTGGCCACGGGCACGTTCATGGGGTTGAGGAGCTTTTGGGTTCTTTTATGTCGCGCGACGTACTCCTCATAGCTTTCGGACCAAACCGAAGCCGTGCAGCAGATCAGAAGGCCGAGAGCGAGGGCTCTTCGCATTATTTCTTACCGCCCACGATCTCTTCGATTTGTTTCAGCACCTCGGCTGGTGCCTGCCATTCATTCCCCGGCTTGCCGGTCAGGTCTTTGCCCTTTTCATCGATCAGAACCAGATAAGGGATTCCGTCCGCGGAGAATTTTTCCACGCCGCTCGCTTTCTTTTGGCTGAAGCGGATGGCCGGCCACGGCATCTTCGTCTCCGTCATATATTCCAGCATGGCTTTCTCGTCCTTGTCGGAACTGGCGAAAACCAACTGGAAGTCCTTGTGCTTCGGCTGGAACTCGTTGTACCACTCCACCAGTTTGGGGGTGAAAAGGCGGCATGGCGGGCACCAGTGGGCCGAATAGTAAATCGCGGTGAATTTGGGATTGGCGCCCTCTTTTTTATAGGGCAAAGCCTTTCCATCCTTGGCCTGAATCAGTTTCTGCTGTAGCCCGTCAAAAAAATCGGCCCGGGAGGAGGCGGGATTTACGGCTGCAAAAAAGACGGCAAACAACGCGCAACGAAGGATTTTGTTCATGGGATAATTCTCCCCTGTTTTTGCCTCCCCGCAAACGGTTTTTGACCTCTTTTCCCTTCTCCGCCACCCTTGGATGATGCTCGTGAGAAACGGAACACCTCCCAAAACATTTGCGGACCTTTCCCCCGTCTACCGCCAACCCCTCTTTTCCCTTCTCGAGCAGGCCCGCAAAATTCACCGGGAGCACTGGGGCGAAAATGAAGGGGTCCAGCTCTGCCGTTTGTTAAGCATCAAGACCGGGGGATGTAGCGAGGACTGCGGATACTGCGCCCAAAGCTCCCGATACAGTACCGGGGTGAAGGCGGAACGGCTGATGGAACGCGAGGACGTTCTCGCCCAGGCCCGGGAGGCCAAAGCAGCGGGCGCCGGGCGTTTTTGCATGGGAGCTGCTTGGAAAGGAGTCCGCGAAGGAGAGGCCAAGTTTGAATCTGTCCTCAACATTGTCCGGGACGTGAAACAGCTCGGCATGGAGGTTTGTGTCACTCTGGGCCAACTGACCGATGAAGCGGCTCGCCAACTCAAGGATGCTGGCGTCACCGCCTACAACCACAACCTCGACACTTCCCCCGAGCACTATCCCAATATCGTTTCCACGCACTCTTTCGAGGATCGCCTTCGGACAATCCGCTCGGTCCAGAAAGCCGGAATGTCCGTTTGCTGCGGGGGCATTCTGGGCATGGGCGAAACCGAAGACGACCGGCTGAAGATGCTCGAAGTTCTTTGTGGTTTTGACCCTTCTCCGGAAAGTGTGCCGATCAACTGCCTCATGCCGCAGGAGGGTACCCCGCTCGCAGACCAAAAGATGGTGGACGTTTTCGAACTTGTCCGGCTTATCGCCACCACCCGGATTGCGCTTCCCCGGGCCCGGGTCCGGCTGAGCGCCGGCCGAACCGCATTGAGCCGGGAAGCCCAAGCCCTCTGTTTTTTCGCCGGGGCAAACTCGATCTTTTTCGGGGACAGGCTCCTCACAGCGCCGAACCCCGAGGAGTCGGACGACCGGGCCCTTTTGCGGTCTCTTGGGCTGGCATAAGCCTCTTAATTCTACGGCCCTTGGCGGCCGGAACCGGTCGGGCTACCCTTCCGAATCCATGGGCACCGCCTTGCGCATCGCAACCTATCTCCGCAAATATCCCGGGTTTGCCCTGGGCACCATTTCGGCCGCCCTCCTTTCGACTCTCCTTGGCCTCGTGTATCCCAGGCTGACCGGATACCTGATCGATGATGTGATCGCCAAGGGACAAGGGGATCGCCTCCCCTGGCTCGTGGGACTGCTGGTTCTTGTTTTTCTCGGTCGGGACGGACTAAACGCCCTTCGCATCCTTCTCAATAATCTTTTTGAGCAAAAAGTAATTCTCGATCTGCGCCGGGATCTTTATGCCGCCTTTCAGCGTCTTTCCACTTCCTGGTACGACCACCGTTCCAGCGGGGATCTGCTCACTCGGGTGAGTGAAGATGTGATGAACATGGAACGGATGCTCATCGACGGGATTGAGCAGGGCCTGATCGCCCTTTTGCAGCTGGTCGGGGTGGGCTTTCTCTTGTTCCGGATGGATCCCCTTCTGGCGGCCTGGTCTCTCGCTCCGATTCCCTTCCTCGCTGCGGGAGCCCTCTATTATACCCTCACTGCCCATCCCCGTTATCGGATTCAACGGAAAGCATCCTCCGCGATGAATTCCCTGCTGATGGATCATTTGCAGGGGATGCGACAGATCAAAACGTATGACTGGATCCGGGAGGGGGCGAACCGTTTTGAAAAAGTCGCTCAGGACGTCCGGACGGCATCCCTGGGCATTATGAAGGCTTGGGCATTTTATTCTCCTGCGATGGCCTGGTTTGCAGCGGCCGGAACTTGCCTCGTTCTTTGGGTGGGTGGACGTTCTGTTTTGGAGGGACGGATGGCCGTTGGAGAACTAGTGGCCTTTTTGCTCTACGTCGGGATGTTCTACGAACCGGTCAGTCGCCTCCACAGCCTCAACCAGCTGATCCAGTCCGGGCGGGCTGCCGGCGAGCGTGTCTTTGCCATTCTCGATGCTGAAGCCGAGCCTGGTCATCTCCCCCCTTCCCCTCTTCGTCATCTTCCTCCTCGGAGGGGTTCTGCACGGGAGGTGAATTTCAAAAATATTCATTTCTCCTATCGCACCGGGCGGGAGGTTCTCCACGGAATCGATCTCCGGATCCCTTCGGGCACCTGCTTAGCCTTGGTCGGGCCAACCGGCGCTGGGAAAACGACCTTGGCCTCGTTGGTCGCGCGTTTTCATGATCCGACTCAGGGCGAGGTTTCCTTGGACGGAGTTCCGATTCAGCAGCTTTCCCTCGACGAGTTGCGTCATGAAGTCGGGGTCGTTACTCAGGAGCCCTTTCTTTTTCAGGCGACCATCCGGGAGAATCTCGAAATCGGAAAACCCTGTGCCACTGATTTGGAAGTGGAGCGGGTGCTCGAAGCGGCGTGTGCCTTGGACTTTGTAAAAGCCCTTCCCGATGGGTGGAACTCAAAAGTGGGCGAACGCGGGGTTCGTCTGAGTGCGGGGGAACGGCAGCGCCTCTCGATCGCCCGAGCTCTTTTAAAAGATCCACCCGTGCTGATTCTGGACGAAGCCACGGCCAGCGTGGACACAGCGACCGAAAGGCAGATTCAAATGGCCTTTGATCGTCTCCTTGCCGGGAGGACCAGCATCGTCATTGCCCATCGACTTTCGACTGTTCGCAAGGCGGATGCGATTGCCGTGGTCGAGGGGGGACGGATTCTGCAAATTGGCAATCATGATGCCCTTCTGCGTTCCGGGGG
>CANEUY010000097.1 GCA_947442065.1 Verrucomicrobia subdivision 6 bacterium | reverse complement strand
TCGATTCATCGATTTTTTCTCTCGTCGAAAGCCCAGGGACCCGAAGCCTTCAGGATGGCCCGGTGCTCCCTTTTTCTTGGGCGGTGGGTTCGGCATGGGGACTGGTATCCGGATTGGCAGACACGGCTTTGGCGTGCCGGGAAGGCGAAGTGGGGGGGGACTGATCCGCACGACCGGCTTCTGGTGGAAGGAAAAGTCGGAACGTTGTCCGGGGATATCCTTCACTACTCGAATCCTTCCATTTCCAGTTATGTCGCAAAGATCAACTACTTCTCCGATCTCTATTTGGAATCCCGTTTAAAGAAAAGATCCCGTTGGTTGCCGGCCGAAGCCACCTTCCGTGCGTTCTGGAGATTTTTGAGGGCCTATGTGTTCCGGCTTGGATTTCTCGATGGATACCCCGGTTTCTATGTCGCCGCCTCGACCTTCTATTCCACGCTTGTCCGCCACACCCGCCTTTTGGAACACAATCTCTCGAAAAGACCTCTTCCTCCCAAGCCTTAGAGGCGTAACCGGCGGGCGATTTCAGCCCCGATCGCCAAGCTGGCGGTTGCCGCCGGGGAGGGAGCATTCACCACGTGCAAAATGCCCGGTCCCTCGACAAAGGAAAAGTCCTCGACCAACGAGCCATCCGAAGACATGGCTTGGGCACGAACCCCGGCCGAGCCGGTTTCCAGATCCTGTTCGCGAATCTCCGGAACCAGTTTTTGCAGGGAGCGGCAAAATTCCCTTCGGCTAATCGACCGCCAAATCTCGTAACTGCAAAGGGAAGGGTACTTCAGCATGAATTTCCAAAGACCCAGGAAGGAGAGGCTTTCGCCCAGATCCCTGATGTTGATGTCTCCCCACGTGTACCCTTCCCGGGCCATGGCGAGAACGGCATTGGGACCCGCCTCCACGCCTCCTTTCACCATCCGGGTGAAATGGACTCCCAAAAAGGGAAATTGCGGGTCGGGCACGGGATAAATCAGATTCCGGACAAGGGACTGACGCTCTTTCCGGATCATATAATACTCTCCCCGGAAGGGCATGATCTTTGCAGAGGGGTTCATTCCTGAACGTGAGACGATCCGGTCGGAGTGAAGACCGGCACATGCCACCACTTGGTTGGTTTCATAGGTTTCGCTGGAAGTCTCAACCCTCCACATTCCACCGGCCCCTTTCAGCCCTTCCACCTGTTCGCCAGTTCTAACTTCACCCCCCATGTTTCTTATCTCTTTCGCCATGGCCTCCACCACGCCCGCATAGTCCACAATTCCTTCCTCGGGCACATGGATGGCCGCCAATCCAGCGGCGTGAGGTTCAATTTCCCGGATCTCTTCAGAAGAGAGTTTTCGTAATCCCTTAAGGCCGTTGGCGACTCCCCGCTCCATCAGTTTTTCCAGTCTCGGCAGCTCGTCTGGTGCTGTGGCCACCACGATCTTGCCGCACTGCTCGTGAGTGACCTTATGCGTTTGGCAGAAAGAGACCATTTCCCGAAGCCCTTCGACTGCCAGTTTGGCCTTGAGTGACCCCGGCTTGTAATAGAGGCCTGCATGCAACACTCCGCTGTTGTGCCCCGTCTGGTGTCGACCGAGGGAATCCTCTTTTTCCAGCAGCAACAACTTCGTTCCAAGTCTTGCCTCCAAAATGCGCAATCCGGTGGCCAAGCCGACGATGCCCCCGCCCACTATGATAAAATCGTACTTCATTGGGAAATTCGAATTCCGCTATTTAAGGCCCGCCTTTTTAGCTGGCGGCCGTGAGTCGTTGTTGTTCCGCCATTTTTGCAAAATGACCTTTGGCCTTGAGCAGTTCTTCGAATGTACCGCGCTCCACCACCCGGCCGTGGTCCAAAACGATAATTTCATCCATGTTGGCCAGGGTCGAGAGACGATGGGCGATGCAGATCACGGTCCGGCCTTCCTCCAGCGAATCAATGGCGCTTTGGATTTCTTTTTCCGCCCGTGAGTCCAGGGCAGCGGTCGGTTCATCGAGCACCAAGATGGGGGCGTTGCGGACAAACGCCCTGGCGATAGCCACGCGGGCTTTCTGCCCTCCTGAAAGGAACTGACCTCTTTCGCCGCACGGAGAGGCGTACCCTTGGGGCATCTTCAAAATAAAATCATGGGCATACGCCCGTTGGGCTGCTTTTTCAATTTCCGCTTCGGTCGCCCCATCCTTGCCGAACCCGATGTTCATGCTGACGGGAACGTCGAACAGAACCACATCCTGGCTGACGAGACCCATCTGCCGGAGAAGATCCCGGGTGGCGTATTCCTTCAGATCGTAGCCGTCAAAAAGAACGCGACCGCGGGTGGGATCATAAAAGCGCATCAAGAGATTGATCAGCGTGCTCTTTCCAGAGCCGCTTTCACCCGCGAGGCCGATTTTTTTCCCTTTTGGAATTTCCAGCGTGATATCATGCAGAACATTCGTATGGCCGTAGGAGAAGGTGACGTTTTCCAGCCGGATGGAGTTCTGAAATCCCGACAAGGGCCGTGGCGAGGAGGGCTCCAGGACCGTCGGCTTTTCCGCAAACAAATCCCCGAGCCGTTGCACGCTGACGCTGCTGGCCTGAAGGGTCAGATGAAGATTGGCGATGCGCTTGATGGAAAGGGGGGCGAGCAGCAGGGCGCTGAGAAAGGCCACCAGATTTCCCGGCTTGGCGTTCGTCGAGAAAACAAAGACCAGCAAAAATCCAACGCCGAGCATGGCAAGAATTTCGATGAGAGGGTTGAGCAGGTTGCGGGTTTGGGCCGTCTTCACGCTCATTTCCACCCCGACATTCGCCTGCTCCCGGAAGGAGCGGAGCTGGAGGGATTCCATGCCATACGCCTTGACGATGCGGACAGCGGCAAGAGCTTCGAGCAGGCCGCCGCTCTGGGTCACGGAAAGGCCGGCGAACCTCTGGGTCAACATTTTGAGGCGGCGACCGCTGGAAATGACCGGGACCAGAACAAGAGGCAGCATGCAGACGGAAATCAGGGTGAGCTTCCAGTCGATGATCAGCATGCTGAGCAGAATGCTGAATACGGCGAAGGGTTCCCGGATGGTGTCGATGAAACCATTCGTCATCGAATCGTAGATCACCCGGGTATCCGTGGTGATACGGCTGTAGATGTCGGCCACCGGCATTTTTTGAAAAAAGGCCAGGGAAAGATCCTGAGCTTTCCTCAGGGCGGCCACCTGCATGTCCCGGATCACCCGGCCACTGACCCAAGTCAGGCAGTAGGTGCTGAAGTAGCTGGCCATGGCTCGGAGACCCATGACGAGGGGGAGGAGTGAAAAGCCTCCCAGCATCTGCCGCCAAGTGACATTTTGTCCCATTCGGGGGAGCCATTCATCGCAGACCCCTTTGAAATCCTTGCCTATTTCAGAGGTCTTGTTTTTCCAAAAAGTTTTTAGCTTTTTGTCGAAGGAATCTGCCTCAGTTGACGGGGTGACGGTAACTACGGGAGTGGAGGCGGTCGACGTAATCGGGGTCAACCGATTGAACAGGGTGTTGATCGAGACCACAAAAAGGCCGTTCGAAAGCCCAAAAAAGATACTCAAGAAGATCCCTAGGGCGAAACGGAAGCGGTAGGGCTTAAGGTAAGGGATTCCAAAGGCCCATATCTTTTTAAGTTCTTTCAAAGAATCGACATTTTAGCCATAGTAACTCCTTAAAGGCGAGACGTTTGAACCCTGTAACACTGCTGCAAAAATACCAAGAACTGCTTCTTCAGGGCTTCCAAGTTCTGG
>CANEUY010000096.1 GCA_947442065.1 Verrucomicrobia subdivision 6 bacterium | reverse complement strand
CCCGCCCATCTCGCCGTAGCCCCCATTCCTCCTGCCGATCTCCTTTGGGTTTTTGAAACCGTCACCGCCCGTATTCTGCCCTCCGAACAAACCCCGCTCTTTTCTTCGCTGACTTGCCCGATCGGCGCGAATCGCGCCTCCCCCCTCCTCCCCCCTCCCCGAGCCTAAATCTCATCTGCTTGGTTACTGGAAACGACGCTGTTGCGTTGGCTTCCATTTGAGATTTAACCCGCTGGTTCAAACCTTTGAATCAGATTTCCCGGTTCGTCCGGGAGGAAAGAAGAATGATATGAACTGGATTTCGAAGTTTATTTTGGCGGCTTGGGTTGTTCTGGCGATCGCCGGGACCCGGGCCTCCGCCCATGTTGGTTATAGTGGCCGTGATTTCGGCACCTTGATGTACAACTCGGACGGCTCGGCTCAAACCGTCACCATCGCCACGCAGACCGTCTCCAGCAGTTTTGGTTGGGCCGATGCAACGGATGCGGACTGGGGCGACAGCCACCGTGGTCGTTTCTTCCGCTTCACCTTAAGTGGGTCAGGAGATGTCCAGATCACCGCCCAACGGAATCTGCTGGGCACGGGAACAACTGGAACCCTCCTCCCGGCGTTCTCCCTCTATTCAGGCCTCGGTCAACTGGCCCCCGAACAGGGAGGCCACGACTCTGCCCAGTATTCCACCGACAATCGACCGGCCGGAACTGAAGGATCGCTAAGAGCCTTGGGCAACTGGTCGATCGGTAACGATCCGACCTACAACATTGCCGGAGACCCAACCAGCGGGATCAAATATGCCCCACGGTTGGCTTACTTCACCTATATCGGTAACGCCGCTGATGGAGACCCGGCGAACTACGGCACTGCCGCCGGTATTTTCGGAGACGGCAGCGCAGACGGCTATCTCACCGCAACCTTCAGTGGCCTGGCGGCAGGGGACTATTCCCTCTGGGTTGGAGGTGCGAACTACGACCGTCAGTCAGTGGAAACAGGTCCGACAAACTACACCTATCCCACGTACGGCGTGACCGTCAGCGCGTCCCTAGTTCCGGAACCTTCTACCGGCTCCCTATTATTCTGCGGAGGGGCCATCCTAGGCTTGCTCCGGAGGCGGAAAAGCTAACTACCCATGAAAGCCCTGCCTTCCTTTCCAGGAAGGCAGGGCTTTCTACTTTTTATGATACGATCTTTAGCAAAACAGCCGGCCTTCACTCTGGTCGAATTATTGACCGTTGTGACCATCATCGCGACCCTCTCCACCCTTGGCCTTGCGGCTACACGCGGGGTAACCGAAAAAACAAAAACGTCCCAATGTTTGAACGACTTGAGACAGGTCGGCGTTGCGGTTCAACTCTACGTCGGAGATAATTCAGGACGCTTTCCCAACACTTCGCATCAGGGAGTCGCAGCCTCATGGACCAATACCCTGGCTGATTTTTTGAGGACAAACTTTCTTGGTCGTTGCTGTTCCGTCCCAAAACATCGTTCGAAACTCACCTACGCATGGAACGATGCTTTGGCAGATGCCCAAGGCTTTGGAGTGACGTCACCCTCATTTCGAAGTCCCTCCAGCACTATGGTCGTCACCGAACTGGCGACGAATCTCATCGGTGAGCATTTTCACTTTTCAGGCACCCGTGGCGGTGCTTCCCGGATAACACCGAACCAGTTTCGTGGCGAAGTAAACGTCACCTGCCACGGTTCGTCAGCCAACTATCTTTTTGCTGATGGTCACGTCGAAACCCTCTCCTGGATCGAGGTCCAGTCGCGATTGACCCAACCTAACTCCTCATTCCTAGTTCCATGAAGAAAATCCTCCTTTCCGCCTTTATCTTCGCTGCATGGGCACATGCCCACGATCACATTGAAGTAGGTCAATCCTCACAAAACCCCGGCCAACTTGGTCTGGATGGGCCAGGGTATCAGCTCGCCGTTTTTGTTCCCCAAGGCGAACCCTTCAGCGGCTATGCCCCGAATTTTCCTGGGGGATACTTTGCAGACGAACTAACGTTCACCACCGAGGTCTCCGCGTTAAATCTAGCCGATGGATCCGACCCTGTCATCGAACTGGTTTCCATGGCCGGGCCGGCCGGTGCTTTTTTCTCCTTTTGGGAATCCGGGGCCACCACTCCCACCTGGAGTCGTTCGTCCGGATGGAGCCAAACCGAAATCGATCGCCCGTCCTTTCCCGTAATTATGGGCGGGGAAACTCATGCCCACGGGCGAATCTTCACGGTCGATCGACCCGGAGATTATCAAATCGTCTTTCGAGCTAGGGACAAAAACAATCTCTTTTCCCCCAGTAGGGATTTCTTGATGACGTTTCAGGCTCAGACCCCGCCCTCGCTTTCGATTCGGACAGAAAACGGAAGCGTCAGGCTCACATTCAATTCCAGGCTCAACCTCGTTTACGACCTTCAGATTTGCACCGATCTTGCCCTGAACAGGTGGAGCAACGTGCAACCGCACGTTTCGATCGACGGAAGTGGCGCCTTGGTTGATTTATCCGTCCCCCTCGCCCATCCGCGTGCTTTTTTCAGGCTGATCGAATACAAGTAGGAAGTTCCGTCGCCCCACTTCTTTCTTCACGTTTGCTTTGATTTTCGTCCAAACCCCCAAATCATCACCGCCACCACAGTCAGAACCGTGATGAGAACAATGGTGTTCCCGTTCCCCACCCATTCCTTGGCGTGGGCGACCGCTTCGGGCGAGCGGGAGAATCTTTTTCCAGCCAGAGTGCTCAACCATATCCACAACGGAGCATAGACGACCGCCCCCAAGGCATTCAGTCCGATGAATTTTCTCAGATCCATCCGGTGCCGACCCGCAAAGAAGAAGACTCCAAATCGGACCGCTGGAATGAATCTCCCCAAAAAGACCGTCTTCATTCCGTGCTTTTCGAACAGATGCTCGATTCTCTTTTGCCGGGACTCAGAAAAGACCACCGAACCCAATCGGGTCTGGAGAAACCATTTTCCCCCTCGCCGACCCAAAAAATAAACCCAAAGATCTCCCGAAAGGATACCCGCCAAACAGGCAAGGCAAGTGAATCCGAATAAAGAAGTCCCCCAACCCACGGAAAGGCCACTCGCGATCAAGAGTGGCTCCTCCGGAATGGGCACCCCCATGGCTGAAACAAAAAGAATCCCGAACATGGCCGCATAACGGTAGCTGGAGATTGCCTGAATCAGAAAATCGAGGGTGAACATGCCGATAAGTCCTTCAAAGGGTTTGCATTGATGCCCCATGGATTTCCACTAAAAAAAACAAGCATCCAGTCATGTACCTGAATTTTAACCTTTTAACAAAAGCCCTGTATCTTTCCTATTTCGGCAAAGCGTTTCAGTTGCGTCGTTGGGTGATTGTCACATTTTTCCTATCCCTCCTGACCCTGTTTTGGATCGTCGTGGCCATCGGACGGGCGCTTGATCACCTCCTTTATCCGGGCTTTCGCCGGCAGGAAATCCGCCAACCCGTCTTTATCATCGCCCCTCCGAGGAGTGGCACCACCTTTCTCCAGAAAATCCTAGCCAGAAACCGGGATGTGTTCGCCCCCGTTTTGATGTACCAAACCATCTTCCCCAGCATCACAATCCAAAAACTGATCCACGCCGTCGCCGAGGCAAGCCAGCAGGAAAGAGGTCTCCTTGCCGATCTCTCCTCATGGATTGAGCGCCACTGTTTCGGGGGGTGGGATGGGATGCATAAAATGCGCTTTACCGAACCCGAGGAGGACGACGGCTTCTTTGTTTACACCTTTGTGACCGAAGCCATCTATCTCCTCT
>CANEUY010000095.1 GCA_947442065.1 Verrucomicrobia subdivision 6 bacterium | reverse complement strand
TGTATGCGAGTTCCGGGAGTGTGTACGGGGTGAAAGAGGAGCCGGAAGTGACCGAGGAACTGTCCCTCGTCCCCATTTCGGATTACAACAAAACGAAAATGGTCAGCGAGAGGGTTCTACTGAGTTATTCGGACAGAATCCGTACCACCATCATCCGCCCGGCCACCATTTGTGGCTACTCTCCCCGTATGCGGTTGGATTTGTCCGTCAACATGCTCACGATGCAGGCCCTGACCAAGGGCAAGATCACGGTCTTCGGGGGAAATCAGACGCGCCCGAACATCCATCTTCAGGACATGATCCGGGTCTACGAGCATTTTCTCGCCAAGCCGGAGTTGACCGGAATCTACAATGCGGGATTTGAAAACATTTCAATTCTGGATATTGCGGAAAGGGTAAAGAAGCATGTGCCGGCAGAGATTGAGGTGACGCCCTCCAACGACCCGCGCTCTTATCGACTCTCCTCAAAAAAACTTCTGGCGACCGGATTTCAACAGAAGTACGGGGTTGAAGACGGCATTCGGGAAGTGATCGAGGCCTTCCGCCAAGGGCGACTCAACGACCGTGAGGAGTTTTATAACATTCGGACAATGAAAAAGCTGGGGTCGCTTGCTTGATTACCGAATCACCCGAAAAACTCACACCGGCCCTTCAGGCGGGGCTCTTTCGCTGCATGTTGCGGATACGTCTGGTGGAGGAGGCGATCGCCGATGCCTACCCACGCCAAGAGATGCGCTGCCCGGTCCATCTTTCGATCGGCCAGGAGGCTGTGGCTGCCGGCACCGCCGCCGCCTTGGCGCGGGCTGATCTAGCCATGAGTGGGCATCGCTCCCATGCCCACTACCTGGCTAAGGGGGGGGATCTGCGAGCGATGATTGCGGAACTTATGGGCCGGCAGGACGGATGTTGCCGGGGGCGGGGGGGGTCGATGCATCTGATTGATCGCTCCGTCGGTTTTATGGGGGCGGTGCCGATCGTGGGGAGCACTATTCCGATTGCCGTGGGGCTGGCTTTCGCGGAGAAGTTGCGGGGGCAGACTAGGGTCACTGCTGCGTTTCTGGGGGAAGCCGCCACAGAAGAAGGAGTTTTCCATGAAAGCGCCAACTTTGCCTCGCTCCATCGCCTGCCCGTGCTGTTTGTCTGCGAGAACAATCTTTATTCCGTCTATTCTCCAATGGCCGTTCGGCAGCCCGCCCATCGAGAGGTTTTTGAGGTGGCTTCCGCTCACGGCATTCCCGCGTGCCAAGTGGACGGGAACGACCCAGAAGCTGTTTTCAATCAGGTCGTCGCTGCCCGCCGGCATGTGCGGAGCGGTCAAGGCCCCTTTTTCCTCGAGTTGAAAACTTATCGCTGGCGGGAACATTGCGGGCCGGGCTTCGATAACCATATCGGTTACCGGAAGGAGGCGGAATTCTTGGATTGGAAAAAAAGGGACCCGCTTGAAAATTACAGCAGAAAACTGATCTCGGCAGGTCTCCTCACAGAGGAAGGCGTTCACGAGCTATCCGAAAAAATTTCTGCTGAAATTGCGGAGGCAATGGCCTTTGGCCGTAAAAGCCCGTTTCCGCGGGGCTTGGCCGACTTCGTGTACTCTATTCAGCCATGAGCGAGTTAAGCTATGCCGAGGCGATCCGGGACGGTTTCCGTGAAGCGATGAGACAAGATCAGTCCGTTCTCTTAATCGGCCTAGGAATCCCCGATCCAAAGGGATTTTTTGGGACCACCTCGGGCCTGCGGGAGGAGTTCGGGGGCGACCGTGTTATGGACATGCCATGCTCGGAAAACGGGATGACGGGAGTGGTCTTGGGGGCGTCCCTTAACGGGATTCGGCCGGTACTGAATCATCAGCGCTTGGATTTCGCCCTTTTAGCCATGGACCAGATGTGCACGCAGGCGGCCAACTGGAGCTATATGTTTGGCGGTCAGGTTCATGCCCCGGTGGTGTTCCGCATGATTCTGGGCCGGGGATGGGGGCAGGGACCACAGCATTCCCAGGCCCTGCACTCCTGGTTTGCCCATGTGCCCGGGCTTAAGGTGGTTTTGCCCTCTTGTCCGCAGGACGCCAAGGGCCTGATGATCTCGGCCATCGAAGATCCTAATCCCATTGTTTATATCGACCATCGTTGGCTGCATCACGTTCGCGGTCCGGTTCCCTCCGGACACTACCGTACAGAGATCGGTCCTTTGCGGGTGGCCCTACTGGGTAAGGATGTGACCATAGTCGCCATTTCTTACATGGTTCTCGAGGCCCTAGAGGCAGCCGAACGGTTGGCGGCTCAAGGCATCGAAGCGGAGGTGCTGGATCTCCGGTGTCTTCGGCCCCTTGACCGAGAGGGCCTACTCCGTTCTGTGCGTAAAACCGGTCGCCTGGTGGCGGTGGACCAGGCCTGGGCCTGTGCGGGGATGTCCGCGGAAATCCTGGCATGTGTCGTCGAGGATCCCCAAACCTGCCTAAAAAATCCGCCTCGGCGCGTCACCTTGCCCGACTGCCCAACGCCGACTAGTCCGGCATTGGCAGCTGAATTTTATCCCCGCGCCGATCATATTGTGGAGGCTGTTCTGGAGATGTTTGGCCGGAGCAGAGAGCCTGGGGAGTTGGCTTTGCAACCCGGGATCGAATACGATAAGCCGAATCCGGCCTTCACCGGCCCTTTTTAATCATGGCTGAAATTAATCTTCTCGATCGACTGCCCGTGACGAAACGAGATCCTCTGGCCCGGGCAGCGGGCAAGACCGAAGAGGACCGCCGAATCGCGAAACAGTTTGGACGGGATTTTTTCGACGGAGAACGGCGTCACGGATACGGCGGTTTTCGATACGACGGCCGCTGGCTCCCTGTGGCCCGTCGGTTCGTCGAACATTACCAGCTGGAGCCCCGTGCTGGTATTCTCGACGTCGGAGCTGCCAAGGGGTTTCTGATGCATGATTTCCTTCAGATCCTTCCCGAAGCTGAGGTTCGGGGATTGGACGTCTCCGAATATGCTAAGGAGAATGCCCATGGGGGGATGGGGGAGCTGATCAATCTGGGCTCTGCTGAAAAACTTCCCTACCCCGACCGATCTTTCGACCTCGTTGTCTCCATCAATAGCATTCATAATTTAAAACTTGATGATCTTAAGCAGGCGCTGCGAGAGATCGAGAGAGTCAGTCGGGCCCACAAATTCATCTCTGTCGATGCTTGGAGGACGGAGGAAGAAAAACAGCGGCTGATGGACTGGATTTTGACTGCAGAGACCTACATGCATGTGGACGACTGGCACCGCCTTTTTGCTGAGGTGGGTTATACCGGTGATGTCTGGTGGTTTATCCCGTGAAGACTTTGGCGGCCATCCTTGTGGAGCAGAAAAAGCCCCTAGAGTTGGCGGAGGTGGAGCTTCCTAAATTGGGCTATGGGCAAGTATTGGCCGAAATCAAGGCCACCCGGGTCTGCGGGTCGCAGATTGGAGAGATCGACGGCGTCAAGGGCCCTGATAAATACCTGCCCCACCTTCTCGGGCATGAGGCGGGGGGGGTCGTTCTCGAGGTTGGACCCGAAGTGAAGCATGTTTCACCCGGCGATCGGGTTGTGTGTCACTGGCGGCCAGGTGCGGGTATTGATGCGGGGGGATCCGTGTATAGTTGGGGCGACAAGCGGGTAAATGCAGGCCCGATCACTACGTTTCAAAAATTTGCAGTCATCTCCGAAAACCGCCTGACTAAGGTTCCGCTTGATACCGATTTCGAGCTTTGCTGTCTATTAGCCGACACGCTGACCACCGGCTTTGGGGTCGTTGCCCGGGATGCAGGGCTGGAGATCGGTGAATCTGCCGTGGTCATTGGCGTAGGGGGTATCGGTCTGGGGACAGTGCTCGGCGCGCATCT
>CANEUY010000094.1 GCA_947442065.1 Verrucomicrobia subdivision 6 bacterium | reverse complement strand
TGCCCTCTTTTGACGTCGTTTCCGAAATCAACATGGCCGAACTGGCGAATGCCCTCCTCATGGCCCGCAAGGAGCTCGCCAGCCGATTCGATTTCAAAGGGGTCGAATGGGAAATTGCCGAGGAAAAGGATAAGCTGGTTCTCTCCGCCAACGACCAGTTCAAGCTCGATGCCCTACGGGAAATCGTCATGGGCAAACTCGCTAAACGTGGAATCCCCCTCAAAAACCTCGAGCCGAAGGATGCGGAGCTTTCGTCCGTCGGTCGGGCTCGTCAGGAAGTTCTGCTCAAACAGGGCCTTTCGGGTGAAAACGCCAAATCGGTTAGCCAGTCGGTCCGCTCTTCCGGCCTAAAACTTCAGGCGGCCATCGAAGGCGGAAAAGTACGCGTTTCAGGAAAGAACCGAGATGATCTCCAAGCAGCGATTGCCCATTTGCGGGGTCTCGACTTCCCTGTTTCTCTCTCCTTTAATAACTTTCGTGATTAAATCTATTCTTTTGGCGCTCCTCCTGAGTTGCCTGTCCACCTACGCAGCTGACGAAACCGTCAAAACCGCCCAAGCCGCTGCTCCGAGCACGATCGTCTGGCCGACCCAAATGGCGACAAAGATTTACGTCCTCCCTGTAAAAATCGATCCAGCCGCCATCGCGGATGCCAAAAAGAAAAACGCGGAGGGAATTTCCATTCTGCCTTCCGACGACGAGGAGGAGACCAAAAAGAAATTAACCGAACTCAAAACCGACCTGACGGCAGCCATTCTGGAAAAAATGAAAGATGCCGAACTCCCTGTGCAGGTTTGGACCAGTTCTTCCCCTGTTCCCGCCGATGGATGGAAGCTGGAAGGTAACGTGGTCAATCTCGACCCGGGGAAAAAGGTCCTTGGCACGGATAACCCGGTCGTCGGAATTGTCATCTCCGTCGCTGATTCCAACCACCCCATCGCCGAACCTTTTCTCGTCTATAATAGCTCGGCAAAGGCGAAGCTGTCCCCCGGGCCAGGAATCAGCCCCTTTGCCAAAATCGGCAATATGATTGCCAAAGGCACCGGCCTGCAGGAATCGATGCAGATCGGTCGCCTGGCCGATAGCGTGGCTGAACACTTCACCGAATCCATGGAAACCCATGGCCTGAGAAAAAAAGAGGACTAATTCGGTTCTTTCGGAAGCTCCAACTTCGGCCCTTGGTTAGGGCTCCACGGATTTTTTTGAAACTCTCCGGACGACAAAACGCGTTTCATCTCCTTTGCTAATTTAAAAATCACTTCCAGTCGGATTCCTTCCCACTCTTCTCCGAATCCGCCAAGATTCTTTTCCGCCAACCCTAGAAGCCGATAAGCGGGGGCAAGCCGCTGCTGGTGCACCCGGTGATCGGGATTTTCAAAATGCTTTCGCATATGGACGAAGGCACCCGCCAATTGAATCAAGCCCTGATAAAAGGCTGCTGCACGTGATTGCCGGCCTTCTTCCAGCCAAAGGGACTCAAGGACATCGTGGGCTTCGTAGTAGTTCTCACGGTTAAAATGATGAAAATACGCGGCATACCGCACATCCCTCCCCCGAGGGTCAATCCCGTGCCATAATTCGGAAATCCTACTTGCTTTTCCCTTCATCCGTTCACCTTAGCCGTTTTTTTTCTTTCGCGAAGCTCTTGCCGAACCCATGCCGATCAGTACCTTGCGCTCCATGGGAGCGACCCCGGATCGAGCCAGTGCTGCGGCCAAGATTTTGGCCCAACCTTCCGACTACAAAGTGTGCGAGGGGTGCGGAAGTATTGTCCTGAAAAAGGCTCTTCTTTGCCCCAACTGCCACGCCTACCGCTTCGACGAGGCGGTTTCGCGTGTCCAGCAGCAAGCGGAGGTTCTCGGCTCCCGGGACGCTGCTTCCGTGACGAAAGACGACTACAACTAGTCTCTCGGCTCGTTCCGCCGACGCTGATCCGCTACGATTTCCACGATGAAACTTACCTTGGGCCATAGCCCCGACGCGGACGACGCGTTCATGTTTTACGCCATGGCTAAAAACCTGGTGAACCTCCGCGGCCATGAATTCACCCATATTCTGCAGGATATCGAAACGCTGAACCGTCGCTGCCAGGCGAATGAGTTGGATATCTCTGCGGTTTCCTTCCACGCCTACACCCGGATGGCCGACCGGTACGCACTTCTTCCCTGTGGAGCCAGTTTCGGGGACGGCTACGGCCCCTGTCTGGTCGCAAAAAAGAAGATCGACCGGGAGACGATGAAAACGATGCGGATCGGCATCCCCGGACTCCTGACCAGCGCCTATCTCACCCTTCAACTCTATCTTGGCCTTCCTCACGGATCTTTTCAGGCTGTGAACCTCCCCTTTGATAAGATCCAGGAGGAAATTCTAGAGGGACGTGTGGATGCGGGTCTCATCATTCATGAAGGGCAACTCACCTATTCCGAGGAAGGATTTACGCTCTGCGAGGATTTGGGTGTTTGGTGGGCCAAGGATACCGGGGGACTTCCCTTACCGTTGGGTGGAAATGTGGTCCGACGAGATCTCGGTCCGGAGGTGATTGCCTCCGTGACGGACACCCTCCGGGAAAGTGTCCGATACGCCCTCGACCACCGTCAGGCCGGGGTCTGCCACGCCCTACCCCTCAGCCGAGGCATGGATGAAAAGCGGACCGATCAGTTCATCGGCATGTATGTGAACGATCTGACTCTTGATTTCGGCGATCGTGGCCGGGCAGGCCTGAAAGAATTCTTTGGCCGTGCCCACAAATCCGGCCTGATCCCGAAAATTCCATCCTTCGGGTCGTAGACCGATCCGTTCCTAGCGCAACACCACGCCTCGTTCCGAGGTCTTCAAAAACTCGATCAACTCCTTCACCTCCTCGGTCTTCGCCCCATTCTCCACCAAGCACTCCCTCGCTTGGGAAAGGTTGTATTTGGGACTCAACAAAACCTTGAGCGCGTCTTTCAAACCGCGGATCGACTCTTCCGAAAACCCCTTCCTCTGCAACCCGGTCAGGTTCACCGCCCGGGTCACCGCCGGATTTCCGTCGGCTATCATATAAGGCAACACATCTTGCACCACCTTGGTGCATCCCCCGATCATCGCGTGACGCCCGACCCGGCAAAACTGATGGACCGCCGACAAACCCCCGATCACCGCAAAATCCCCCACCGTCACATGCCCCGCCAATGTTCCGTTGTTCGAAAAAATACAATCATTCCCCACCACGCAGTTGTGGGCGATATGGGCATAGGCCAGAAAGTGGTTCCGACTTCCAATGATGGTTTTTTCCCCGGGGCTCGTTCCCCGGTTCACAGTGACATACTCACGGAAATCATTCTCATCTCCCACCTCAAGATAAGTCGGTTCCCCCTTGTACTTTAAATCCTGGGTCTTCCCTCCGATGGAGCAAAAGGGATGGAAGATGTTCTTTTTCCCAAATCGGCTGGGTCCCTCAAGATTCACATGATGCCGGAGCACGCATCCGTCTCCTAATTCCACACCTTCCCCGACCACACAGTACGGCCCAACCTCCACCGAGGTCCCCACCTTTGCCTTTGCATGAACCAAAGCCGTCGAATGAACCGCCACTCGCTGTCCTCCCCTAGCGATCGATGATCGCAAACATCAGTTCCGCTTCTGAAACGACTTCCCCATTGACCATGCACTGCCCATAAGCTTTTCCGATCTTCCCGCGTGATTTCGTCAATTCCACATGCATGGAAAGTATATCTCCCGGCAGGACCGGCTTACGGAATTTAGCCTTATCCACACTCATAAAATAACCCAGCTTCCCGGCGTTCTCGGTGTTACGGAGAAGAAGAATGCTGGCCACTTGGGCCATCGCTTCCACTTGCAGAACTCCGGGCATGATCGGATGTCCGGGGAAATGTCCCTGAAAATAAGGCTCATTGATGGTCACCGTCTTCAACCCAACTGCCTTGGTGTCCCCTTCAAAACGCAGAATCCGGTCGACCATCAGAAACGGATAACGGTGGGGGAGAATTTTCATCACCTCGTTCGTATCCATGGCCCGCTCTCCCACCGGAATGTTCTCCACCGGCATCAGGGA
>CANEUY010000093.1 GCA_947442065.1 Verrucomicrobia subdivision 6 bacterium | reverse complement strand
GGGCACATCCGTGATCCGGCTCGCCACCAATCCCCCCGTGCATGATTCGGCCGTGGCCAATTTCCTCTTCCCCAACTTCGCCAACCTCACCACCACCTCTTCCATCTTCTCTGCTCCCTCCCCATAAACCGCCTCTCCCAAAATCTCCCTCAATCTTCGCCCACCCGCCTCCAGGATCCCCCGCTCCGCACCCCGCAACCGCACGTCCACCTCACCCGGCCGCGCACAGTAGCCGATCTCCCCCACCCCCAACTTCCGCAACTCCGCCTCACACCGCTCCTGCACCGCCGACTCCCCAATCCCCGCCACCCGCAGGACCAAAGTCATTTCCGCCGCCCGTGCATGCCCCCGCAACTTCGGCTCGACCCAGGCCTCAAACATCGGCCCCAGTTCCCGGGGCGGTCCCGGCAACACCGCCAGCTTCTTCCCTTTTTCCTCCAAGTAGAGACCCGGTGCCGTTCCGTTCCCGTTCGGCAAAACTTCCATACCCTTCGGGACCATCGCCTGCACTTTGACCATGTCCGGAGCCGTCAATCCCCTTTGGGCGAAATACCCCAAAATCTTCTCCAAAATCTCGGGGTGAAACTCCATCTCCCTTCCAAAAAACTCGGCCACCACCTCCCGGGTTAAATCATCGGAAGTCGGCCCCAGCCCCCCCGTCAGAATCACCAGATCACTCCTCCCCCACGCCTCGGCAAGCGCCTCCCGAATCGCCGCCCTCCCGTCCGGAACCGAAGTTTGCCGGGCCAACTCCAGTCCAAACCCGGCCAGTCTCCCGGAAAGATATCCCGGATGGGAATTCAGCACCTGCCCCAACAGCAGTTCCGATCCCGTGGTGATCAACTCAATCCGCATGGAGGGGATTATGAGGTCGTGATTTTCCCGAGGGAACCTTTGTTTCCGTGCTTGCATGAACCCACCCTGACAACCCCCCAAGGACATTAACAGTCCTAGGGCAAACATTTCTTCCTCCTCTTTTCTGACGGATTTCGCAAAGACGGCTTCACGGCAAAGCTTGAGTTCCCTCCCCCTGAAACCGAAGCTCTTCCATGGCAAAAAAGGCCTCCAACCCCACCAAGGAGCTCTATCAGGAACTCCGGACTATCCCCTGGCTCCGCCTCTGGCAGGAGGAGGCGCCCCGATTCCAACAGTCCACTTCGGAAGAAAAAACACGCCGCGTGGCCGTCATCCGGGCCATCGGAGCCGGCTTTGCCGAGGCGAACCAACCCTCCCTGAAGGAACCCGTCCGCCAATGGCTCCTATCCCTCCTTCAGGATCCCTCCGAAAAAGTCCGCCGCTATGCCATGACCGCCCTCCCGAAAATCGGTGCCGGGCGCACAGAGGAACGGGAACTTCTCGCCCTCCTGCAGAAAACCCATGTCGACCGGGAAAAAAAGTTTGTCGGCAAGGCTCTCGATAAAATCGGCGGCTCCGCCACGCTCGACCTCATCCGCGCCCAAGGATCCGCTCTTCCCCAACTCAGCGAGCAACGGGCCAAGGCCAATCTCGCCCGCCAACAGAAACCCTCCTCCATCCGCCTCCAGGCCCCCCTCTCCGAATGGACCGAAATCCGACTCCACCTCCGTTGCCGCACCGGCCTTGAACCCATCCTCTCCCGAGAGATCAAGGATACGGGAGCGAAATTCCGCATCATGGAAATCCGCCCCGGCCTGCTGACCCTTGCCCCCACTGCCCCCTTCCGTCTCGACGACCTCTACACCCTCCGCTGCTTTTCCACCGCCTCCTTTCTCCTCGGAACTTTGCCCCAATCCCGCGAAGTGTCCGAACCCCTCGCCCTCCTGATCGCCTCCCCACTCAGCCGCCGGCTCCTCCAAACTTTCACGGACGGCCCCATCCGCTACCGGCTCGAATTCGTCGCCAAGGGACATCAACGCGGGGCGATTCTCAAAATTGTGCAACGCGCCTACTCCCTCTGCCCAGACCTTCTCAACGACTCACGCGAAGCTCCTTGGGCCATCGAAGTTCAACCCGGCCCCTCCGGAGATTTTGTGGAGCTCCGCCCCCGCCTTACCCCCGATCCCCGTTTCCCCTACCGTCAGCAGGATGTTCCCGCTGCTTCCCATCCCCCCTTGGCCGCCGCCATGGCCCGCCTCGCCGGACCCTTTCCGGACGAAACGGTTTGGGATCCCTTCTGCGGGTCGGGACTCGAACTCATCGAACGCGTCCGCCTGGGAGGAGTCAGTCGCGTCTTGGGAACCGACCTCAGCCCCGCCGCCATTGAGGCGACCCGATCCAACTGGCAGGCCGCACGATTCTCAGGAGTCCGCACCGATTTTGTCCAAAAAGATTTCCGGGAGTTTTCCAGCATTCCCGGCTACGGCCCGGGCAGCATTACACTCCTCATCACCAATCCTCCGCTCGGTAAACGCGTTCCCATTCCCAATCTCCGGGGCCTTCTCGAGGAACTTTTCGAAACCGCCAGCGTTGCCCTACGACCCGGCGGTCGGATGGTATGGATCAACCCGCTCAAAATTAAACCTCCTGCCACCTCCCTCCGGATCGAATTCCAACAAACCGTGGACTTGGGAGGATTCGCCTGCCGATTGGAAATGTTGAGAAAACAGTAGCCCTCCCAAAGACTGCCAGTTTCACTCATTCGCTTTTTCAATTGCCCATCTTAGGCCTGTTTCCGATGATGCCTTGATGGCGAACCGCCCGCTGCATCGACAAAATTGGGTTGTCAGATTCTGGAAAAAAATCGGCCTCCAGACAAAAGTCATCCTGTTGGTTGTCCTCGGTTGTCTGGCTTTTTTAGCCCTCGCCCTGGGTTCCAAACATTCCGGCCTGCAGAACTCGCTCCTGCCACACGCCGGTGGAGCCACCATCCCCGGAGTCGATCCGTAAAATCTATTTTGATTTTTTTCGAATCCCCCGGATTTCTTTCCCCATTTTTTTGTACCGCCACCACCCGACCATCCCCGCTCCAATCCCCACCGGGACACAAAGAATGCCGATCGTCCGGAACCACTCTTCCATGGCGAAATGAACGATCGATACGCCGGCAATCGTCAGGGAGATCGAAAGCCGCATGTACGCCAGTAGGGTCGTCTCATTCGCCAGCAGGGTCCGGTCAATCGCCAGCTCATCCCGCAGGATCAGTTGTCCCTTCTTGAATTTTGCATAAGGAGTCATCGGTTCTTTTTGCCCTAACCAGCCCAAACCTCAACACCTCCCTTTGCCGGCTCCCCTGCCACTCGCTCCCGCAGGAAAATTCTGATATCCTTTCTTTCCATGGCCCCCCGCATCAAAATCGCCACGAAGATCTTCGGTTTGGCCATTTTCCTCCTCTGTCTGATGATCGGTCTGTCGGTCTTCAGCACGCATCAGGTAAGCCAGCTTCGCAGCGACCTCACCAACCTCGCTGAAAACAACATTCCGTTTGCCGATTTGGTCGCGGATTTCGACGTCTCCGGAGTCCGCCGTCGCTTGGCCTTCGAACGCCTCTATGCCCAGGCCAACATTCCCAATCCAGATCCTGCCGTTCTCCAGGAAGCGAACGAGAATTACGCCAAATTCACCGAAATCGTGAAAAAGGATCTGGTTGAGATCAGGAGGGAATTAAAGGAGTCCCTTGCCGCTTCGGACCCAGAAGACCTGATCTCCGTGGCCCGAATGGATAGTCTGACGGATGAAATTGCCTCGACCTTCGATTACATCACCCTCATGCAGGAAAAAATTCTTTCTGCCGCCCGCTCCAAGGACGTCCCGAAAGCCCGCCTTCTGTACGATGAACACAGTGAAATTCAAAAACGTTATCAGGAAAGGCGTGTGCAAATCCGCAACCTGGGCCTGGACCTCTCCAAATCCAGCGCTGCCCGCTCCCTGAAAAGGGAAAAGCAGGCTGTCCTCGTCACGCAGGGCGCCACAGGGGCGGCCATTCTTTTTGGCTTGGTCTTCGCCTACATCATCACCCGACGCATGGTCCAGCCGGTTGAATCCCTGCTCACCGGCGTGCAAAACATGGAAAAGGGTGACCTTTCCATCCAGCTTCCCGTTCTTTCCACCGACGAAATCGGTGCCCTCACCTACTCCTTCAACAATCTGGCCGAACAGCTCCGTGGCAAAGC
>CANEUY010000092.1 GCA_947442065.1 Verrucomicrobia subdivision 6 bacterium | reverse complement strand
CTCGAGAGCCCGGCCGATCCGGCCGGCATCCTGCCCTGAGATCATGCAGACGGATATGGGGAGAGGAGCCGACATCCCTCCAGTTTATCGGAACGAGGCCGGAGGACAACCTTGGGCGAATCGACTCGCAGAAGGGGGTGTTTTGGTTTATACTATGAAATTGCGGGACAGGTGCCGGAGCGGTCTATCGGGCTCGCCTGGAAAGCGTGTGTTGGGTAAAACCAACCGAGGGTTCGAATCCCTCCCTGTCCGTAGCGTTAGCAAGGACAGGGTATATCATCTGCCGGAGGCGAAATTCGGATGGGTCTCTGGGTAACGGGGGACCAATCCCTCCCTGTCCGACCTCTCGTGAGGTCATGGCTCTTCTCTTCTTGCCAATTCTTCCACCTGTGCGGATCGTTCCTCATGCCTTCCGGTGCAATTCTTTATGCCTTGATTGGTCTGCTGGCTGGTTTGGCTTCGGGATGTTTCGGTATCGGCGGAGGCGCAATCGTTGTTCCCGCCCTCACCCTTCTCTGCGGCGTCCCCTACCATGTAGCCGTCGGCACTTCTCTCGCTCTGATTATCCCGATCAGTCTGGCCGGCTCGATCACCAGCTGGAAGTTGAACACCATCGACTGGCGGATCACTGCCGCCTGTGCGCTGACCGGCATCTTGGGCGCCATTCTTGGAAGCCTGCTGGTCCAAAAAATTCCTGAAATGGTTGCCCGTCGGGCATTTGCTGTTTTTCTTCTCTACGCCGCTTGGCGGTTGTGGAGCAAATAACCTCCGCAGGCAGCCTGCGGCCACTTCTTGCCCTCATTTTCAGGCGCAGGTATGCTTTCCCGGATTGCCGCGTGGTGCAATTGGTAGCACACCACACTCTGAATGTGGGTGTTCTAGGTTCGAGTCCTAGCGCGGCAGCCAACGCACCGAAGCCAGCATAGTTTCAGTTGAGGTTTAAGTTTAGGTTCGCGCTCAATGATTCATCGTGACCATCCCCCACTTTATCCACACAACATTCACGCTTACTTAATCTTAAACTTAAACTTAAACTAACCTCCATGAATCCTGGCCGCCTGATCGTCGTTGGCACACCCATTGGCAACCTTTCCGACATCTCCCCCCGCGCTTGCCAAGCGCTGGCCACCGCCGACCTGATTGCCGCAGAAGATACCCGCCACACCGGCCTTCTCCTCCAGCACCTCGGACTAAAAAAACCTTTTCTCAGTTATCAGAAGTTCAACGAGGCCTCGAGGGAATCCGAGATTCTCGATCGCCTCCGCGCCGGCGAAACCATCGCTCTGGTCACCGACTCCGGAATGCCCGGTGTTTCCGACCCCGGGGAACGGATCATTCGGGCTGTCCGACGGGAAAATCTGCCGGTCGAAGTCATCCCGGGTCCCTCGGCCGTTCTTCACGCCCTGATCGCCAGCGGCCTTCCTGCCCTGCCTTTTTATTTTGGGGGATTCCTTCCCCCAAAACCCGGGGCCCGGTTAAAGGAAATCACCGCCGCAGCCGAACGGGATCATACCTCGATCTTTTTTGAGTCCCCCCATCGCCTTGCACGGGCTCTCGCGGAGATTTCACAGGTCTTTCCTGCCCAAGCCCGGATCTGTGTCGCCCGGGAGTTAACCAAAAAGTTCGAGGAGGTTTTCGTTGGCACCCCGACCGAAGCCGCCACCAAGTTCGCGGGCAAGACAAAGGGCGAGATCACTCTCGTGCTCTCGCCCTTGGCCCCTGCGCCGACGTCTCCGTCCGGCGCCTAAATTAACTTTCGATCAGGTGGAGGAATTGCCCTTCACCACTTTCTTCTGCTTGTAGATTGTGTCCCGCAGGGCATCCACGTCCTTGACCATTTCCTGTCCGGAGGCACGGGCCTTTTCAATCATCGGAGTACAGGTCTTGATCGAGTCGGGGGAAAAGGAAGAGGCAAAATACTTCTTCAGATCTTGCAACAAAGAGGTCAGGTCATTCGCATCGCCGCCCACTTCACGCAGCTTCTTGTCCATCGCATCGAAATCGGCCTTTGCCTGATCGATTTGATCGTTGGTCATTTTGCGCATGTCCTTGTCTGTCATCCCAGACACTTCCTTGGTCCAAGCCGCGATCCTCCGGCCTTGGAGATCCCGGACTTTTTCCACCCGGTCCTTGATGTCGTCGCGGATGCTTTGCAGGTCTTCCAAGTTCTCCTTGAACTTGTCGAAAGAGTTGTTGGCGTCGTTGCCGTCCACCAGTTCACCAAGATTGGTCATGATGTAGCTCAAGCGCTTCTGGGCACGGCCCATCAGCACATCCAGCTTGTTCATACTTGCCGCCTCATCCGCGGCAATGTTCAGCGATTCGGAGTTTTGCGCACTCCCGGACAAGGGCAACAATGCAACAAGGGCGAAAAGGGCAATTAGAGTTTTTTTCATATTCGGGGTGTCCTTTCGTTGTGTGGGTTTATTTCAGCAGATCCTGAATGCGGGCCACGCCGTCTTTTTTGGCGGCCGGGACTTCGGTGATCGAGTTCAGGATGTCTTTGGCGGAAACCATCGGACGGCCATAGAAATCCGCATTGGCCTCATCGTTGACATCCACATCAAACCCACCGAAGTTCACGCCCAGCTTGGCGCCCTTGTTCCAGATGTAGACGTTAAAATCGCGGTTCTTCATCGAGGCATCCAAGGCGGCTCCGCCCTTGGGCCCCATCACGGCACTGGCCGAAGCGCTGCTGAAATGGTCTCCGTTACCCCACTTGCTGACCACTCCGTCCTTCATCAGGAGGATAACGATGTCATTGTCCGTGCCGCCGACATCAATCCCGAGGGTTCCCCCTTGGGTCGTGATCGCTACCGGACCGCTCCAGCCCTTTTCTGTGCGGGCCATCAGGATTCCGTCCCCGCCCGACCCGCCGATGCCGATCGAAAATCCGGTCACATTGAGGATCACCACTCCTTTGGCTTCTTTCAGAAGCTCCAGGTTGATCATGTCTTCCCGTTTCATTTTTCCAAGAATCTCGGCGCAGTCGGGAATCAGCTTTTCAAGCGATTCGGCGCGGAGTTGAGTTGCCGGCAGGGCGATCAGGGTAGCGAGGACGATTCGTAGGATGGATTTCATAGGTTTTCCTTTGGTTTGGGGTTAAGGGATTAGCGTATCCACGAAGCGGAACCGCATCAAGGGGGATTCAGTTGCCCGAAGAGGACGAGGTGGTCCGGATAAAACTGGGGCCCGCCTCCGCGGTAAACTGTTTGAGCATCTCCACCGTCTGCGCGTCGTTTTTCCCCTGAGGCAGAAAGCCCTCCGTCACCACCGACATCACGATCACATAGGCCCAGCGATGGTTCAGGTTTTTTGTGATCCGGTCAAAACTGGTCAAAAACATCCTTTTCCAGTGATGCGGGGTGCTCACCTGATCCCCAATGAACCAGTAGAAGTAATGGGCCGGCAGCTTCCGTCGATCCCCCGGGCCGACCTCTACATCCCGGACTAGACTCAGGTCCATCACCTCCAACGGGCGACCATCGTTCAGCACAATCTTTTCCACCTGCCCGCCCCGGATGTTCCATCCCTGGCCGGGCAGACAGATTTCCGGCTTATGGATACTCCGCTTTTCTCCGCCACTGAGAACGATAGATGCCATAATCCGGTCCCCCGTCATATCCACATACTCCCGTCGCACGATTTGAGTATCGGGGGGGAGAATGGCGATCTCCGCAGGCGAAGCCCCGACCCATTTGCCGGTGAAATTGCCCACGCGTTCCGGAAGATCCATCACCACTCCCGCATGCGGAGCCGTATTCGGTGTCGGCAAAAGCAGGCATAACGCGACTGTGGTTCCACCCAGCAGAAGAATCAAAGCAACCCTTCCCAACGTTCCTTTCCTTTCGTTCATTTACCCGCCTCCCTGGGAACGGCTGTTTTATTGGCCTTCTCTCCCCGTTGAAGAATCCAGCCGATGGCCGCCATCCCCGCCAAGGCGACGACAAAAACGAAAAAGCCCGCCGCCATGTGGAATGTCGTGGGGTGCTCCTCCGTCCCGATGGCGACCGCACTCCCCAAAAACATCGTCCCGAAGGTCAGCATCATCATGCGTCCGAAATTTCCCGCCACCGCCAGTGCCGGAGACAACAAAAAGAGTGTCCATTTATGCCAGGCTTTCTGGAGGGAAAGATGG
>CANEUY010000091.1 GCA_947442065.1 Verrucomicrobia subdivision 6 bacterium | reverse complement strand
TGGGTACGACCCCCGCGGGTCGCCGGTCAACTCGGCTTCTTGCCGCCCTTCTTGTCTTTGTCGACCATCTCGAATTCGGCATCGATCACGTCATTCCCGTCCTTTTTCGAACGGTCGCCTTGATCAGCCGATCCCGATTCTCCCGCTTGTGAAGTTGCTTCTTTTCCAGCGGCAGCCTTTTCCGAGGCCTGCCGATAAAGATCCGTGCTCACCGCCTGAACCAGGGTGTTCAGCTTTTCGGTCGTGTCCTTGATCTGGGATTCATCATCCTTTTTGACGGCTTCCTTGACCGCGTTGGCCGCATCCTCGATCTCCTTCTTCTTGGCGGCATCCAGCTTGTCTCCCATCTCTTTCATCATTTTTTCGGCAGCAAAAGCCGTGTTCTCGGCCTGATTGCGTGCCTCAATCTTTTCCTTCGCCTTGAGATCTTCCGCCTCATGTTCCTTGGCCTCACGGGTCAGTTTCTCGACTTCTTCCTTGGAAAGACCGCTCGAGCCGGTGATGGAAATCTTTTGTTCCTTGCCCGAGCCCAGATCCTTGGCCGAAACCTGTAGAATTCCATTGGTATCAATGTCAAAGGTGACCTCGATCTGGGGCGTCCCCCGGGGAGCCGGCGGAATCCCGTCCAGATGGAATGTCCCCAACCGTTTGTTGTCGCGAGAAAGCGGACGCTCCCCCTGCAGAATCACGATTTCCACCCCCGGCTGGTTGTCCGAGTAGGTGCTGAACACATTGGTCTTTTTCGTCGGGACGGTCGTGTTCCGGGGAATCATCGGGGTCGCCACACCGCCGGCCGTCTCAATGGCCAAGGTGAGCGGTGTCACGTCGAGCAGCAACACGTCCTGCACGTCGCCTTTCAATACTCCGCCCTGGATCGCGGCACCAATCGCCACGACTTCGTCCGGATTCACACCCTTGTGGGGTTCTTTGCCGATTAGCTTCCGGGCAGTTTCGACAATAGAGGGCATGCGGGTCATTCCTCCGACCAGCACGAGCTCATCAATCTGTGTCGAAGATAGTCCGGCATCTTTCAGACAGGCATTGACTGGTCCGATCGTCCGTTCGCGGAGTTTGTCCGTTAACTGCTCGAGTTTCGCCCGGGTCAGTTTCTTCGCGATATGCTTCGGACCCGAGGCATCCGCCGTCACGAAAGGCAGGTTGATTTCGTATTCCTGGGCTGAGGAGAGGGCAATCTTCGCTTTTTCCGCTTCCTCTCGGATCCGTTGTAGGGCGTCAGGTTGTCCATGCAGATCGATACCGGAGTCGGCCCTGAATTCCGCAATGATCCAGTCCATGACTGCCATGTCCCAATCGTCTCCGCCCAAATGGGTGTCCCCATTCGTCGCCTTCACTTCAAAGAGGCCGTCTCCAATGTCCAAAACAGAAATATCAAAAGTGCCTCCACCCAAATCATAAACGGCGATTTTCTCATCCTTCTTTTTGTCCAAGCCGTACGCCAAGGAAGCCGCCGTCGGTTCATTGATGATTCGGAGAACTTCGAGACCGGCGATCTTGCCCGCGTCCTTCGTCGCCTGACGCTGGCTGTCGTTGAAATAGGCCGGCACGGTGATCACCGCCTGTGAAATCTTTTCTCCCAGCTTCGCTTCCGCATCCGCTTTTAACTTCGCCAAAATAAAAGATGAAACCTCCTCAGGAGAAAAGGTCTTCTTCTCTCCTTTGACTTCGACCTCCACATGCGCATCCCCGTTTTTGGCCGCCACGACTTTGTAGGGAAGTCGCTTCACCTCTTCCTGAACCTCAACAAACTTTCGGCCGATCAACCGCTTGACCGAAAAAACCGTGTTTTTTGGATTCGTCACGGCCTGCCGTTTGGCCGCCTGCCCCACGACCCGCTCCCCACCCTTTGTAAAGGCGACGATCGAAGGAGTCGTCCGTCCGCCCTCCGAATTCTCCAAAACGACCGGTTGGCCAGCCTCCATGACCGACATACAGGAGTTCGTTGTACCTAAATCAATACCTAGAATTTTTGCCATATATCTCCTTTTAGTGCAATTTACGTGCCAATTATATAAATTCTTAAACTGTTGAAATACAACACTATTTTTAAAGTAAAATTGTTGGATGGAGTCATATTGTCACACTCTAATGGAATGATGTGTGCCATTTTGTCTCTAATGTAAAACGCTTCCTTTTCTTCTATTTTTTTCAATGGGAGTGGAAAATCATGCTCCCTTTCCCCTTCGAAGCAACTCCCGCGCTAGATCCGACCTGGCGAATTTTCTCAACCTTTCCATGAAAATCCCCACCCTATCCCCATGGCTCTAAAGGCTCTTGAACCCTTGGAACAGTTTGCGACCGATGTCATCCTCGATCGCGCAGCGGGTCGTCGAGCCTCCCTTCTCAAGCCTCTCCTTCTTCTCCTCGCGACCGTCTATGCGGGCATTATGCGCGTTCGTGCCCGCTTTTACCAAGACGCCATTTTCCGCCGCTACTCGGTCGGCGTGATGGTCATCAGCGTCGGTAACCTTACCGTCGGAGGCACAGGCAAAACACCCGTCGTCGAAAAACTCGCCCGCTCCCTCCAGGAGGCAGGCCGCCGGGTCGCCATCCTCAGCCGGGGCTACAAAAGTGTGCCCAAGCCGCTCCTCACCCGTTTGGCGGATCGATTTCTTCCGGGACGCACCCCCTCCCCTCCCCGAGTGGTCTCGGACGGAAAATCGGTTCTTCTCGATTCCGCCCAGTCTGGGGACGAACCCTTCATGCTCGCACGCAACCTTCCCGGCGTGGCCGTCCTGGTAGATTCCGACCGGGTCAAATCAGCCCGCCATGCCATCCGGCAATACCAAGCCGACACCCTTCTCTTGGACGACGGCTTCCAATACCTCCGGCTTGGCGACCGATTCAATCTGCTCCTCGTCGATCGTCAAAATCCGTTCGGCAACAAGCATGTTCTTCCACGGGGAGTCCTGCGCGAACCCCCCGATGCCCTGCGTCGGGCCGATCTGATTCTTTTGACCAAATGCCACGGCAAGGATCACGAGGAGATTGAAAAATCTATCCGTCGCCATAATCGTCATGCGGCCATTCACCCCTGCAGCCATCACCCCCTCCACCTGGAAGATCTCATCACCGGGGAGAAAAAACCCCTCTCCTATCTCCGGGGTTTACGGGTCGGAGCCGTGGCCGGGATCGCCGTGCCGGAAAGCTTCTTCGAGGGCCTCATCAAACTGGGCGCCGAAATTGTTTACCAACGCTCCTTTGCCGATCACCACCGGTTTATGGCGCCGGAAGTGGAGAATGCCCTGACTCGCACCCGCGCCCGTCGGGGACTTGCACTCATCACTACGGAAAAGGATTCCGTCCGATTCCCCCCATTCCCGCCGCGCGATATCCCCGTTCTGTTCCTTCGGGTGGAAATCTCCCTCTTGGATGAAACCAAAACCTTTGAGAAAGTCGTCCGGGAAGCCCTCGGAATTCGTCCGGACTAATCCTTTTTTTTCTTTTTCTTCTTTTTCTCGCTCTTTCCCGTGTCCGAACGGTAACAGGACTTGTCATCCTCGACCGCAAATTGTCCGGCCTTGCGCAGCGCAATCACCCAAGCAGGCCCCACATCCTCCGGAGTTAAAGGTTTCCATCCCGAGATCTCCTTTGCCTCCGACCAGTCGGCAGGAATCGCCTCAATCTTGCATCCGGATAAAGCCGGTGAATACACACAAGTCCCCCCAAGCAACTGGTTGTTTGCATACTGATTGGGCAGGAGCTGGATTTTGTCCAATGGGGGCGCGGTGTCAGGGATTGACCCGATGACCGACTCCCCTCCCTGGGAACGAATGAATTTATTGTTTTTGATCTCACTGCTCTGAGGCAGAAGAACCAACTGGTTCTCCGGCCAGTGCTTTTTATACGAAAAGCCCACTTCGAGATCCGCCCCCGTGTTGTTCACGGAAACATTATCCACCAGCTTCAAGTCCATCACGGGCGGATATTTTGCAACATTCACCTCACCTCCATCTCCTTTTTTACTCTTTTTCTCCTTCATGTTCGGCTGATAGCCGGGAGTAAGCGCGGACTCGGTGTATTCACCCGTCTGAATCCGGATCCCCCAGTCACACCCCGAAACATAGTTTCCCTCAACCGTGTTGTTCATCCCGGACATCCGCAACCCTTGGGCTCCAACGACTCCCTTTCCAAGAAGAATGTTGCCCTTGACCAGATTATGCGACCCCTGCCGGATATTCAGGCAACCACGGCTGGCAATGATCGTATTGCTCAAAACCTGATTGTAGTTCGACTTGAGG
>CANEUY010000090.1 GCA_947442065.1 Verrucomicrobia subdivision 6 bacterium | reverse complement strand
TTTTTGAGGTCAGTGCAGGTGATTTCGGGAACTTTCGGCGCATCCTGCACGGGGCCTTCACGGGCGGGGGCCCCGCAGAACTGTTCGTAATCGATCAGGCCGGTGATGGTCTTTTTTGGTCCGCACATGGGGCATTCTGGATTTTTTCGCAGCTTCATCTCCTTAAAGCGCATTTTCAAGGCGTCGAAAAGAAGGAGGCGGCCAATCAGGGGATCCCCGATGCCGAGGATGAGTTTGACCGTCTCGATGGCCTGCAGAACGCCGATCACGCCGGGGAGAATGCCGAGAACGCCACCTTCTGCGCAGCTGGGGACACTGCCGGGAGGGGGAGGTTCGGGGTAGAGACAGCGGTAGCAGGGCCCTTTTTCCGCCCAAAAGACGGTGCACTGTCCTTCGAAGCGGAAGATGGAGCCATAGACATTCGGTTTGCCCAAAAGGGCACAGGCGTCATTGACGAGGTAGCGGGTGGGGAAATTGTCGGTGCCGTCGACCACCACATCGTAGTCGCGGAAAAGATCGAGGGCGTTGTCGGAACGGAGTGCAATTTCGTGGGTCACCACATCCACGTGGGGATTGAGTTCGGCAATCGTGCGGCGGGCCGACTCCACCTTGGCCTGACCGATGGAAGTTTGGCGGTGGATGATCTGGCGTTGGAGATTCGATTCGTCCACCCGGTCGAAATCAACGATGCCCAACCGACCGACTCCGGCGGCGGCAAGATAAGCGAGAAGGGGGGATCCCAAGCCGCCAGTTCCGATAGCCAAAACCCGGGAGGCCTTGAGTTTGCGCTGACCCTCCACCGTCACCTCGGGCATGATCAGGTGTCGGGCGTAGCGGCGCATTTCCGGAGAACTCAAGTCCTGCGCAGCGGTTGTCTCGGTGATTCTAGGGATCAAGGACATCTGAAAAATGTATCAAAAAAAAGAGAAGGGGTCGAGCCGGCGTGTGTCATGGGAACCCGAATTGGGCGGGGCCCCGACCTCAGACATCTGCGGCGAATGATCAATGCCCTTTGAAAAATTCGCCCTGAAGGACAAGTTCGTCTTTGAATTGCGGGCGCTTTTCCACCTCGTCGAGATGGCGGAAAAAGTCCTCCGATGTTTCAAAGAGGTGGCCTTTTTCGATATAGGAGTCGGTGGTGAAGGGGCTGAAGCCGCCCCGGGGGAAGATCATGTAACGGGCTTTCATGTAATCCCGCGCATGACCTAGTTCATCCATCATGCCGGTGGAAAGGGGGGGTCGTTCCGGGTAGGGGTGGATCGCCACAACGGCGTGGACCTTACCGACGTACCAGTGCAAATCCCGATGGACGGTATATGCGTAAATCGATTCGCGGTCGCTGGCAGGGACTCCCTCAAAGTTGGTACCGATCTCGATCGATTGGGGATCCACGATGACGGCGTATTTGCGGAGCCGGTGGATGATCTGGTCGATCTCCTTCCGTTTTTCGGGGGTGCCATAGCTCATCGAGTAGCTGGCATAGACCACCCAAGGGTTGGGGTGGGTGACCAGCTTGTAGAGGGCTTCGGGGGGTTCGCCCACGGCGATGACATAGTGGGGGATGCCCATATAGCGGGCCCAATCTTCCGAGAGACTGACCTCCTCATTCATCCAAGACAGAATGTCGTACAGGGTATGGTTTCGCTGTTTGAGGGCGACGAGGAAGGGATCGGCCTCCTGAAGGGTTTCGAGTTTTAGTTTAATGGACCACTCGGCATCGATCAGGGTGACGATCAGGTCCGGTTTGATGAAATCCCGCAGGATTCGCTGGTCCTTGAATTTTCGGTTGATCCGGTTCCATTCCACTGTGGCCGGGGCACGGATGATGACGTCCTGATAATTGTTTCTCTGAATCTCGTAGCCGATTTTTTCATACTCTTTTTCGCGGGTGAGCTCGAAGACGTAGTCGGTCGTGCCCAGGAGACGCTCGAGAGGCTTTTTGCCGGCTTTGGTAAAGTCCTCGACCGCATTGTACACCTTGATGTCGCGGTGATTGCGTTGTCCGAGGGCCACGACCCGCCGGAGATAATCGGCGTCGTCCATCCCTGCAATCATGCCGGTGACGAGAACTCTCATGCTTTCAGAATGCCAAAAAAACAGCCGAAAAGCGATCAGGATTAGACCCTTTGGGATTCAGGGGCCAAGGGGTTAAGGATGAAGCTTCAAGAGGGTTGTAAGAAAATCAGATCGGTTTAGAAAATAGGTATGGAGAAAAAGCTGGCTCGGTGGCTTCTGACTTCAGCATTCCTTGGATTTTTTCTTACCGAAACAAGAGCAGCCGAGAAATCCCGGCCACCGAATGTGATTCTGGTGTTGGTGGACGACTTGGGGATGACCGATCTATCCTGTTACGGGAGTAAATTTTATAAGACTCCCCACATCGACCAACTGGCGAAAGAGGGGGTCCGTTTTAGCCAAGCCTATTCCTCCTGCACGGTGTGTTCCCCCACACGGGCGGCTTTGATGACGGGAAAATATCCTGCCCGGCTTCACTTGACCGACTGGATTCCAGGCCATGATTACCCCAAAGCGAAACTCCGGCCGCCCGATTGGCAGAAATCCCTGCCCCTGAGCGAGGTGACCTTAGCCGAACAGTTGAAGTCTGCCGGGTATGCCACGATGAGCATTGGCAAGTGGCATCTGACACCGGATCTTCCCAAAGGAGATCAGGCCTATTATCCGGATCAGCAAGGATTTGATCGGAATCTGGGCGGCTACAGCGCAGGCAAACCCCCCAGCTATTTTTCCCCGTATCAGATTCCAACATTGGAGGACGGACCGACGGGGGAATATCTGACCGATCGGGAGGCGAGCGAAGCGGTGCAGTTCATCGAAAGGAACCGGGACAATCCCTTTTTCCTTTATCTTGCGCACTATGCCGTTCATCAGCCGATTCAAGGAAAGATAGAGGTGGTGGCAAAATATAAGGACAAGAATAAGGCGGAAGAAAAGCACACCGATCCGGGGTATGCGGCAATGGTCGAAAGTGTGGATGATGCGATGGGAACAATTCGCGATGCATTGAAGCGGTTGAAGTTGGAGGGGGATACCATTGTGATCTTCACAAGCGACAATGGAGGATTGATCGGGCCGACCGACAATTCTCCCCTGCGGGATGGAAAGGGCTCGGCTTACGAGGGGGGCGTGCGGGTTCCGTTAATCGTTCTTTGGCCCGGCAAGACCCAGGTGGGAAAGGTTGAAACCGATCCGGTGATCACGATGGATCTTTATCCGACGGTTTTGGAGATGACGGGCATCCGGCCTATCTCTTCGGTGGTGGACGGGATGAGCCTTGTGGGACTTCTGCGTTCAGGGGCGAAGGTGCAGCGGGACGCACTTTTCTGGCACTACCCGCACTACCATCCGGGCGGGGCCACGCCACACAGTGCAATCCGGAGCGGGGATTACCGGTTGGTTCATTTTTATGAAGATGGACATGACGAACTATATCGGGTGACAACCGATCCCGGGGAACGCAAAGACAGGATATCGTCAGAGCCCGAGCGGGCGAAAGAGCTCCGCAACCGATTGGAAGCTTGGTTGAAATTGGTCGATGCGCAGCTTCCTGTGGCCAATCGTTGAAGAGAAGTGGCTAAGGAGGGAATCAAATCCCCCCAACAACCGCTTTTCACAAGAGGTTGTGAAATTAATAAGGGTTAGTTCGATTCCTGTCTTTTTCTCATCCGGAGGTTTGGAAGGGTATTCTAATAAAGGCAACCGCCCTATGATGGTGATTTGTGAAAGTCCGGCCTGCGCTTTTCGCCAGCCCGATGGCAATCCCAAAGAGCACGATTCCGGTTTTTTGCATGACTTTTGTATGAATTCTTGGTTTTATTTTCCCGCTGGATTAACGGCAAAAAAAAAGAAGCAAACATTATGAAAAAAACTTTCTCCGTCCTGACTGCCATCGCAGTCGCTCACTCTCTGACCCTTGCGGACAGTTCCCCGGAAGCCTCCGCCCAAGACACCCAAAAGATGGTGCAAAACAACTTCGTCGAAACAGCCCAGAAGGGGATCAAACTCTCTGGTTACGTGGATGCCGGTTACAGCTACAACTTCACCGGATCGGGGAACTATTCCCAGGTCAATAGTCGCTTCGGAGGCGATGACGCCCAGCGGGGTGACTTTAATCTCTATGCGGTGAAAATTGCACTCGAGAAGGCTCTCTCGAATGAGAACAAGGCGCAGGCTGGGTTCCGGACCGACATCATGATCGGTGAAGATGCCTCTTATTTGGCCAATCGCGGTAATGCCTCCGCTCAGCCCAACACCTTGAACAATACGAATCAAAACTCGAACTCACTTTTCTTGGAGCAGGCCTATGTGGCGATTCGTGCTCCGGTGGGTAACGGGTGGGATTTTAAGGTCGGTAAGTTCGTTTCGATCCTTGGCTACGAGGTGATCGAGAG
>CANEUY010000089.1 GCA_947442065.1 Verrucomicrobia subdivision 6 bacterium | reverse complement strand
CGGCCGCAGGGAATGAGGCGGTCAATCGAGTGAGTTATCCCGCAGCCTATGATGGGGTTTTGTCCGTGGGGTCTGTGGATGCGGATCGGCAACATCTCTATTTCTCCAATCGGGGGCCGTCGGTGGATGTGGTGGCGCCGGGTCTTGCGGTGCTGGCGGATTGGCCGGGAGGCAAAATGGTGGAAGTCAGTGGAACCTCTGCTTCGACGGCTTTGGTCAGCGGAGTGGTCGCCGCCCTGCTTTCCAAGGAACCGGGATTGACCGGAAAGAGAGCAACCGAACTGATCCAACAGTATGCCGATGACACGACAGGGGCCGGAAAAGATGATGAGACAGGATACGGGGTGGTGGATTTGCAGCGGGTTTTGCAGAGGAATCAAAGGGGAATCATTGATCTGGCAATTGCCGGCGTAAAGATGACCACATCGGGGGATATGGGGCAGATCACTGTGGCGGTACAAAATCGAGGCACCGAGACTGTAAACTCACCGACTCTGGAAATCACGGTGGGTGGAAGCTCCCGAAAGTTTTTCCCCGGCTCCATCGCTCCCGGGCAGTCGATTGCCGAATCGGTCCAGTTTGATGTGGTTCGTGCGAAACAGGAGGGGGGAGTGGCCGCGGCGGCTGCGGTTCAGGCTCCCCGGGGAACCGATCAGCAAGCAGGCAACGACCTTTGGTCGGGTTGGTTTAAAATGTCGAAGTAGAGATCTGGAAACAGGACCCGCGAACTGAATTTTAGCCCGGGACTTCGGACTGGAGGGGGGCGTCGCCAAGCTGCATCGGTTCGAGAATGATATCCTTCACGGTGCCGCCGGCAGGGATCATGGGGAGGACGTGTTCGGTGTAGGGGACCATCACGTCGAGAACGTAGGCGGTTTTCGAGGCGAGAAGGCGTTGAAGGGCCGGCCGGACTTCTTCGGGTTTGGTGATGCGTTCGGCCGGAACGCCGAATCCCTGGCAGATGGGCAGGTAATCGGGGAAAATCTTTTGGGTATCCTTGGGGTCGCCGAGGAAGGTGTGGCCCCGGTTACTGGAGAAGAAGCGATCTTCCCACTGCACGACCATTCCGAGGTACTGGTTATTGATGATGATCGCCTTGGCGGGAATGTTTTCGGCCATGGCAGTGGCGAGTTCCTGAACGTTCATCAGGAAGGATCCGTCTCCGTCGATATCGATGACTTCGCGGTCGGGGCAGGCCACCTTGGCACCGACGGCTGCGGGATAACCATATCCCATGGCACCGAGTCCGGCGGAAGTCAGGAAACTACGGGGGTGGTGGAAGTCGTAGAATTGACCGGCCCACATCTGGTGCTGGCCGACCCCGGTGGTGATGATGGCTTCCCCTTGGGTGAGTTCACAGAGTTCCTGGATGACCTGCTGCGGCATGATTCGTCCGGGGATGTTGGTGTAGGAAAAAGGATATTTTTTCCGCCAACCCTCGATTTTCTCCCGCCATTTCTGGAAGCGTTTCGGCAGGTGAGAGTGGGAGCGCTTGGAAAGAAGCTGGTTGAGGTTCTTTAGCGCAAGCCGGACATCGGCGAGCACGGGGAGGTGGACAACTTTGTTTTTGTTGAGTTCGGAAGCATCGATATCGATGTGGACGATGGTCGCTTTTTTGGCGAATTCAGAAACTTTCCCTGTGACACGGTCATCAAAGCGGACGCCGAAGGCCAGAAGCAGGTCGGAATCATCCACCGCATAGTTGGCGTAGACGGTGCCGTGCATGCCGAGCCATTTGAGGGATTGGGGATCGTTTTCCGGAAAACAACCGACGCCCATCAGCGTCGTGGTTACCGGGATGCCGGTCGCACGGGCAAATTTGAGAAGGTCGGCTTCGGCTCCGGAAGTGATGATGCCTCCGCCAACGTAGAGGACGGGACGTTCGGCTTTTTCGATCAGGCCGAGAATTTCATGGAGGGCGACTTCGTCCGGAGCCGGAGGGCGGTGGAAGCCGGGGATATCCATCTGGGCGGGCCAAGTCACCTGGGCGGTGGCCTTTTGAACGTCCTTCGGGATATCGATCACGACGGGACCGGGTCGGCCCGTGGTAGCGATATGGAAGGCTTCGGCCACGATGCGGGGAATATCTCCCGGATGCATCACGAGGTAGCTGTGTTTGACGATGGGGAGGGTAACGCCGAAAACATCGGTTTCCTGGAAGGCGCCCCGGCCGATGGCGGTCGTCGGAACCTGACCGGTGATAGCGACCATGGGGACGGAGTCCATGTAGGCATCGGCGATGCCGGTGACGAGATTGGTCGCACCCGGGCCTGAGGTGGCCATCACAACGCCGACCTTGCCTGTCGCGCGGGCGTAGCCTTCGGCCATAAAAGCTCCGCCCTGTTCATGGCGGGGAAGAATGGTGCGGATCTTTTTCGACCGGGTCAGGGATTGGTGAAGCATCATGCTCGCGCCGCCCGGGTAAGCGAAGATGGTGTCGACGCCGGCATGTTCGAGAGCCTGGACGAGGAGATCGCATCCCATCGTGGCCGGGCCAAGACGGGACTTGGCGGCCTTTGACGTGCCCGTGGCGGGCTTTGAGGATGTTTTGGATTTGCTCATGTCGAGGAAGTTCAATTCAAGGGGAATTCTGCGTAATTTCGAGTAAAAACTCGCACCCCCCAACGAAGAAATTTTTAGATATGCCGGGAGTCGTCGTGATCTTTGACTGCGTAACCGGAATCCTGGCGTTTGTGATTCACCTCGTTTTTCTTCACGTAGCCTTGATAGATGTCCTCTGCGGTCATGCCGAGGGTCTGGGCGAGGGATACGAGGAAGTGGAACAGGTCGACGACCTCCACGCGGGCGTTTTGCTCGTCGACCTTTTGGTATTTGGCCCACCATTTCCATGGGAAGCTATCAATCAGTTCGGCCAGTTCCTGGCTCATGGCCCGGGAATAATTGAGGGCCCATTTGGTTTTTTCATCGGGCGAGAGATTGGCGAGGTCGACCCCGATTTTTTTGTTCAAAAGATCCTGCATGCGGAAGATTTCCTCGAGCTTGTCGGTTTGGGCCATTGAGAATTCGTAGCGACTGGGGCGGGAAGAAGGAGACTTTTTTGCAGTAAAACACACCGGGATGTGAAGAAATCCGGAAGCGAGTTGGACGGAGTTGAACGGAACGGGTAACAAGACCAGATGCGCGATGTTGTGATTTTAGGAAGCGGATGTGCCGGTTGGACGGCGGCCCTTTATCTGGCTCGGGCGAATTTGAAGCCGTTGGTTCTGACGGGGGCGCAGATGGGGGGGCTGTTGACGACGACTTCCATTGTGGAAAATTTTCCCGGTTTTCCGAAGGGAGTGGATGGAACGACCCTGATGGCGCAGATGATGGAGCAGGCCCAAAAGTTCGGGGCCGAGGTGGAGTTTGGCGTGGTGGCGGACGAGGTGATTATGGGAAAACCTGTGCATCGGATCCGTGCGGGGAACAAAATCGTTGAAACGAAGGCTTTGATTGTTTCCACCGGGGCGGGGCATCGCCATCTCGATGTTCCCGGGGAGAAAGAGTTGGAAACGAAGGGGGTGACCTACTGTGCGACCTGTGACGGGGCTTTGCCGATGTTCCGGGATCAGCCTTTGGTCGTGGTGGGGGGAGGGGATTCGGCCTGTGAGGAGGCGACTTTTCTGACCCGATTCGCATCCAAAGTTTATCTGATCCATCGGCGGAGCGAACTGCGGGCTTCCCGGATTATGGCGGAGCGGGCTCTGGGAAATCCGAAGATCCAGCCGGTGTGGAATTCAGTCGTGGAGAGTGTTGAAGGGCTCGGATCAGGGAAGGTGACCGGGGTAAAATTGAAGGACACCGTTTCCGGTAAAAGTTCCCTTCTGTCCTGTGCCGGCCTTTTTATCGCTGTTGGGCATGTGCCCAACACGCAGATTTTTCGGAACAAGCTGGCGATGGATGAATCGGGCTATCTGACGCTCGGACCGGGAAGCCGGACCAATATCGAGGGGGTTTTTGGGGCGGGGGATTGTGCGGACAAGGTTTATCGACAGGCGATCACGGCGGCCGGCATGGGTTGCATGGCGGCGATCGATGCCGAGCGTTATTTGGCGGGGAGTTGAGTCGCCGGGGTCGGAGCGGGCGGAAGATTTTCCAAAAGGGCCCGCGCTTCGGGTAAAAATGCGCTGCCGGTGTTGGCGGAGAGGATTTCGTTGAGAACCTGGCGGGCGGCTTCCGTCCGATTTTCCTGAATTTGCAAGCGGGCGAGGCCGACGGCTGCTCCAGTGCGGAAGGCGTTGGCGGGCTGCTCGTTCATGATGCGTAGATACACGCTTTGGGCTCCAGCCTTGTCTCCCGAGGCTGCCAGTTGATTGGCTTGGGCGAACCGGGCGGCACCCGTGAGGGGGTGTTGGGGGAATTCCCGGACAAATTTTTCGTAGAGGCCGGCGGCTTGTTTGGCGTCTTTTTTGGAAGAGGCTTCGGCGGCCGACTGGAGAATGGCGAGGGCGGTGGCGGGTTGTCCCGGGTAATCCCGGATCAGCTTCGTCCAAGTCTCGGGGCCGGGTTTGGTTTCGAAAAGAAGATTTGATT
>CANEUY010000088.1 GCA_947442065.1 Verrucomicrobia subdivision 6 bacterium | reverse complement strand
GCGATCACCAGCTTGCGGGTTCCGGTTTCGATCTGGGCCCAGGCCTTCAGGAGAAAATCCACGCCTTTTTCCGGGGACAGCCGTCCCAAAAACAAAACATCTCCAGAAGGGCAAGAAGGGGGGGGAGGACCCGGCGGCTCGTAGAAATGGGGCACGACATGAATCCGTTCCTCCGGGATACCCATTTGGATGTGCTTGGCCTTAGCTGCATGGGAAAGGGCAATCCACGCCGAGACCTTTTCGAACAGCCCCATGGAGCGAAAGCGACGGAGGATAAGCCCCGTCATTCCGCTGGCCAGATGGCTGTCCCGCCAGCAGGCCGTCTGCAAGGCAGGCCAAAAGTTGCCATGTATACATCGCTCGCAGGGCTTTCCGTGGTTGATAAAGAATCCGTTGGTGCACGACATCCGGTAGTTGTGAAGAAAATGAATAATGGGGATCTGAAGGTCGAAGGCCGTCTGATAAACCGAAGGGGATAAACTAGGGAAGACATTGTGGACCTGCCAAATGTCAAACTGGCCAACCTCCTGGTACCGGAGTAACTGCTGAGCGACTGCGAAGTTGTGCCAGGAGCGGAAAGGAACTGTTAGAGACTCAAAAGGGGTTGTGCCGACAAGTTCTTGGGTGGAACCGATGAAATATTCCACGTCATGGGACTTCTGTAGGGCATCACCAATTCGGAAGACGGACCCTTCTTCGCCGCCACGCTGGAGATAGCGGCCGAAAATCTGAAGGATGCGAAGACGTTTCAATCCTTAAAGTTTATTCCAAAGGGGGAGGGAGGAAAGTCACAACAGAGGAAGGACATAGTGGTGAATTTATTCCCATTGCGATAAGATCTGGGAATGGATTTCACGATTGTGACGCCCAGCTTCAGGCAATTGGACTATTTGGCCTGCTGCATTGCGTCGGTGGCCGATCAACAAGGCGTAAATGTAGAGCATATTATTCAGGACGGTGGCACACCGGGTTTTGCTGAGTTTGCACATCAAATCGAGAAGAAATGGCCAAATCGACCGGGGTATCGGAGGACCATGATCAGTGAAAAAGATGAGGGGATGTACGATGCAATTAACCGAGGACTGAAGAAGGGAAGCGGGGCGATCTGTGCTTATTTGAATTGTGACGAGCAGTATTTGCCGGGGGCTCTGGAGGAAGCGGGGAAACTCTTTTTGGAAAAGCCTGACGAGGATGTAATCTTGGGGGACGTCCTCGTGGTGGGCTCAACAGGTCAGGCCATCTGCCATCGCAAAATGGTGAAACCCAGCTTGGCGCATACGTGGACCTGCCACTTTGCCGCCCTCACCGCCGGAATATTCTTTCGACGAAAGCTTGTGGAAGAAGGCATTCTTTTTGACACACGCTACCGGGCGGCTGCAGATGCGGAGTGGTTTGTACGGGTATTGCACAGCGGAAAAAAGGTCTGCTGTCTGCGGAAAACGACTTCCACGTTTATGGAAGACGGGGCGAATCTCGGCCTTAGTCCGGTTGCAAAAGAAGAGCGAGCACGGTTGGATGCCTCGGCCCCAGCGATACTGCGAGTTCTTCGGCCTGCTTGGGTTTGGGGGCACCGATTTAGGAGGCTTTTCCGTGGAGCTTATCGGGCGGAGGATGTGAATTATCAAATCTACGTTTCGGGGAAGGATCGGCGGGAATCCTTTTCTACGGCCAAGCTAAGGACGACATGGCCTGGGAGGATGTGGAGCCGCTAGAGCGGCCGAGGGCCAGAAAAAGGAAACGGGTTAAAACTCGAGCGGGAAAGTTGATTGCTCTGGTTGGTTAAGGCTGGAGGAATGAGCGCGAAAGGATTGGATAGCGATTGCCAAAAAGACGCAGAGGGGGGGGATGAAATTGTGGAGCGCCCCGAAGACAATAAAAAATCCCAAGATGCTTTGGGTGATCAGGGCGACAGCCCAGACCTGCTCGGCCGGAACATCGCCCGAATGAGGGTAGAGGACGCGGGGCCAGACATAAAAAAGAGATCCAAGGCAAAGAAGAACGAACGCACCGGAACCGATCCAGCCCGTGACGTGGTGAACCGCAACCCATCCCACATGATGATCCCGGGCGGTGATATAACTTCTGGCTTGTGCATCCCCGCTGGCTTCGAGCATGACCGTACTGATGGAGCCTTCCCGGTCCGACATATATTGGGCGTCATACTTGTAGCCGCTCCCCAGCCAACCAGCCTTGTCCATAAACTCTGCGATATACACTTTCTGGATATTGCTTCTGAAATCATTGGAAGATTCTGTGGACATGAGGACTTCACGGTTCCATTTGCCTGGGAAGGGGGAAAGGGTGCGTTGAACCGTAAGGGGAAGATGAAAGAGCTCGCCTTGGCCAAGAATGAGGAATGCCAGCAATCCGCCGACCAAAGGAAAACTCAATAAAACGAGCCAGCGGGAGCGCAAAAATAAAGCCGTACCTGCTGCGATCACATAATTAAAAAGACTTGAGCGGAATCCGCTCCATGCGGTGGCAAGAAACAGAAGAATCGAAAGAGGAGCCACAAACCATCGGGTGGGCCTAAGCCAATTCCGGGGGGGGAAGTAACAGAACAGGACAAGCTGCAAGGCTAGGCAAACCCCGCCAACCTGACTGATTCGAACAATGGGATTTTCGATGAAAGAGACGCTATTGGTATACGTTTCGAGATTCACCGACGAGTAGAAGCGGTAGATATAGGGAGCAAACGAAGGGGCAAAGGAGGAAAAGACGAAAGGAATGAATTCAATCAGGGAGCCTAACAGATACAGAAGTGGAACCCGGAAAAGCCAAGGTGACTTTTCGAGCGGGAAGTAGAGGAGGGCGGGGAGGGCCAGGATTCCGAGAAAGACCGTAAAAAAGCGACGCCCCCCACTGGTCTTGCCACCAAGCATATTCAAGCCCAATTCGCCCCCACTCCCCCAATGATAAAGAAGGATGGAGGCGATCAAAATAAGGGGCAGGAAAATTTCCTTGGGGCCCAGGCGGATCAGGCGGCGTTCGGTGAAAATGATCTGCAGGAAGGCATACCCAAGAGCCAAAAGGATGGAAAGTTCCAGTGGGGAAAATTTCACCGGAAGAATGTTAAGCGATCCCGTCAAGGGGAGGCAGAGGGGGATGAGAATCCAGCACTGATCCCGAAGAGCAAAGATCAGGCCGAGACAAAAAATAAGAACAACCGGCAGGGTGTTGCCATTGAGAAATTCAGTAGTCAATAAGGGGGCAACCAAGCAGGTGCCCAGAGCGATCAGGCCGAAGACAACTTTTTCGTTGGTAAGATTTTTCATATGGGCAAGGCTAGGAATAGTGGCAGAAATGGAAGATCAGTTGGGCGCCAGACGCTGTGGGGATGACGAGAATGTTGACTGAGCTCGAAAAGATTGGATGGCTATGGCCAGAATCACGCAAAATGGAGGCATAAAATTCTGTATGGCCCCGAAGACGGTAAAAAAACTTATAATCATTTGGGTGACAAGAGCTGAAGCCCAGACCTGCTCGGGGGGAATACCGCCTAAATGACTTTGGAGAACATGTCGCCAAATATAAAAAAGAGAGCCAAGGCAAAGAAAGCCAAAGGCACCAAAGCCGATCCACCCAGTGACGTGGTGGAGAGCGACCCAGCCCACATGGTGATCGCGGGCTATGATAAAACTTTTTGCCTGTGCCTCGCCACTTTCCTCCAATTGGCGGGTGCCGATATCCGAGGATCGCGACTGCATGTATTTGGCGTCGAATTTATAGCCCTCTCCAAGCCAACCGGCCTTCTCCATAAAGTCTGTTCGATAGATTTTTTGAATGTTGCTTCGAAAATCGTTCGACGACTCAGCAGACATTATGGCCTCTCGATTCCATTTTCCTGGGAACGGAGAGAGGGTGCGCTGGATGGTAAGGGGGAGGTTGAAAAGAGAGCCCTGGCCTGCAACGAGGAAAGCAACTGCTCCCGCCAAAAGAGGGATGCAAATAAAAAGAAGGGAACGGGCTCGCAAGAAAAGAGCAATAGAACTCAAAATAACGAAATTAAAAAGGTAGGAGCGGAATCCGCTCCAAATTGTCCCTGCCAAGGAAAGAAACGACAAAGGAATAACAAACCAGCGGGAAGGCTGAATCCACGTCCGTGGCGCAAAGTAGGAAAGCAGAACTAGCTGTACGGCGACACACAATGGAGCAATTTGGCCGACCCGAACTAACGAATCATCCCGAAAAGCCTGAGCACCCGCATAGGCTTCGATATTTACGGAAGAATAGATTTTGTACATGTATGGAGCCAGAGCTGGAACTGCAGAAGAAACGGCAAATGGGGTAAATTCGACAATCGAACCGATCAGATAAAGCAACGGGACGCGGGATAGCCAAGGGGACTTTACCAAAGGGAACCAAAGTAGTGCAGGCAGAATCAGCATCCCCGAAAGAATGGTGAAGAAGCGGCGACCACCGCTCGCCTCGCCACCAAACATGCTAAGCCCGAGACCACCGCCTTTCCCCCAATGATAAAGAAGGACGCCGGCAAACAGCATTCCGGGAATCCAGATTTCCGGAGGACCGAAGCTTAGGGATTGTCTTTTAGTCATGAACAACTGCAGGACGACGTAGGCAATGACCAGCAGGATGGACAGTTCTGCGGGAGAAAACT
>CANEUY010000087.1 GCA_947442065.1 Verrucomicrobia subdivision 6 bacterium | reverse complement strand
TTCTCTGTCAGTCCGTGCGAACCAATAAAGACAAAAGCGAGGCTCCACCCGGAAAAAGCCAGAAGGAAAAAAGGAACCTGCAGGGCCAGGGGTAGGCCATAGAGAAAAATCAGGAGCGGGCCCCAGTAAACAAAATCGGGAATCAAAAGAGGAAGGACACGGTCCCGATAAAGAGGCCAATTCCAGGAGCGCAGGATACGTCCCGGGGACCACCCCAGTTCGAGCCAAAGGAAGTAAGTGACACTCATCGGAAGGGCGACCCATGGGATGAAGCCAAAAAAATCCAAAAGCATTTTAGGCAGCACGACTTTCCAGCTTGAACCGATCCCGAACAAGGTTGCTTGAACCCAATAAAAAAGATCCACCAGAAGTCCGTTGAACCCAAAAAAACAGAAATTCCACCCTGTTCGGCGAATCTTTTCCGAACTCCATGAACGATCCGGTCCGACAATCGTTCTCACCCCTTCCGGCAAGAGGGTGCCGGCTAGCGCTGTAAGAAGAGCTGAAAGAAGTGGCCCTCCGCCCGATTTCCATTGAGCAAATGCGTCGCAGGCTGACTGAACAGGAGGCGAGTGGAGGTAGAAATAGTAAAGGGTGAGGGCGATTCCCTGAAAAAAAAGAAAGACCCGGTAGTATTTCCGAACGGCAAGGAGGCCGGGTCGGAGGGCTTCCCCAAGGGTCCAGGGGGAGGACAAAGGATCAGGCCTCGAAGGAGGTGCCGCAACCGCAGGTCTGTTTTGCCTTGGGATTCACGATCTTGAATCCTGTGTGGGTCAATTCCTCTTCATAATCCAGTGTGCAATCCGCCAGAAGAGGAAGACTGTCGGCGGCGATAAAGAGCCGGGCTCCGTCCTGGTCAAGTTTCTCGTCGGTTGGCTGGGCGATTCCGACGTCCATTCCGTAGGAAAGCCCGGCGCATCCGCCCTTTTCAATAAAAAGGCGTAACCCCCGAGTGGGATCATCGGGGGGGGTGATCTCCTTGATTCGGCGAGCGGCTTTTTCGGTCAGTTGAATCACAACGAGAGCTTAAGGAAATCCAAGCGACTGTCAAAAAGGGTCATGGTTTTCCATCGTTTGATTCAAGAGAAAAAGGTAAAAGTATCCTGATGCAGGGCATTCAACTGGTTCAGGATCTGGCCTTGATCTTGGCCTCCGCGGCTGTGGCAACGGTGATTTGCCAGCGGCTGAAACAGCCGGTGGTTCTCGGTTACATCCTCGTCGGAGTGATCATCGGGCCCCATACGCCTCCCTTCAGTTTCGTATCCAATGAAGAGGAGATCCGGATTTTGGCGGAATTGGGGGTCGTTCTTCTGATGTTTTCCGTTGGTTTGCATTTCAGCTTTCGTAAACTGAAGGAGGTCGGCTTTGCGGCGGTTGTGGCGGCAGTTTTTGAGATTGTGGGAATGTTCTTTTTGGGTGAAAGGCTTGGAAGGCTGTTTGGTTGGAACGCCATGGACGCCATTTTCCTCGGGGCCATCCTTTCCATCTCTTCCACCACCATCATCGCCAAGGTTCTGGAGGAGATGGGTATGTTGCGTCCGGGGTTTGCCCGCTTGGTTTTTGGGATTCTGGTGGTCGAAGACATCCTGGCCATTGCGATGATGGGGATGCTGACCAGTCTTGGCACAACCGGGGAAGTTAGTTGGATTTCCACCGGACATACTCTTTTGAAGCTGGTGACATTCTTTGTCTCGGTCGCTGTGGTGGGGTTTCTTTTGGTGCCTCGACTCATTCATCTGGCCAGTCGGACACGAATGGACGAAGTTCTGTTGATCACTGTTCTTGGTCTGACATTTGGCGTGGCCCTTTTGGCGGAGAAGCTGGGGTTCAGCGTTGCCTTGGGGGCCTTCTTGGTGGGGGCTGTCTTGGCAGAAGTCCGGGAAGTTTACCGGATTGAAAAACTGGTTGCTCCGGTAAGGGATCTGTTCAGTGCCATCTTCTTCATATCGTCCGGAATGTTGATCAATTTCGAATTATTTCCCGATGCTCTAGGGCAGGTTGTCCTCATTGCGGGAACAGTGATATTCGGGAAAATTCTTTTCAGTGGGCTGGGGGCTTTTCTGGGGGGGTGCGATCTTCGAACGGCGGTGCGAGCAGGCATGAGTTTGGCGCAAATCGGGGAATTCTCCTTTATCATTGCAGGACTGGGGCTATCCCTGAGAGCCACTGGAGATAAACTCTATTCCCTGGCGGTTCTTGTTTCCGCCGTGACGACTTTGACCACCCCTTATTTCATCCAGTGGTCGAATCCGGTGGCTGATTGGCTGGAACGAAAGTGCCCTCGTTGGTTGATGGATATCGGAGGGGTTTATCAAACGTGGCTTCGAAGTGTGCAGTTCAATCCAAACGCCCACCATCCGTCGGCCCGAACGTTTGTCCGTAAACTTCTGGGCCAACTTGGTATGCAGTTGGCATTGATCACCGCGCCCATTCTTGGGGCGGCTGCCTTTTGGGAGGCCTACGGTAACCGGTTGCCGGAGGGATTCCGCATGGCTTGGTGGGGTGGTCCGATGATCTGGCTGGGGGGTGCGATATTAGCTCTTCCCGTGGTGGTGGCATTCCTGCGCAAATATCATGCCTTAGGAATGCTGGTTTCTGAGATCGTCTTTCCGCGTAGGAAGGGGGATCAGGGGGTTGATCCGGCCCGGACATGGGCCACCCTTCTTTTCTGCGGAATCGGGTACACCGTATTTGGAATTTATCTCGTTCTGATCAGTTCCCCTCTTTTGCCCGCGGGAAAAATCCTGTGGGTATTTCTGGGAATCCTGACTCTGATCACTTTTGGAAGCCGAAAGAAGTTGGTCGAGTTGTATTCCAAAGGTCAGTCCAGCATTCGGAATACCTGGGAAACCTTGCCGGATCAGGAACAAGTGATACTTCCCGGCAACTCGGAAGTTCGGGCGTATCGTATCGGGGGAGATTCCATCTTTGTCGGGAATACCTTGCAGGAGACCGGCCTTCGGAACAAAAGCGGGGTGGTTGTGGTTGCGATCGAGAGGCAGAGCGGCAACGTAGTTTCGCCGGGGCCGGGGGAAAAACTGTTCGCGAATGATGAAATCTTTGTTTTTGGGGAACAGGAGCAGCTGGTCCGCGCGGAAGAGTTTTTTAATTCCCGCGGCGTGACTGCCGTTTAAATACCGTTTCTTTAGGCAATGCTTTTGTTCTGGCTCCAGGTCCCGTGCGGAACCAGTGGAAGAGGAAAAGTTGGGCCAATCCGCTGTCAGGCCCGAAGTGTTTCGCCGACCAATGTTCGAGCTCTGAAAGGCTTGGGGCTTTTCTTTTTCTTGGAAAATAGAGTTTCCAGACAAGGCGGCTTACCCAGACGTCGACGGGGAACGCATCCCAACGGCTATAGGCATAGAGAAGAACGCATCGGGAAATCTTCGGCCCGACTCCGGGAAGTGTTTCCAACCGGGCGGCGGCTTCTTGGGTGGGAAGGGATGGGGGGATGTCCAGAATTTCGGGCTTTTCTGCAAGAATCTTGGCAGTAGCCGCAAGGTGCCGGGCCCGGTATCCCAAAGAACAGGCCCTCAGGGCTGCTTCTCCAGATTGGCAGATGATTTTGGGGGACGGAAAAACGCGATGGGTTCCCCCCAAGGATGTCCGCAGACGGTCATTGATCTGGCGGATCTGGATAATCTGTTTGAGGGAAGAGCAAATGAAGTTGCTGAGGCATTCCCAGGGATCTTCTCGAACAGGGCGTAGCCCGGAATGGCTTTGCCAGGCCGCCTTGAGATGTGGATCCGAAGGGGGGAATGTTTTGAAAATCGATGGCAAATCAAGATCCAGGGAGAAATACCGCCGGATCTGGTCGGCGGAGAGGGATGGATTATCCCAACTGAGGTTCCCCGCCTTGTATTCCAGCCGAACCGGTTTGGACTGAATCCAGCCTTGAAAAAGGTCAGGAGAGACCGGTTGCCAACAAAAACTTTGCCCTCCCAGCAGGGTGGCAGATAAATCAAGCGGGCAGGAAAGTGGAAGAAAGGGCATCCAAGAAGAGATTAAGGGTTTATGAAAGGCGGAGAAGTGGGATGATCCTAGAAATGATCGCTTGGATATGGGTGCTTTGCTGGCTCTTTCTGGTTCCCGCTTCTTTACGGGCGCAAGTGGATGATGAGCCGATCAAGAGAGCCGAACCTGTTTCGGAGGCGGTGAGTCACCCTTCCGGGGGGGATGAGCCAATCCGCAAGGCGGAACGTGTGGAAAAGCCAAGAACAGACACCGGACGGGGGATTTTGTCTGATCAACCCGTCGTTCTGAAAATCGAGTCTCCGGAGGAGGGACAGGTGATGCCTTGGGAAACGGTGGATGTTTTTATCCGTGTCCAGAACTATGCCCTGGGAGAGGGGGGGAACCGGATCCGTGTGATTGTTGATAATGGTTCGCCGATCGAACATGCCAGCGACCTAAAGCCGATCGTTCTTCGTGGTCTTTCTCCCGGTTCCCATAGCCTACGGGTATATGCGGTGAAACCGGACGGAAAAATATTGGGCGATTCCGGATCGGAACAGCGGATCAACTTTTATGTTCGAAGAAAGGACTTTTCGAATTTTCAGCCCGAGGATCACCCTTACCTGACCGTAAATCTGCCATTGGATGGGATGGGTTTCCCTGATGCAGATGGAAAAATCTGGTTGGATCTTCGCGTGCACAACGCCGTTTTGGAAAAAGA
>CANEUY010000086.1 GCA_947442065.1 Verrucomicrobia subdivision 6 bacterium | reverse complement strand
GGAACGATTTTCAAGGGGGTCGACAACCGGTTGATGAGCTTAAAGATGGTGCATTCCAACCTTACCCCCGTGGCCCTGTTTTCTGCCGCAGGTGTCAATCTTGAGGCGGAGGACTGTTTTTATGGAAAATCGATTCTCCTGCTTCGCGGGCATTATCGGCCGATCACCAACTTTCATCTGACCATGATGGAGAAAGCTTCCGCAATGTTCCGGAACGATCCCGCCAACAAGGGGAAGGAGATTGTGGAGGTGAATGAGATCACCATGCGAAATTTGGTTCGCCACCGGAAGGCCGGGATGGAGGATTTTCTGGACCGGGTCGATTGCCTGGGCGCATTGAAAAAGACCGTTTTGGTCACGGGGATTTTCCGGTTTCATCGCCTTGCCGAGTATCTGACGCAAAGAACAAGGGGATCGGTGGGGTTTGTCATCGGGGTTCCTTTGTTGAGCAAAATTCTGGATGAAGATTTTTATAATGATCTCCCGGGAGGGATTCTGGAGGGAATGGGCAGGCTCTTCTTGCCCGGAGTGAAGCTGTTTGTGCATCCCGGATACGACCCGTTAAGCGGAATGTATGTGTCGGGTCACACCCTGACGGTTCGGAAGCCGGCGGAGGATCTGCACCGCTATTTGGTGAGCAAGGGGCGAATTGTGGATTTGGCCGGAGCGGAAAAGGATCTACCGCCCTGCGGCAGTTCGGAAATTCTCAGAAACATCCGGAATGCAAAAGCAGGTTGGGAGAAGAATGTTCCTTCTGCCGTTGCCGGCCTGATTCGACGCCGTCGTTTGTTTGGCTACCGGGCTTCGAAATAACCTTTTCTACTCGAAGGTTATTCTCCTTACGGGGTCGGGTTGGTTGACGACTCTTTGTGAAACCTTAGCGTCTGAAGAATGGCCAAATCACCATTGGGAAGAGGGTTGGGGGCTCTTTTGGCGAGCACCCAAATCCATCCTTCGAACCCGACCTCGATTGGTTCGTCTGAAGTCAGAGTCGAAGAGGGGGAAAAAATTCTTCAGCTTTCGATTGGCGAGGTAAATCCCAGTCCTCTCCAGCCCCGACGGGTGTTTGCCGAGGAGAATCTGACGGAGCTGGTGGATTCCATTCGTTCTCGCGGAATTTTTCAGCCTCTGATTGTCCGGAGGTCCTCCAAGGGGATTGGATATGAACTGATCGCGGGTGAGCGTCGGTGGCGGGCGGCCCGGAAGCTGAACCTCAACAAAGTCCCGGCCATTGTGCGTGTGGCGACCGACCAGCAGGTTCTTGAACTGGCCCTGATCGAAAATCTGCAGCGTGCCGAACTGGATCCGGTGGAAGAGGCGGACGGTTATGCCACGTTGATTGAGACTTTTGGATTGAAGCAGGACGAGGTGGCCGAGCGGGTGGGCAAGAACCGGGCGACGGTGGCGAATGCCCTGAGGTTACGCTCCCTTCCGAATGAAGTTCGCGATCTTTTGCGCTCGAAACAAATTTCGGTCGGTCATGCAAAGGCGATTCTTGGTTTGAATGAAGCCCCGGCCCAGAACGCAGTGGCCCGGGAGGTGGTGAAGCGGGGATTGAGTGTCCGGCAAGCGGAGGCTTTGGTGCGTCGTCAGACCAATGGAATAAGGGGACGGAAAAAAGGCAGGGGAAACCAATCGGCCGACTGGCGGGATTTGGAACTGCGCTTACAGAGGGCGACGGGGACACGGGTCCGGATCGTCGGCAAGGCAGAGCGGGGACACATTGAGCTTCCTTACACCTCGCAAGACGAGCTGGAGCGGTTGACGGCCCATCTCGGGGTCCGCCCGGGAATCTAGGACGTGCTATGAGTCAGCGGATCCGCCTGCTGGCGGAAGTGGTGGCGAACCGGATCGCTGCCGGGGAGGTGGTGGAACGACCCGCCTCCGTTGTGAAAGAGTTGGTGGAAAATTCGCTCGATGCCGGGGCCAAGAAGGTCGAAGTCAGTGTTGAACGGGGGGGGCGGTCCCTGATTCGTGTGACGGATGACGGCCATGGAATGGGGCCGGAAGATGCACTCTTGGCTTTGGAGCGGCATGCAACGAGCAAGATTCGGGATGCGTCGGATCTGTTGGGGATCCGCACATTTGGTTTTCGCGGGGAGGCGCTGCCCAGCATCGCCTCGGTGAGCCGGTTTACGCTGAAGACGAAGGAGGCGGATTCGTTGGAGGGAACCGAGGTGGTGATCGATGGGGGAAAGATGATCCGGGCCGGCCAAGCGGGTTGTCCGAATGGAACGAGCATTGAAGTGAAACAACTTTTTGCCCATGTCCCCGGCCGGAGAAAATTCCTGCGAACGGAGGAAACCGAGTGGGGGCACATCGAGCAGGGGATACGCCTCACGGCTTTGGCCCGACCCGATGTGAGTTGGGTTCTGAGGCGGGATGGAGCCGTTTTCTGGCAGGACAGCGCCCGACCGGGACTGGAGGAAAGGCTGACAGCGGTCTTTGGGAAAGAATGGAAGTTTTCGGTTCTCCCCTTGGAGGTCGAGGACGGTGGAATGAGACTGAAGGGATATATCGGACGTCCGGGGGTCAGCCGGGCGACGAGGGCTGAACAGATTCTTTTTGTGAACGGACGACCCATCCAAAGCATGAGCTTGAATGCGGCATTGTTGGAGGGGTACCACAATGCATTGATGCGGGGGCGCTTCCCTGTGGCTGTTCTTTTTCTTGAGATGGATCCGGCGGGGGTCGATGTGAATGTGCATCCGGCCAAGAGAGAGGTGCGGTTTCGGCAAGACGGCGATGTCCGGAGGTTTGTGAGCGGAGCGGTGGCTGAAGTTTTGCGGGGCGGAGCGGTGGGACCGCTCCCCATGCCGGTGGGGATCAGCACCGGGGTAGGCGGGGTTTCCACCACCCATTCAACCTCGAATCAGCCCTCTCCTTTGATTTCCGCCACTCTCGCTACACCGGTGCTGGTTGAAAAATCCCTTGGGCTGGAGGTTGAGACGACCCCGGGAATTCCGGCGGGTTGGAGATACTTGGGGGTGGTGGATCATCTCTACCTTGTGGTGGAGAAGGATGGTGGAGTCGTATTGATCGATCAACATGCGGCGCATGAAAGGATCTTGTTCGAACAACTGCTGAAACAGGTGGCCCGGGAAGAGGTTTCGGGTCAGCGGCTTCTTTATCCTGTGACCGTCGAGTTTCCTCCCGTCCAGGCGCAGTTCCTGAAAAACCGGATGGAGGATTTGGGAAAGGTGGGGCTTGGGATTTCCCCTATGGGCGGGAATTCGTTCCTGATTGATGCTTTGCCTCCCCGGATCAAGACCTTGGCGGTGGAGGATTTTATTCGTGGAGTGGTGGGGGATCTGGAAACGGGTGGTGCAGGGACGCGGCAGGACAGGAAACTGAGTGAGGAGGTGATCGCCAAAACGGTTTGTCGGCACGCAATCAAGGCGAACGATCGGCTGACCGAGCAGGAGGGAGTCCGGCTGCTGGCGGATCTGTTGGCCTGTGAACTGCCTTATACCTGCCCGCATGGAAGACCGACGATGATTTTGCTCAGCAAGGCGGAGCTGGAGCGGAAGTTCGGTCGGACCGGTTGATGAGTGTCGAACGGATCTACCTGGACCACGCTTCGGGCGGAATCCTTCTGCCGTCTGTGCAAAAGGAAATGTTGAGGTTTTTGGTCGGAACTCAGGCTTCCCCCGGTGGTGGGCATCGGGAAGGCAGGGAGGCGCGCGAGGAACTTGAAAGGTCGCGGCAACGAGTGGTTACTTTTCTTGGGGCAAAGGATACGGAGGGTGTGGTCTTTTTATCGGGAGGGACCGAAGCGATTCAATCGGCGGTACGGGGATGGGGAGAAGCGGTGCATCATGGGTCAATCTATCTTAGTGAGATGGAGCATCCTGCTGTGGAGAGTGCGGTACGAGCATTGGGAAAGAAGGGATTTACTTTGGTCAGAGTCCCGGTGGATGCGGAGGGCCGATTGAAGTGGGGAGAGGTGAAGGCTGGGATTGGAAAGGGGCTGGTTTGCGTTCATCTGGCCCATCACGACCTTGGGACGGTGCAAAAAATTTCTGAGGCAAGGAAGTTTGCTGAAAAAGTGGGGGCAAAACTATTCGTTGATGCGACTCATGGGGCGGGCTGGGTTTCCTTTTCTGTGGAGGAGAGTGGAGCGGATCTGGTCGCCTTGTCGGGGCATCGATTAGGAGCTCCGAAAGGTTCGGGAGCCTTGTGGATCCGATCCGGCACGCTTTGGTCCCCGTGGTTGGAGGGGGGAAGGCAGGAGGGGGATCGGCGGGCCGGAACGGAGAATCTTCCTGGGATTGTGGGATTGGGAGTGGCGGCGGAGGAGTGGTCAAAGGGCGGGCAGGATTTCAGAGGGGATGTTGCGAAATCGCAACAAGCCTTGGCCGATGGGATCGGAAGAAAAATCCCCATGGCGAAACTGCATGGTCCGAAGTTGAGTACGGAAAGGAGTCCGGCTCACCTGGCTTTTAGTTTTGCGGGGTTGGAGGCAGAGAGCTTGGCGTTGGTGCTGGATCGTGTGGGTTTGGCGGTGAGAGGGGGGAGCGGGTGCGTGACCCGTGAGATGAGGATTCCGCCTGCCATGAACGCCATCGGCGCAATGCCTGATGAGGCGAGGGCTTTGATTCTCTTCACCCTTGGTTTGGGAACTCCTCACGGGAAAATGGAGGAGGCGGCTGAACGGGTGCTCGAAGGGGTTAAGAGGTTGACCGCAGTGCTGCCTGTTTAATTGAAAATCCTTTTCGGGCTCGCTGCCCAAATTTGATCCCAAGGGGGTTTGTGTCATGATTCGTTGATGAGTGAGGTGAAGCAGAATTGGCGACAGGAGGTGGTTCAGCGTCTTCGCGGGGTGAAGT
>CANEUY010000085.1 GCA_947442065.1 Verrucomicrobia subdivision 6 bacterium | reverse complement strand
TTCAAAATCCACGACCCGACCACGATGAATCGTCAGGGGCCGGATGTGGGGGACCAGTATCGTTCGGCGGTTTATTTTACACGGCCCGAGCAGGAATGGGTGGCTCGAGAGGTGATTGCGAGGTTGACGACCGACAAGAAATTTTCCCGTCCCATCGTGACGCAAGTCGACTTGGCCGGTCCTTACACCAAGGCTGAGGAGTATCATCAGAAATATTTTGAGAAGCACGGTGGCGGTCATTGCCATACTCCGAATTTGTAATTTTTACCCGCTAATCCGGCTTTTAACCCGGCGATCAGCTGCGGGTTGTAAATTTTGTGAATAAGTAATCCCTCCTTGCCTTGGTTTTGACATAGGGAGAAACATCCTATTGGCCTTTATTTAAGGCATATACGCACAAAATAAAAAAAAATTCCAAAGTGTGTTGACACGTAAAATTCTTACACTACATGTAGTCCCCTTGAACGCATTCAATACAACTCAAAGGTGTTTCGGGGTAAACACGCTTTTTACGCATATTAGCTTAAATAATACGAAAAATGGCTCCTTCGGCGGGTTTTTCTGCCCCTCCGCCGTTAGGGCTTAAGGAAAGGCTGAAACTATGATGCAGACTGAATTCACGGTGGGAGATCGGAAGTTCGTTCTCGATAAGAAAAAAGCGGAAGCCGCATTTGCCGGAAAAAGGGTCATTCTCGGGAAGGAAACCATGACCTTCAACCTTTTGCCCTTGAAGTACACCTGGGCTTACGACCTCTACCGGAAAATGAAGGCCAACCATTGGGAACCGGAAGATATCGGCATGGGGAAGGACATTGAACAGTGGAAGGACGGCAAGGTGGTCACCGATGTTGAGCGCTGGATCATTCGGATGGGGATCGGATATTTCTCAGCCGCCGAGGGCATTGTGGGCGACAACATCCAGCACGTGGTCCGGGAGATGGTCACGGCACCCGAACTCAAGTTGGTTCTGGGCCGTCACGCCCATGAAGAAAACATCCACGCCGATTCCCTGCTCTATATGATCAGTTCTTTAGGCATCAATCCGCACGAGTGCGAAGCGATGTTTGAAGATGTGCAGTCGATCGTGAAGAAGAACGAGTTTGTCACCGGAATTTCCCGCCAATTGCGCCGGGATCTGGATCTGACCAAGCCGGAGAACAAGCGGCTTCTGGCGAAGAATATCTTCGTCTTCGGGCAATGCATGGAAGGGACGCAGTTTTACGGGCTCTTCGGCATGGTTCTGTCCCTCTATCGGCAGAACAAGTTCCCGGGAATCGGTCAGATGTTCCGCTACACACTCCGGGATGAGTCGAACCACATCGAAGTGTTCCGCAACCTGTTCATGGATCTGGTTGAAGAAAACCGGGAGATCTGGAATGAAGAGTTCAAGGAGGAACTCCGTCAGACCATGGCTACGGCCGTCGAACTGGAAAAAACCTTCATCAAGGACTGCCTGCCGGTGAATGCCGTCGGACTGAGTCTTGAGGATTTCCTATCCTACATTGATTACATTGCGGATCGCCGGCTCGAAGGTGTCGGGCTCAAGCCTTTGCGCGGAGATGTGGCGAATCCCCTCCCATGGCTTGCCGAGATGATGGATATCAAGAAGGAGCAAAACTTCTTCGAAGGTCGGGTGACCGAATATCAAAAATCGTCCGCCTTGGCGGCCGTACACGACGACGAACTCTGATTGCAGTCCGAATAGATTAAGGAGAACGCCCGATGAAGATGGACCCTCGCGAAGTAGATGTGGATTTGGCCATGAAACGCTTTCTGAACCTCCCGGAAGGGAAGGACGAGGCGTGGGGCAAGTCGCTGGAAGACGTCCAAGTTGACATGCCCGAGATCGAGGTGATCGACGGTTCCTCCCACCGGGCGTTTAGTCTGGCGGAAGTGGCTGAAATGGTTGGACGGAGCCTGTCCCGGTGGCTGAAAGCCAAAGGACAGGAATCCGTGTTTACCGAAAGTAATCGTCGGTGGGTTGCTAAAATTTGTACAGAAGTTGGTCGCAATCTCGCCCGGCAGGCCCTTGCCGAAAGGCCTCTGCGTCTTAGGGTGGAAGATCTTCAAACTCTCGTGGAAAAAACTCTCGTCGATAACAATGCCTACGATGTCGCCCGCAGCCTGGTGGGCGAGCGTCGGGACCGGCCCCCGGTGATTCCTGGGGCAGGTGAGCCAGCCGCCTGTACGGTGCGGCTGATCCGTCGCCAGGGGCAGATTGTCCCTTGGAACGAATCAAAAATTGAAGTGGCTGTTTGCCAAGCGTTTCTCGCCCTGCGGATGGATGCATCCTCGGCCGGGGCGATTGCCCGTGCGGTGACGAACCGGGTGAATGAAATGGGGCAGGCGACGGTGCACATCGAGGAAGTTCAGGATCTGGTTCAGGAAGAACTGATGCGGGCTGGACATTACAAGGTGGCCGAGCGCTACATCATTTACCGGGCGATGCGGTCGGAGCAGAGGGAGCGGACCGCCCGTGGTGAAGTCACGGAGGTTGCTGCTGAACCTGCCGAAGGAATGGTCGTGGTGGGAAATCCGGATGGATCGACCTTTTTATGGGACGGATCGGATCTTCGGGCACGGATTGAGTTTGCCTCGATTGGGCTGGATCTCTGCCTTGGAGCGGGAGAAATCGAAAAGGAGCTGCGACGCTCTGTATTTGATGGAATGAAGCGGATCGATTTGAACAACACGATCAGTCTGAATGCCAAAACCCTGATCGAAAAGGATGCCGACTTTGCGAAGTTTGCCGGCCGGATCCAACTTACCTTTATTTATGAGGAGGTTCTGGGCTGGGATATCCTGCGGGACGGCATCGGTGCCTTGCGGGACTTTCACCGGAGGAAGTTTCTTGAAAGCATTCAACGGGGCGTGGAGATCAATCGCTACAGCACCGATCTGCAGAAGTACGATTTGGAAAAGCTCGCCGCAGCGTTGGATCCCCTGGCTGATCTGGATCTGGATTTCCTCGGGGTGCAGACCCTATACGACCGGTACTTGGTCATCGATAAAAAGGCGGAAGTTTCTCGCCGTCTGGAAACCCCCCAGTTTTTCTGGATGCGGGTTGCCATGGGTCTGTTCCATGCAGAGCCCAAAGACCGGGAAGTGCGGGCCATCGAACTTTACAGCCTCTACAAAGGCCGCCGTTTCTGTTCCTCGACTCCCACATTGTTCAATTCGGGAACCAAGCACAGCCAGCTTTCCTCCTGCTACCTCTATTGGGTCGGAGATTCGATCGAGGCGATCATGCAGCGTGGAGTGGCCGAAAATGCCATGCTGTCCAAGTGGGCCGGCGGATTGGGAGGTTCGTGGACCAGCGTTCGCGGGACCGGCAGCTATATCGGCGGTACAAACGGTGAAAGTCAGGGCGTCATTCCATTCCTAAAGCTCCATAACGATCTGTTGGTGGCGGTGAATCAAGGGGGCAAGCGGAAGGGGTCCGGATGCGCCTATTTGGAGACATGGCATAACGACTTGTTCGACTTCCTGGAGCTCAGGAAAAACACCGGGGACGACCGCCGCCGTTGCCATGACATGAACACGGCCAACTGGATCCCGGATCTGTTTATGAAGCGGATGGAGGCGCGGGAGGATTGGACCTTCTTCCGGGCAAGTGAAACCTCCGATCTTCATCATCTGTATGGCAAAAAATTCGAAGAGCAGTACGCCGCCTACGAGAAAAAAGCCGAAAAGGGTGAAATTTGGGGTCACAAGGTTCCGGCGATTGAAGTATGGAAGCGGATGCTCTCCATGTTGTTCGAGACGGGGCATCCTTGGATCACCTTCAAAGACGCATGCAATGTCCGGAGTCCCCAGGATCACGCGGGCGTAATCCATAGTTCGAACCTTTGCACTGAAATCACCCTTAACACGGGCAAGGACGAGACCGCTGTCTGCAATCTGGGATCCATTATTTTGGATACCCACATCAATGCGGATGGCTCCCTGGATCTTCCTAAACTTCGTGAGACGGTCCGGGTGGCAGTCCGCGCACTCGACAATGTCATCGACATTAATTTTTATCCGACCGAGGCAGCCAAGACCGCCAATTCCCGTCACCGGCCGATCGGCTTGGGTGTGATGGGGTTGCAGAACGCCCTCTATATCAAGGGTATTTCCTTTGAGTCCGATGCGGCTGTTGAGTTTAACGATGAGATGATGGAGGCGATTGCGTACTTCGCCTACGAGGCGTCGAGCGATCTGGCAGCTGAAAAGGGAACGTATTCGACCTACAAGGGTTCGAAGTGGGACCGGGGTCTCCTTCCTCAGGATACCGTGGATTTGCTCGAACAGGAACGGGGGATTCCGGTCGAGGTGCCGAGGGGAGGACGAATGGATTGGAAGCCTCTCCGGGCCAAGATCAAGGCCCACGGAATGAGAAATTCGAACGTTCTGGCCATCGCACCCACTGCCACGATCTCAAATATCACGGGGACCTCTCCCTGTATCGAGCCGACCTACAAGAATCTCTTTGTGAAGAGCAATCTTTCCGGAGAGTTCATCGTACTGAATCCCTTCCTGGTAAAAGACCTGAAAAAGGCGGGATTGTGGAACCAAGAGATGGTCGACCAGTTGAAGTATTTTGACGGCGAACTGGGTCCGATCGAAGGCATGCCGGAGGAACTCAAGAAGAGGTATCTCACAGCCTTTGCGGTGGGTTTTGAGTGGATTATGGCGGCGGCAGCCCGTCGCCAGAAGTGGATCGACCAAGCCCAATCCCTCAACCTGTTCTTGGGTCAGCCTGATCTGAAGGTCCTCTCCCGGATGTACCGACTGGCTTGGCATCAGGGATTGAAGACCACCTATTATCTGCGGACTTTGGGGGCCTCCAATATTGAGAAGGCCAC
>CANEUY010000084.1 GCA_947442065.1 Verrucomicrobia subdivision 6 bacterium | reverse complement strand
CGACCCCAAGAGCAAGGTGGCTGAAATGAGGACGCAAAGCCTGCATCAGCGTTATATCCTCTTCCCGGCCCCCAACCGCCCGCAACAGGGTGAAACAGAAAAACAGGGTTCCACCAAGGGCCACCGTCATTTCACAAAGTCCGCGGAAATGGCTCCCCATACGGAAGGTTCCCAGTCCAGGCAAGACGGTGGCGTTGAGGCCCAGGCAGTTTCGGGCTGCCTCCGTTCTAGCGAGAATCGGTGGTTCGGAAGATCTGCTCATAAGCGGCCATGGTCACAATCAGAGTCAGCGGAACGGTGACAAAAAGTCCGACGATCAGGCAAAGGGCTCCCAGTAAATTCAGAAAGGCCAAAATCAAAAGTAGGGCAAAGTATTTTAAGAAGTTCTGCTGAACCCCCCGCCAACTCAATTTCATAGCTTCCCAGAAATCCGTCGTGCTACAGCCGGCGATCGGCACGGCAAAGGACCATGAGATCAGGAAATACATCATGCCCAGGAATCCTGCAAAAATCGGTAGCCCCATCCCCAACAAAAGATTCGGATGTTCAGCCAGCTTCTCCATTGCGATTCCCGATCCCGCAAACAGGCCCATGGCCGGAATGATTCCGAGTAAAAACGGTCCGAAAGCAAGCAAGCTGGAGACGGTGGTCGCAAGAAAACAGGGCAAAAACCTCTCTTTGACGGTGGTGGTGACGTCGGAAATGCCCTGCCCCTTTCCGCGTATGACCTGTTGGCAAAAGAAGTACAGGCCACCGAGAATCGGTCCGTTAAGCAAAAAGGCCAGCAACGCCCCCAAAACAGGGATGCTGTTCATCACGAACTGGGCAATAAAAACGAGGGCAACGATCCCTGTGGTCCGCCAGGGATCTCGGAGATAGGCATGCCACCCTACCGCAAGACAGTCTCGGATCCGCAGTTCTCCCGCGACGGAAAGATTCCGGGAAGATGGCAGGGCATTGATTTTGGGAGGGGTCAACGAAGCAGAAGGATAAAAGTCTTCGATCGATCCCAATTCTTTCCAGTCCCCTGTTCCCTCTTGTTTCACCTTGGTTCGTTCGTCCGCCCGCCCCTCCCGGATCCAGCGGCGAACCTCATCAACGGAAACAGGGCCATAGGTTTTATCGTCGCCTCCAATGATTGAATACATGCCCCATATTTCAAGTGATTGGACGGAGTCACAAGCCCCATTTTTATCCACAACTTAATCTCACTCCGGGAAGAGATGAATTGGCAAACCCCTCAGGCCTTCCATAACGGAACTATGTATAGCTGTTTGGTTCTTTTGCTCGGTTGCCTGCTGGCCATGCGGGAGAGCTGCTGTTCAGCACCTTCGTTGGAGACCTCATCCCAACCCTTTGATTTCGATTCCTACCGGAGAAATCCTGTGGATGCCAAACAGACACCCACCTACTCCACTCAGGATGGGCGCAACCTCCAGAACAACCTGATTTCAGGCAAAACTCAAAAGGACGATGATATCGCCAAACAGGCGGCCGCGATGTTTCCACCCATCAAAAGCATCCCCCTGGAAAGCAAACCAGCCCGCCTTCCGACCCGCAATGAGCTGATCGATCAGATCACAGCAGATCGTTACCCCGACTCGTCCTCCAAGGAAAAGAATCTCCTCAACCGGGCCAAAGTGGCCCGTGAACTTGATCTTTCCTCCATGTCGGACAGTGATTACGAGATCTTCGCCAGTCAGTATTTGGCGCAAAAAGGCGGAACTGAACCCGAACCGCAGGACATGACCAACCCCATGCCCACCGTCACCAATCTCAAAACAGACGGGCCCGCCCATGCCTATTCCGTGAATCAAGCCGGCGTTCGGAAACCTGTATCGACCGACAACCCGCTTGAAAATGTGGCGAATTTCTTTCATCTCAACGACACCGTGACCCACGCGAGTGATCCTCTCCCCTTGGCAAAACCAACCCCTAGCCGCACTCCGACCATTGCCCCTGAACCGACTCCCGCTACGGAAAGACCGAGCCCGTCGGCCGGGAGCTATTAAAAACCGCTTTCCCCGCTAGGGGTTAAAATCCGGGTTGGCTACGCCGCCGCATCCGCATTATTCTCTCTTTTCCGGGTGCGGTGGCAGAGTGGTCGAATGCGGCGGTTTGCTAAACCGTTGTACGGGTAAAACCGTACCGGGGGTTCGAATCCCCCCCGCACCGGTTTTTCCCTTTCCTCGATAAATAAACCCTTCAGGGTGCTTTCATGAACTCCAAGGCGTATCGCGCCATTTCCTCCTCCCAGTCCAAAAAATACTTTGCCCGGAATAAAAACTGGTCGGGCGGACAAGCTTCCAGTTCCGCATTTCTCCCTGCGCCAAAGAAACCAATCGGCTTGCCTGCAAAGCAGGTCACCAAGAAAAAAAGCCCCTAAATCCGTTTCGGTTGGATATCTAGGCTGAAATCCATGGCCCGTGCGCTGTGGGTGATTCCTCCGACGCTGATCCACTCCACACCCGCCTTGGCCAGAGCAAGGGCCCTCTCTTCCGTAACCCCTCCGGAGGCTTCCAAATCGACTTTCGTGCTCATCTTGGACCGCAAAGCGACAACCTCAGTTACCTGCTCGGGGGAAAGATTATCCAAAAGAATCCTGTCGACCGGCTGGGACAACATCCTTTCTGCCAAAGCCACGGAATCCGCTTCAACCACAAGAGGGAGATCCGGATAAGCTGCCCTGGCCTTTTTGATCACACGATTCAACTCGGCTGGACTGATAAAAATCAGATGGTTCTCCTTGATCAGAATCCCATCGTAAAGACCGGTCCGGTGATTCACCCCTCCCCCACAGCGGACGGCATATCTCTCCAAAGCCCTCAAACCGGGGGTAGTCTTGCGCGTATCCAAAATCCGGGCTGACGTTCCCTTGATGGCATCCACAAAGGCGGCCGTTTTTGTGGCCACACCGGAAAGTTGTTGCAGGAAATTCAACGCGCATCGTTCGGCCGTAAGAATACTGCGGGCAGACCCATCCACCTCGGCGACAACCCCTCCCTTCATGATTCGATCCCCATCTTTTGCCTTGGCCGACCACCTTAAAGAACCATCCACCTCCCGAAACACCGCTTCGGCCACCTCCAAACCCGCCAAGACACACGCCTCCTTCGCCACTAAGACAGCCGCCGCGGAAGCCTCTTCAGGAATCACTGTTCGGCTTGTCACATCGGATGGACCAACATCCTCGCCCACAGCCCGAGCCGCAGCTTCTCTCACAACGGCCTGCCAATCTTTGGGTGAAAGACTCACCTTAACAGCGTGCAATCTCCGATGGGGACAAGTCGAGAAAAAGGTCCTCAGCTTCCCTAGCGCATCTTTTTCTCCTACCCTTAGTCCATGAAGACCCGGATTCTTCCCGTTTCCAAGGATTCCATTCGTGAGGCTTGTAAAATCCTGCAACAAGGGGATCTGGTCGCTTTCCCCACGGAGACTGTGTACGGGCTTGGCGGTCTTGGTCTTCGATCTGAATCGATCCGAAAGATCTTTGAAGCCAAGGGGAGACCGAGCACCGACCCCCTCATTCTTCATTTGCCCTCCCCCGATCTTAAGTGGGCTGTCGAATCACGAGTGGTCGGTACTCCTGTATCGGAGTTAGCCCATATTCTAGCGTCAACATTTTGGCCCGGACCCCTGACAATGATTTTGCCCCGAGGTTCAGCCACCCCCCGTGAAGTGACGGCGGGGCTGGATACTGTCGCCGTTCGTTATCCGGCCCATCCCGCCACCCGCGAGTTGCTGACCGCACTCCAAGAGCCCTTGGCGGGCCCTAGCGCGAATCGGTTTGGCCGCATCAGCCCTACGGACGCTCAGGCTGTGTTGGAGGAGCTTGAAGGAAAAATCCCTCTCATCCTGGACGGCGGCGAATGCTCAACCGGAATCGAATCCACCGTCATCTCCCTAGCCAGTACTACCCCCACAATACTTCGTCCGGGTGCAATCTCGGCAACCGAGATCTCCCAAGCCATTGGCTGTAACGTTGTGACTCTAAACTGTTCCCTCAACGAAAAAACCCCTGCCATTTCCCCTGGCTCCCTCGCTTCACACTATGCTCCGCGGACACCTCTCTATATTAGCAATCGCCCTATCGAATATTTTGATCCCCCCTACCAATACATTCTTTTCACCTCAAAGAACTCCACGCCACTAACCCATGTCCGTATTCTGGCCCAAGAAGGAAAACCGGAAGTGGCGGCTCAAAATCTTTACCGGACTCTTCGCGAGTGTGACTCTCTGGGCGCCCCGGCAATTCTGGTCGATCCTATTCCCGATTCCCCGCTGGCCCCTGCCCTCCGCGACAGAATCACTCGCGCCAGTTCGGGCACTGCAGAATGGCGGAACGGGGGCTGGATTTTTACAGCCCGAAAGAAAAACTAAATCTGCCCGCCCGGTCCACCGGCGCTTGTCCGGTCGACTTCTTTCAGCTGAACCAGTCCGAGGACATGTTCCAAAAGTCTCCCAACAGATTCCTCTACTTTTTCCGTTGCCGTGTGCAAGACAAGATCGGCTTTTTGCGGGGGTTCATAAGGAGAATCTATCCCTGTGAATCCCTTAATCTCCCCCTTCCTTGCCTTTTGATACAGCCCCCGAGGATCCCTTTTTTCGCAAGCCGCAATCGGGGCATCGATATATACCTCTGAAAAGTTCAAGCCGGATGCATGGCACGAACTTCTCACCGCATCGCGTTCCTTGCACAAGGGAGAAATGAGGGAGCTGATCACCACCAAACCGGATTCCGCCATCAGTTTGGCCACTTCCCCGGCCCGACGGATGTTTTCCGCACGATCTTCTAGGCTGAATCCCAAATCCGCACACAGCCCGTGCCTCAGATTGTCCCCATCCAGAATCATCGAACCGATTCCCCGGCGAAACAAAAGACTCTCCAAGGCGACAGCGATCGTTGACTTTCCCGAACCGGAAAGACCCGTCAGCCAGATCACCGCACCTTCGTGCCCAAAATGTGAGGCCCGTGCTTCTGTCGAAACCCTTCCCTCGGTCCATGTGAGATG
>CANEUY010000083.1 GCA_947442065.1 Verrucomicrobia subdivision 6 bacterium | reverse complement strand
CAGAAGCGGACATTGATGCCGAATTGTACGGAGTTGGAGAGCGCCACTCCGGGCTGGAGTCCCGCGTACTCGGGATTGATCACGCCGAGAAGTTTGTAGAGGACGTCGAAGTCAACGTTGTCGGAAACCTGCCACATAAATCCCGACCCCACGGAAAAAGCCGGAGAGTATTGCTCCTCGAACTCATCCGAAGTCTGGGTGTTGTCGACCTGGGTGATTTGCAGCTGCGTGTAGGCGAATCCAAAACCGGTCGAGAGGTAGGGTTTCCAACGCCCTTGGCCTGGCCAGCGAAAAACGGAAGAAACCAGCACGGGAACTTGGAGGTAAGTGCCGGTGAGGGAGAGCCCCCCGGGTCCCACTGTTTCTGTTCCTCCGGAAAGATTGACGGTTCCGTTGCCATTCAAATGGTCGAGGCCGTTGTAGAGAATGCCCCCGGAGAGCTCCGCCCCGAACCAGTCGGTGAAGTTAAAGCCGGGAACGACATCGAACCGGACTCCGGGGTTGATGGAAATCGACGGGTTGCTCAGGGTTCCGTGCAAACCCGGAAGGACGTTGCCCGTGAGCGTTTGTGAACTTTCCAGATTGTTGACGAAGCCAAAGCCGAGATCGGTCCGGACATAGGGGCCCAGGCATTCGGAATTCTGTTCCACCACAAACTCCTTTTCCGAGAACTTGTAGGTCATCGACCAGTTCGCACCGGCCGTCAGGTTGACGAAATCCCCGGTTTCGGCGATCTGGCTGGTGCTGTCACTTTTCGAGTAGTTGAAGTTGAGGCCAGTCCCCAATTGCGGGGTGAGGGCAAAGTTCAGTCCTAACCCGAGGGTGTATTGCTGGTCCAGTCGCCGATAGAAGCCGTTGGCCGTTCCGGTGAATGTGCCCTGGTTGTTGTAATCGGCCGTCGCGGGGGCACTCGAGGCGTCCGTATAGTAGGCCAGACGGTAAGAGGCGAATGGGCTGAGGCTGATCTGGTCGGTGAAGTTGATCAGGTAAGTGCCGGTCAGGCTGTTGTCCGTCCGGGTGTAATAGGAGGGATTGGAAAAGACATAGGATGCCCGCCAATTCAGGGAGACGGCCTGATTATCGGTGAAGGGGTGAAAATAGCTGGCGGAGTAGGCAGCGGTGATTTCATTGAGGAAATTGGTGTCGGCTTCCCCGGCCACGCTGGTTCTTTCCGAGGGGGTGTTGAGGAAAAAGTAACCATTCACATCGACGGAAAGGCCGACGCTGAGCTCGTCCGAAACCTGCTGGGTCCCGCGGAAAAAGATGTTGGCGAGGAGGAAGTCCTGCGCGAGGCCAATGTCGTAGGTTCCGGCGCTGTTGTTGGTCAGCGAGGGTTCCTCCTGGCTGAAGTAGTTGAAAAAAGAGGCCCGCACCCCGATTTCCGGAGAGAACTTATCGTATCCGGGCATGGTCTGAAAGGTGGGAGCCCAAGCCCCTTCGATGGAGGAGATTGCCTGCCACGCCGCCACCACGTTCTGGGAGTTCTTCGCGTAGTTGGCGTTCGAGAGCCAACTGTAGCTCTGATCCATATGCAGACGGGCAAAGGGCAGATCGGGAATTTCCTTCACCAGTTGAAGGGACCCGAGATCTTCCGACACGGCGGTGGCTTCGACAGGTGCTTGGTCCTCCGGCTTTTTTTGCAGGGCCTGTTTTTTTTGTCTTTCCCGCTCCTGCTGGGCCTGAGCATCCGTGACCGCCTGTTGCGAAACAGCACCTGGCAAAGCCTGACCCCTTAAAGAGCCGTGGCTGATCAAAAACAAGCCGCAAGTGACGGCCAAAAATTTGGACGCACCGCATCGCTCCGGAATGAGCTGAAAAAGACTCTTTTCCACCAAATTCACTTACTAGCGGGGGAAAGGTTTATAAACAGCAAATAGGCAACTATTTACGGCGAAAACAATAAAATGTGGGGCTGCCTTAAGATCGTCGGTACAGGGTGGCCATCGAGCGGATCTTTTTGGAGAGAGAGTCGATCAGGATCTTGGGACCAAGAACCTTGGCGTGGTCCCCCCAACTGAGGATCCAGCGCTCGATTTCCTCCAAAGCGCCCAAAGTCATCTCCAGTTCAATTTCGCCTCCTTTGATTTCCCGAATCTTTTGGGTGGGATGCCAGTCACGCTCGCGGACCAATCGGGCGGCAAAGGAATCGAAACGGATGCGGATAGGGTATTTTCCCGTGCCGGCAAAAACCCCAAACCCGCCCTTGAGTTCCTTTTCGGCGGAAAAGCCGCGGGGGCGGTCAAAGGTTTTACCGGTGGCTTTCGGGTTCCGGATCCGGGGAAGAGCGAAAGTGCGGATCTGTCCCCGTTGGGGGTCATGGGCGAGGAGGTACCAGGCGTTGTCGATGTTTGCGAGGTGGTAGGGGTGGACATGACGTGTCTCAGGGGCAGATGCCCTCAGGGGTTGATAAGAAAAAGAAATTTCCTGGCGCTGAACAATCGCGCGGGCGAGAAGGCGGAAAACTTCCAGGTCGGCCGCAGACGCACCCGTGACCCGGAAGGAATAGTCGGATCCCCATTCCCCCAGGTCGAAGCTCACCGTCTCCTTGAGGGCGCCGGTTAGTTTTTGGAAGGCACTCCCCAGGGTTTTTTCGAAAGGGGTTCCCCGGTATTGAGCGAGGACTTTCTGAGCGACGAAAAGAGCAAGAATTTCCCCCTCGCTGACCTGCAGAAGTGGGAAAGCTTTGACTTTTTCGGTGTAGCGAAAGGTGTAGCGGGCGGCGTCGTACTCGATGGGAAGGCTGAGGCGGTCCCGCATGAAATCCAGGTCGCGCTGGATGGTCTTGTAGGAAACTTCAAAATCTTTCCCCAATTGCTGGCAGTTGACGGGCTGTTCGCTGGAAAGAAGGTCGTGCAGGCGGTGCATCCGTTCCAGAGGAGGTCGGCTATGGCCCCCCGAGGAGGGCAAAACTTTCTTCTTCATAGGACGCCTTATGTCCTACCCCAACAGGCAGCATGGCACAAGAAAAAAAGGAGGTCACAAATGGAAACATTGATGCATTGCCGATCCTGCGGGGAAGACACCAACCGGGCGGACTGGGAAGCCACCGGGGCGTGTTGTGCCCATTGCGGGGAAATCACAGGCGGAACCTTCAGCCGGGGGTTGGACGCATTGGCGTCTTTGCGGCGTCGGTTGGAACTGGAGCTGGTCTGGAGACCGGTCACGAGTCATGCGTAGTCCGCTGGGGTTGGTGGCAGCCCTTGTCGGTGCCGGCTTTACGGGGCTATGTCTGGGATGCGCTTGGGCGGTGCCTGAGCTATCCGTTCTCTCGGCCGTTTCAGCTGCATTTTGGTGGCAGGTGGCCCGGGTGGCGTAAGGCCCAAAACCGGGTAACGAGGTCACTTTTTACCAGGCTTCGTGATGGGACTTGCAGTTCGGTGGGCAAAAGAACCGCCTCTTCAAAGCCCAAGGAACTTCATTCGGAACGAGATGCTGGAATTGGGCAAATGCATCGCATACTTGACCACAACATATAGTGACTAGAGGCTCTTTATTCACCACCCAAGGTATGAATTTGTAAGATGTTGAAAAAGAAGCATTTTGAAGGGATGTAAAAAGCCTAAAAACCTTGACTTTCAACAAGTTATGCACATAATAAGGTTGTGCCGTTCGACAGTCATTTTTCCTGCTTTAATTTGAACCTTATGAGCTGTTGTCCGGTCAAAGGTTAAGTCGTATGTATTTGGATAAAAAAAATCTTCCTATCTTTTTGGTGTGTGGGTTGTTCGGGACAGCTCCGCTTTCGGCTGTGGAATTGAAGGAAGCGGAAATCACGGCGCTGAAAAACATTGTCGAACACGATACAGGAGAAGGAAAAGGGGCGGTCCCGGCCCGTGCCAGCGAGAAAATTTTTGAAAAATCCAAATTGAGCACTGCGGCCGCTTCGATGGCCGAGCTTACTTTTGCCGATACCTCCATCACTCGCGTCGGGGCCAACACCTCCTTCTCGTTCCAATCCAAGGAGCGTTTGGTCAAACTCGAGAAAGGAACAGTTCTTATCAATACGCCACCCGGGGCCGGGGGGGCGACAGTGGATTGCGGTGGAGTGACGGCGTCCGTCACTGGCACCACCTTCATGGCGAGTGTGGATGGAAACGGAAACAAGATGTTCGTCCTTTTGGAGGGGTCGGGAGGGATGAAGGTCACGGCAGGTGGAAAAACCACCATTGTAAAACCCGGACAAGCCGCTTCGGTTGGGGGAGGAACAGACGGCGGGAAAAAAGAGGATAGTGGTGGGGGACCAGGGGAAAAGAAAGCGGGTGGGGATAAGCCCGGCGCGGAGACAAAAGAATCTGGAGGAACAAAAGAATCCGGAGGGGACACAGGGGGGGATAAAGGAAAGCCCAAGGCGGCGGCCCCAGCGCCGGCGGCTGATAAGGGACCAGGGGAGGGAAGTGCAGGTGGAGGAAAACCGCCGGCTGCGCCTTCGATTCAGGTTTTTGATGTGGATGTGCAGAAGGTGGTTGCATCGACCCCCCTGATTCAGGCCTTCGACAAGCCCCTGCCGTCAGCGCAAAAAATCCAAGCCACGGTGGAAGTTCAGCAGGCCAAGATGGCCGAAGGAAAAATGGAGTCGTTGGGGGTTGAAATTGTGGCCGTGAAAGCCGACGGGGATGTCTTGGTCGGTGCTCCCAAACCCGTGGCCGAGGCGCCCGCCAAGAAAGAAGAGCCGAAGGCCGATGCACCTCCCAAAAAAGAAGATGTGGTTGCAAAGAAGGAAGAGGTGGCCGCCAAAAAAGAAGATGGTGGAATGAAGCCTGAGCCCAAAGCAGATCCCAAAATGGCCGGTGGACCTGCTCCCGATAATCTGGACATCAGCACAGCCGCAGGGGGCCCCGCTCCTGCTCCGGCAGCGGCTCCGCTGGCAAAAGCCGCTCCTTTGCCGCCGCCGCCCGCTCCTGCTCCCGTGGCTCCGGTTAGCGCGGTGGCTTCGATCGTCGGGCAGATTATTTCTGCCGTGGCTAAAATTCCGGATCCGACTTTGACTGGTCGCGCACCCGAGGGAACCATCGTGATCGGCGATCCGAATAATCCTTTCACAATCAGTCTGTCATCTGCTTTGAAAAATGCTGCACGGGCGGTGTTTACTGTAACGATTGGCAGCATTACGGTGAGT
>CANEUY010000082.1 GCA_947442065.1 Verrucomicrobia subdivision 6 bacterium | reverse complement strand
GTCAACTTTGGGCAAAACAGGAGAAAAAACGCATCACCGAGGAAATCGCCTTTCGCCAGCTCCGGGCCGATGTGGACTCCTTCGACGCCATGGGCGACGGCAATGTCCGGGCGAATCTGTTCCTCCAGAACTATGACTCATCCCGCCGTTTCTTTATCCTTGGCCCTTCCATCCGTATTTTTTATCAGGCGAACGGGCGTTGGGATTCCGTTCCTCAGGAGACTCCCGAAGGGTCCGACGCAAAGATCCGGGAGGTTGTTCCAGCTAAAACCCTCATCCCCTTTCAATTTAAACTTCTTCCGTCGAAGTATGATGAACTGATCCGTGGCTATTTCCATATTCGGATCACCAGCACCATGGTCGTCAGCGAAACGCGGGAAGCCAAAGGCGACCTGTTCGAACGCCAGGACGACTACTACATCTACCTGAAAGATCCACGCCTCACGCAGGACGAAGTTCGTCGCCGCAATGGCTGGAAACCGGGAAGTGTTGTTCCTCCCTGGATTGCAATGCCCGCCCATTGATTCACGTGAAATCTCCCTGGCCCATCGCCCTCTTTCTTGTCGCTCTGGCTACCCTGATCTACGACCTCACCCGACCCGATTCGAAAGTCCCCACCGTACCCAACGAAAAGATCTCACGCCGTCATCCCTCCCCTCCTTCCGACCTGCAAACCCTTAACCGATCGACAGGCCAAAACATCGCCCAGAGCGTCCTGTATCGAATGGATGGCCAGATCGCCCCTTGGTCCTCACTCCCCAAAGGAAAACCAGTGGTACTTGTTTTCTTTTCACACGACTGCGACTGCAGCCTCGAGTTTGCAAAATACTTCGCCGTCGCGATGAGGAAGGCCAAAACAAAAGCCTCCTGGTTTTTTCTTTTTGCGGGAACACCGGACCAGATTTATGAGTTCATGACAAAAACCGGAACAGACCTTCCGGCCCTACGGGATCCCGATTCCCAACTCGGCCACCGTTTGGGAATCACCAAATCCGGATGCTTCATTCTTGTCCAACCGGATGGCCTCGTTTCCGCCATCTGGCCCGGAACATCCCTCGCCGGTCTGAACGATCTCTTTTCCCGACTCCAACTCCCCCCTCTTACTCCTGACCTACCCTGCCTTTCCGGAATTCCCCAAGCCCCCACTGCCGGTTGCCCCCTCCAACCCTGACCTCCAACTACTCCGCCCGCCACTTCCGGACTGCCCACCCTCCATTTTGAGTTTCGGGCATCAACTGGACCGTTCCGCTCTCTTTTAACTTCACTAGGGTTATCCCGATTTCTTTTGAAATTTGATCGAAGTCAACCGAGAGAGAAGGATCATCCTCCAAAGCCTTCCATGAGCGGATCAGATAGTTCGGCCGAACAGCCTGCAACCATTCCGGTGTAAGATTCATTCCTTGCGACGGCCCTTGGATCAAAATACCTGCTCTCAATTTCTCCCCATGCCTTTGTGCCAACTTTCTTTCCACCTCGCCCGGAATTGACCCCGCCCAAAGCAATCGTGACTCTCCACACTCCATCATCATCACCAGTCCGTCCTCTTCCGCCCTTCCTGATGCAATCCCTTCCGGCGGCCAAAGCACCTCCACTTTCCAATCCTTCCCCAAGTCGACCTGATCCCCCGTTCTGAAAAATCTCTTCCCCTCTTTTTTCTCCACCATCTTCAATCTCCACCGCTTCAAAACCCCTGATCTCCCTCCCAAGCCCGACTCCCCCCACCACCTGATGGGAATTGAATCCAACAACTCCTCGGCACATCCAGATCGCTTTGCCAAACCAGCCGTCAATACCACTCCATCCAACCGATTTACTCCATGATAGTTTAGAAAGGGTCGGACCGAGTTTGCCCAAGCCATCTTTGATCCCGGATCCAACAGCCACCTCTCTTCTTTTCCCCCCACCAATGTTGGCGCAGCCCCCTCCACAGCTACAATCTTCACCGCAGGTTCCTGTTCGAACCACACTTTCGGATCCGCCACGGCAAAATGTCCTCCAGGCCATGTCGCCATCCACCCCAACACCCCCGCCAACAAATGGACCAACCGGGCATTCAAAAGATTGATCCCGATCGCCCCCACGGAAAAGAAAGGCGCCATCACAGATGAAACCGCTGCCAAAACCGTTACCCCTCCCGCAATCGGAGCCGCCACCACATTCGCCGCCAAAGCTACCGGGGTGATCTGATGAAACAGAAAAATCCCGGGTATCAACGATCCCACCCACGCCGCGATTGATGCCGCCACTACCGTCGCTACGGTCGTCCACAGCCTGTGCCCGATTTTCCTCCAAGGCGCGACCAACCGAGCAGGAATCCATGGTTCTGGACGTCCCCAGCCGATCAACTTTGCTTGAAAGGGACCCGCCAAAACCATCAACCCTGCCACGACGAGAAACGAAAGCTGAAACCCCGTATCGCCTACCTGACGCGGATCCCAGATCAGCAACGCCAGTAAAGCCGACCCCAACCAGTTGGCCGGATTCATCGGCCTACCCAAGATCCATCCCAGATAAAGCACCCCCGTCATGACAAAGGCCCGTGCCGCACTCGCCTCCATTCCCGTCGCCAAACAAAAAAGAAATATTGCCGGTAAAGTCATCCACGCCCATCTCCACTTCACCGCTCCCGTCAGGGCCAGTATCCATAATAACATCCCCGCCACCACCGCCAGATTTTGGCCGCTGACCGCAAACAGGTGGAGCGTCCCGGTTGCACGAAACGATTCCCTCAAATCTTCCCCTACTCCGTCCCGGTAGCCGAAGAGCATCGCCGCAATCAACCCCGAAGCCTCAGGATCCTCCTGCAACCCCAGTGACGTTGCCTCCAGCATATGCGACCGCAATCCAGCCGCCATTTTTTCCAACCAAACCCCCTTCTCCTTTCCGCTACTTTCCAAATCTTCCGATCGGACCTTGAGAACATAATCCAACCCTCTCGATTGCAGGTGCCGGACCCGGTCAAACTCCCCCGGATTCCTTGGCCTCTCCGGCAAAGCCAGATATCCGGCCACCCGAACGACTTCACCCACCTTAGGCATTTTTTCCGGAGACGGATCCACCCGCATCATAACCCTCCCGCTCGTTCTTTCCCAACCTGCTTCCCCAAAAAGAGAAGTCGCCTCCAGTTCGGTCTCCATCGCTTTTCCCCCGTTTTCCCAAATTCTTTCCGTCGGCAACTCTGCAATCCAACCCTCAATCCGTACCGACCCGCCCTCCGACCCCGCCCGTGCCCTCAACGATTCGCGATGTGGAGCATAGGCCCGAGCCCCCGCATAAAGAGCAAACACCCCAAGGACAAAAAGCCAGACTGCAGGTGTTCTCCATTTTTTCGGGCCCCACCAAGAAAAAACCGATCCGATTCCTGCCACCCCCAGCCAAATCCATGGATTTTGTCCCCACCCCAAACCCATCACGGTTCCCACCAATCCTGCCACCGCCACCGGAAACAAAGGCCGACGCATCGGCCAATTCGTCTTCATGCTTTCAGATGATTTAGAGGCGTATACCGACCCAACCGAAGATGTTGCTGAATCGCACGAGTGATGAACTTCTTTCCCTTCCCCACCGCCTTGTCCAAAGAAAGCCCCATCGCGAGTCCCGCACAGATCGCTGCCGAATAGGTGCAACCCGTCCCATGCGTCGCCACTCCTTCACAGCGTCTCGCTGAGAAGGTTTTTAACGTTCCGTTCGGCCAAGCCAGATAATCCTCCGCCTTCGCCAACATCAAATGCCCCCCCTTCACTAAAAACGGAACCTTCCATTTTTTCGCCAACTCCCGGGCCGCCTCTTTGGCCTGCTCCGGATTTTTCAACATCCTTCCCACCAATCGGGCCGCTTCATCTAGATTTGGGGTCACCAAGGCCGCTTTGGGAAAAAGAAACTTGGCCATCGATCGCTCCGCGTCCGGCTTGAGCAATGCCGCCCCGCTCGTCGCCACCATCACAGGATCCACCACCAGCTTAAGTCCCCTTCTCTTTCCCAACTGCTTCGCCACCTGCCGGATGATTCCAGACGAAAAAAGCATCCCCGTTTTCACCGCTCCGACCGGAAATGCTTCAAAGACCAACTTGATCTGCTCCGCCACCATCCCGGGCTCAACCGCCGCAATTCTTGAAACTCTTCCCGGATGCTCCGCCACGACACAGGTCAAAGCCGAGGTTCCATACACCCCCAAGCGCGTAAAAGTTTTAAGATCCGCCTGAATTCCCGCCCCGCCGGAGTTGTCCGATCCGGCAATGGTCAGCGCAACCGGAACTTTGCGATTCATCACGGGGAAGGCCCGACATCCGGCGGGCCGTTTTAGATATGGATTGCGTGTCCGACCGCCGCTTCGGTCGCTTCCTTAATCATCTCGGTCAAAGTTGGATGAGCGTGAATCGTGCCGGCAATCTCGTCCGCCGTGGCTTCCAAGGTCATTCCCAGCCCCACCTCACCGATCAGTTCAGTCGCCTCAGCTCCGATGATATGCGCCCCAAGAATCTCCCCGTGTGGTTCCCCGATGAGAATCTTCACCATCCCTTCGGAATCGCCACTAGCCACCGCCCGACCACTCGCCCGATACGGGAAGCGGCCGACCTTGAACTTCAGCTTCTTCTCCTTTGCCGCCGCCTCAGTGAGCCCAATGCTCGCGACCTGCGGTTGGCAGTAGGTGCATCCTGGGAAAACCCCGACCTTCTTGGGTTGATACTTCGCATCAAAAATTCCGTTCACCGCCTCGATCGCCTCATACGAGGCGACGTGGGCTAGCCAAGGCGGTCCGATGATATCCCCGGCCGCAAACACTCCCGCCATCGAACTCTTATATCTTCCATCCACCTTCACATAGCCCCGGTCCAGATCCAGCTTTACCCCTGCATCCAGCGCCCCGTCTAGATTGGCCTGTACCCCGACCGCACAGAGCAACGCTTCCGCTTCGATCGTCTTGGCATTCTTCCCTGACAACTTCACTTTTACCCCAGAGGCAGTAGCGGTGACGCTTTCCATGGAAGTTTCGGTCAGAATCTCGATTCCCTGCTTGGCCAAGTTCTTGCCCAACATGTCGGAAATCTCTTCATCCTCGATCGGCAGAACCCTCGGTTTCATCTCGACGAGAGTCACCTTCGTTCCAAACGAATTCAGGAAATACGCAAACTCCACTCCGATCGCTCCCGCCCCAAGAATAATGATGCTCTTGGGCTG
>CANEUY010000081.1 GCA_947442065.1 Verrucomicrobia subdivision 6 bacterium | reverse complement strand
TTTGGACCATTCTTCGTCATGCCTAAAAATATCCTGTCCATCTTTCTAACCAGTTTGTTCTGCACTTTTGCCGCACATGCGGCGGAAACCAACACCCCCACCCCAAAGGAATCCAACGACATGAAACCTACCCTCATTGAAGAAGATATCATCACCTTGACCACGGATGACGGCGTCATCGTCATCAAACTGGACTCGGTGAACTGCCCAAAACATGCCGAGAACTTCAAAAAACTGGTGAAAGAGGGTTTCTTCGACGGCACCACCTTCCACCGGGTCATCCCCGGCTTTATGATCCAAGGCGGCGATCCCAAGAGCAAAAATGCCGATGACCGCGCCTCCCATGGCACCGGCGGCCCTGGTTACACCGTTCCTGCGGAAATCAAAAATAAGCACAAGCGGGGCACCGTCTCCGCCGCACGCACAGGCGACGAGGTCAACCCGCAGAGGAATTCCAGTGGTAGCCAGTTCTTTATCTGCGTTACCGAGACAGCCTTTCTCGACGGACAGTACTCCGCTTTCGGTGAAGTCATCGAAGGCATGGAAGTGGCTGACAAGATTGTCGCCAAACCGAGAGATGCCCGGGACAACCCCAAAACTCCCGTCACGATGAAGGCGAAACTCGGTCGCCCGAAAAACTAGTCCTCACCCGACAACAAAAAACCCAGCCTCGATTAGATCGGGGCTGGGTTTTTGTTTTTCGAAACGTTATTTCTTGTCGGAGGGGGCGACGCTGTTGGTTTCAGAACTCTTCTTTTTGCCCTTTGAGTAGCCGTCATCATCGTGACAGCTACCACAGCCTTCACCGGCCATAGCCGCCGAGGCGAAACCAAGCACCAACCCCAACACAGCAAGACGAGTCATTTTATTTATCATGATACTAACCTAGAAGGCCTGTAAGCCGACGCAAGTCAGCTCGCTTCAATCAGCCCTAACGTCTTTTGGAGCAATGAAATGCCTGTCTCCTGACTTTTTTCAGGATGAAACTGAAATCCAGCCACTCTCCCCTTGCGAACGCCACTCGGGAACCAACCCCCGTACTCTGTCTCGCAAACCAACCAGTCCGCCGGAGCGGAATCCGGCCGATAGGAATGGACGTGGTAAAAATACCGGTCCCCGCCCTCAAAAATCGATTCTGCACTATCCTTGGGCCTTACTTCACTCCAACCGATCAAAGGGATCTTCAAATCTTTCCCGGTAAATTTCGCGACCCGCCCGGGGAGCACCCCCAACCCTTTCACCCCCTTGGCCTCTTCCCCCTCTTCCCAAAGCAGTTGGAAACCGAGGCAAATTCCCAAAAAAGGCCGGTCCGCCTTCACCCACTCCTGCAAAGGATCCCACAATTTGCGCTGTTTTAATCCATCCACTGCATCCCCGAATGCCCCAACTCCGGGCAGGACTACGGTCTCAACTTGGTTCAGCCCCGCCGGATCCTCCACCCTCGCCACCACTGCACCCGCCTTCTCCAGAGCCCTCTCCACGCTCCGCAGGTTCCCCCGGCCATAATCAATCATTGCCACCTTCATCGACCAACCTTACCAAGCCCTCTCTCCCAGGGTGACATTTTTTTTCTATCCGAACCGCAAATCCCCTAATCCCGCCACCACCTCGACCCCGCATCTTGAAAGACGTTCCCGACTATTATGCCCACACGGAATCAAGACACAGCCCACTCCCATCGCCTCAGCCACCTCCGCATCATGCGTTGTATCCCCAATCAACAGAGTCTCTTCCGGGGATACATGCAACTCCTCCAGCATCTTTAATCCATGCGCGACCTTCCCCTCGGCATAATGATCCCGGCTTCCGGCGACGCTCCGGAAGTGTTCCCGCACCCCGAAATGCCCGAGAAAATCCTCCAGTGTTTTGTGAGAATAAGCGGAAAGGACCGCCTGGGATCTACCCGCTTTCTTGATCTGGTTCAGCAACTCCCCGGCCCCGGGTTGCAACCGGCACTCTTTTTTTCTTTTTTCATATTCCACAATGAATTCCGTCCCCGCCTGCTCAAAGGTCTCGTTCCTCCAGTCGAAACCCACCTTCCGATAGTACCCCTCCACAGGAAAATCAAATACCGCCTCATACCTTTCCGCACTTAAAAGTGGCAGCCCCCTCTGGCTCAGTTGTCCATTCATGATTTCCCGGCACAACCAGGCGTCATCCAACAGGGTTCCATTCCAATCCCAAATCAGGTGCCGGTATTTTCCAACATTCATTCCCCAAAGAATACACCCAACTTGCCCACCCTCTCCACCCTCTTTCAGGTTCCCCCAAGGCTTCTCCCATCGGTAGGATGTCTTGGATGACTTTGGAAGCACTCCTCGCCCGCCCCTATCACCCCCCGGGCTTCCGCCAACGCCGCGCATGGAACTGGGTCTCCATCGGCCTGCTCTACGCCTCCTACTACATGTGCCGCTACAACTTCCGCTTTGCCATACCAGGGATGATTGCCGAGTTCCACTTCACCACATCCCAAATCACCGACATGCTCGCCATCTGGTCTCTCGCCTACGGCACGGGCCAGCTGATCAACGGCCTGCTCACCGATCGGATCGGTGGCCGGGCCTCCCTGCTGATCGGAGCCGTCGGCACCATCGGCATCAATCTGATCTTCGGCTTCGCCTCCCTCGCCGGAACCTTCACCACTTTTTCCCTTATCTGGCTCCTCAACGGCTACCTCCAATCCTTCGGTTGTCCGGGAATGGTCAAAATCAATGCCGCCTGGTTTGCCCGACAGGAACGCGGAACCTTCTCAGGAATTTTCGGCCTCATGATCCAGCTGGGGCAGGTCGCCATCAGCTTCCTTGCCCCCCTCATCCTCGCCGGCTTTACCTTCTTCGCTTTCACGGTTCCCTCCGGAGAGTGGCGCTGGCTCTTTCGCATTCCTCCCCTTTTCACCGCCATTGCCGCAATCTTTATGTACTTTGCCGCTAAGCCCACACCGGATGAAGCGGGCTTCCCTGGCGCCATTCAGGATGAAATCGACAACTCCGAAGGGGTCACCGTTTCTCTCATGGAATCTTTCCGGACCATCTTCACCCATCCGCTCGTCTGGTTCTATGCCATCGCCTACGCCTGCACCGGAGCCGTTCGCTCCAGTTCGGATCAGATCGCCATCCTCTATTTTCAGGACCAACTCGGTTTTGACATGAAAACCAGCATCCCGAATGCAGCCCGCCGCACTCTCGAACTGATGCCTCTGGTCGCCGTGGCCGGGTCTTTTCTGTCCGGATGGATTTCCGACCGGTTTTTCAAAGGTCATCGCTCCCCGGTGGCCATGTCACTCTACGTCATCGAAGCGGTGGTGATCGCCGTGGCAGCGGTGATCCTTCTTCAAGGCCACGTGGGTCCGACTGCAGGGGGAATCCTCCTCGGTTGCACCATCCTTGTCCTCATCTCCTTTACCGCCAACTCCACCCACTCCATCGTCGGCTCTGCCGCCCCTATGGATATCGGGGGAAAGAAAATGGCAGGCTTTGCGGCGGGTGTGATCGACTCCTTCCAGTACTACGGCGCCGCCATCTCCCTGGCCCTCACCGGTCGGGTTCTGGAAGTCACCAAGGCCCAATATGGTTACACCTTCTGGTTTGTCATCATGTCCGCTTTCGGCGTTTTTGGCGCCCTCGCCATGAACCACGTCCGCAAACTCCATAACCTCCACCGCAACTCTCCTACAGGAAATCCTCGAATCAAAAGCAGTTGATCAAAATTCTTGATTCAGTTTTAACTTGGTAGGGGCGGTTGTCCCCAATTCTTTCCCTCTGATTAATTCCGTTAGCCCTTCTTCAATTCCGGTGATTTGCCCACGATCCAGCTCAGCACCAACCATCCCACGCCAACGCTGATTGCCGCATCCGCCACATTGAAGGCGGGCCACGACCAACGCCCGTAATGGAAATCCAGAAAATCGATCACGTAGCCCACCCGCAGCCGGTCGATCAGGTTTCCCACCGCCCCTCCCGCAACCAACCCCGCTACCCCCTGCACCCAGAATTTCCGCCAATCCCATTCTCGGGCCATCCAACCCGCAAAAATCAGAATCCCCAACGCAAGAACTCCGGTCAGCAGGTTATTTCCCTGCGCCATACCAAACGCCACTCCCGTGTTATGAACCCGCGTTAGGGAAAAAAGCCCCGGAAGAATCGGAACTTCCAAGCCCAGCCTCATCCTTCCCTCCACCAAGAATTTCGTGATCTGATCCACCACCACCAAACCCAACCCCAACGGGTAAAACCACCCCCCTCCGACCTTCCCTTCCCTCAACTTGGACTCCCTGCCGAAACCACCTCGGTACAACGCCCACACAAGGTCGGATGTTCCTCCTTTTTACCCACCGATTCCGAGTGCTTCCAACACCGGTCACACTTTTCTCCCTCTGCGGGAAAAACCACCACTTCGATCCCCACCGTTCCTTCCGCCACCTCGGCTCCGCTGACCAGACAAACCTCCTCCAGTAATCGGGCATCCTCCACAGTCAACCCTCCTCCCTTAATTTGCACTCTGGCCTCCAGGCTTTTCCCGATCTTCTTCAGCTTTCTCTGCTCTTCCAAGGCCTCGTTCACCTTCCCCCTTACGGCAAGGATCTTCTCCCACTTCGAGGCATCTTGAGCACTCCAACCGGTTGGCAAAACTACCTCCGGAAATTTCTCCAAATGAACCGATGTGCCCTTCGCTCCTGGCATGATCTGCCACGCCTCCTCCGCCGTGAAGGCCAACACCGGCGCCACCAGCTTCACCAACCCATCCAGAACCTCAAACATGGTCGTCTGGGCCGAACGCCTTCTGGGATTTCCTTGCGCATCGCAGTAAATCCGGTCCTTGCACGCATCGACGTAAAACGCACTCAGTTCGACCGAGCAAAACCGGTTCAACGCATGGTACACCGCCGGGAAGTTGTAACTTTCGTACGCCTCCTTCACCGTTTTTCCGAGTTCGGCCAGCTTGGCCAAAATATACCAGTCCAACTCCTCCCGCTCCTTCACCGCATCTTTTTTTGGATCAAATCCCGACAAATTCCCCAATAGGATCCTTAGCGAATTCCGTATCAACCGATAACTATCCCCTACCCGGCCGAAGATTTCCGTCGAAAACGGGACATCCTCCCGGGCATCCTCACTCGCCACCCAAAGGCGGACCACATCCGCCCCATACTTCTCCACCAACTCCATCAGCGCCGGCGGCTTTCCCCGCGATTTCGACATCTTTTTCCCGTCCACATCCACCACAAATCCATTGGTTAACACCGCCTGAAACGGAGCCTTCCCCGTAAGAGCCACAGAAAGAAGCAGGCTCGACTGGAACCA
>CANEUY010000080.1 GCA_947442065.1 Verrucomicrobia subdivision 6 bacterium | reverse complement strand
TTACCAAATCTCCAACCTCCGTTCCGATTTCCTCGACACTCTCCCGCCCGAGAGCCATGGCCATCCGACGCGCCGACCCATATCCGTTGATCAAAACAGGAATACTATACGGTTTGCCCGCAGCATCCACCGGCTTTTCAAAATAGAGCGCCTTTCCCCCTTGGTCTGACTTCGATTCCAGGTCCGCCGCTGCCGCGATCTCTAGATCCACACAGGCCGGTTCGCGGATCCGGAGAAGTTCTCCCTCCCGCTCCAACCGTTCCACCCATTCATTGGAAGATGCATACGCCATCGAACTGCAAATTCTGCCCTATTTTGCTTCTCAAACAAGAGCACCGACTAGCCCGCGACATCCAATGCATGTTTTCTCAGATCCGCCAAGGTGGTGTGTTCCAGCGCAGATTCGTGCGTTGATTCCAAAACCACCAAGGGAGCTTGTCCCGCCCGCCTCGCCTCCTCCCATCGTCCCGCACAAAGGCACCAGCGATCTCCCTCCTTCAACCCGGGAAATTGATATTCCGGCCGTGGCGTGGAGAGATCATTCCCCATCGCCCGACTGAACCGCAAAAATCCCTCCGTCATCTGGGCGCAAACCGCATGGCACCCGAAATCCTCCCCATGCCCTTCGCAACTCCCGGACCGGGTGAAACCGGTCATCGGATCCATCGAACAGGGTTTGAGATCACCCCCCAAAACATTTTTCTGCCCGCTGCCTCGTTTGACCATGCTTTCGATTCTGCACCCACCCCGAAAAGAGGGCAAAGAGACATCTTTTATACAACTATAAATCAGTGAATATTTTTTCTTAAGTCGTTCATAGACAGAGTTTTGTTATTGATTATAAAAAATGAATCCAGACTCGCCTGACCCTTCCGCTTCTGCAAATATATCCCTCGTTATGGTGCGCGATCTCAATTCCTCCCCAGAGAAGGACCCCGCCTTGGATACACTCGAGCGCCTCAATCCTAACCGCACCTCATCGGCACCTTCACCGGCCTTGGGCCGACTCGGCCACCCTGGGAACGCCGCTTTCCTTGAGGAACTGTACGAATCTTGGAAAACCAACCCCTCCTCCGTTGATCCGACTTGGCGCGCTTTCTTTGAGGGATTCGAACTGGGTTGCCAACTCCGACCCCCCGCCCGCTCCGGATCCAATCCCTCCTCCCAGTCTCCCGAATTCGGCAACGTCCTCCCTCAAGCTCGCATCTACAATCTCCTCTTTGCCTACCGCGCCCTCGGCCACACCCTCGCCCATCTTGACCCTCTGGGTCTCACGCCTGAGGAAAATTCCGATCTCGCGCTATCGACGTTCCGATTCACCGATTCCGATCTCGATTCGGTTTTTGATTCCGGAACCCTCGGTGGAGGCGGTCCGCGCACCCTCCGCGACATTCTCTCTTTCCTAAAACAAACCTACTGCGACCACATCGGAGTCGAGTTCATGCACATCATGAACTTCACCATCCGCCGCTGGCTCCGCGACCGCATGGAGCGCTCGCGCAACCAACCCTCCTTCTCTCCGGAGCAACAACGTCGCATCCTCGAAAAAGTCATTGCGGCCGAATCCCTCGAACGTTTTCTCCACACCCGCTACGTCGGCCAAAAGCGCTTTTCCCTCGAAGGAGGGGAAACCCTTATCGCCGTGCTCGACACCCTCTTGGAAGCCTGTCCGAACGCCGGCGTCGAAGAGGTGGCCATCGGCATGGCCCACCGCGGTCGTCTCAATGTCCTCGTCAACACCCTGGGCAAATCCCGCCGAAAACTTTTCACCGAGTTCCATGAAAACTACGTGCCGGAAACCGTGCTGGGGGATGGCGATGTCAAATATCATCTCGGCTACGAAAACGACATCACCACCTCCACCGGAAAAAAAGTCCGCGTCTCCCTTGCCCCCAACCCGAGCCATCTCGAAGCGGTCAACCCGGTGGTGGAAGGCCGCGCCCGGGCCCGCCAACGCCTGCGGGAAGACACCGTCAAACGGGAGAAAGTCGTCCCTGTTCTCATCCACGGCGATGGGGCCTTCATCGGACAAGGAGTCGTCGCGGAAACCCTGAATCTTTCTCGCCTCGAGGGGTATCGCACCGGCGGAACGATCCACATCGTGGTCAACAACCAGATTGCCTTCACCACCCTCGCACCGGACTCCCGTTCGACCCGCTACTGCACCGCCCTCGGAAAATCCCTGGGACTGCCGATTTTCCACGTCAACGGGGACGACCCCCTCGCCGCCGCTTACATCATCCAGATCGCGTTGGAATTCCGGCAAAAGTTTCACGAGGACATCATCCTCGATATCGTCTGCTATCGCCGCCACGGCCACAACGAGGGAGACGAACCCAACTTCACCCAACCCACCCTTTACTCTGAAATCGACGCCCACCCGTTGATCAGCCGCCTCCTCGCCCGGCAACTGCTGGATTCCGGAGCCATTACCGAGGAGGAAATTCAAAAGATCCGCTCCAAAATCGACACCGTCTCGGAAGAAGCCCTCAAGGAATCCCGGGAGGCCGTCGCAAAATTCCATCCCTCGATTCACCCGCCGCTCCGTTGCCCGGACCTTCTCCGGGACGTGCCCACTGCGGTTCCTGCCAAAAAACTCGCGGAACTGGGTGTCTCGATCTCGACGATTCCGGACGATTTCCAAATCAACACCAAGATCCGAAAAATGCTGGATTCCCGAAAGGCCATGGCCGCCGGCCAAACCCCTCTCGACTGGGCCTGCGCCGAACACCTTGCCTTCGCCTCCCTTCTCAACGAAAAGGTGCCCATTCGTCTTTCCGGTCAGGACAGTCGCCGGGGCACCTTCAGCCAGCGCCATTCCGCCATTTACGATCTCCGGACCCGTGCCCGCTATATCCCGCTGAAAAATCTATCTAAAAACCAGGGCTCTTTCTGCGTCTACAACAGCCCTCTCTCGGAAGCCGCCGTCCTCGGATTCGATTACGGCTACTCCCTCGACTGCCCGGAGATGCTCGTCCTTTGGGAAGCCCAGTTCGGGGATTTCGCAAACGGCGCACAAATCCAAATCGATCAATACATCTCTTCCTCCGAATCCAAATGGGGCACCACCTCGCGCCTCACCCTTCTGCTTCCCCACGGATATCACGGACAGGGTCCCGAACACTCCAGCGCCCGGCTCGAACGATTCCTCCAACTCTGCGCAGAAGACAACATGGTCGTCGCCTATCCCACGACTCCGGCGAATTACTTTCATCTGCTCCGTCGCCAGGCCCTGCGCAAAATCATCAAGCCTCTGGTTGTCATGACTCCCAAGGGCCTGCTCCGCGACGCCCGCGCCACCAGCCCGGTGACGGACCTGACCCGCGGCGGTTTCGAGGAAATTCTTCCCGATCCGGAAATCAACCGCGGAGCCCGTCGAATCATCCTCTGTTCCGGCAAGGTTTTCTACGACCTCCGGGATTATCGGGAGAAAAACAAGATCACCGACACCGCAATCGTTCGTCTCGAGCAGATTTATCCTCTTCACGAAAAGAAACTTTCGACGATTCTCTCCGCGCATTCTTCGGATGCGGAGATCGTCTGGTGCCAGGAGGAATCCGAGAACATGGGGGCCTGGTCCCATCTCGCCCTCCGCCTGCAAAACTTCCTCGGACGTAAGATCCGATATGCCGGACGCGACGCCTCGTCTTCCCCTGCCACCGGCTCTCTCGCCATCCATCTGCTTGAGCAAAATCAGCTCGTGCAGGAGGCTTTTGGCAGCCCCGTAGTGCCAAAACCCGTAACAAAAAAAATCTCCGCCCCCCTGTCCATCCAAAGAAAAGCCAGTAACCCCCTGAAAAGGAAAAAGAAAAAATGAGCACTGCCACCGCCACCCTCCCCATCCGTGTTCCGTCCGTCGGAGAATCCATCACTTCCGGAGTTCTTGGAAGTTGGAAGCGGAAAAATGGCGATTCGGTTGCCTCCGGCGATCCCCTTTTCGAAATCGAAACAGACAAAGTCACCTCGGAAGTTTTTGCCGAGGCGGATGGGACTCTCGAAATCCTTGTTCCGGAGGGGACCGAGGTGAAGGTCGGCCAGACGGTTGGCAACCTCCACCCCGGCAAAGCCCCAGCCCGAAAAACCGCCCCAGCCGAGACCCCCAAGAAGGAGACCCCCGCAGCCAAGGCGCCAGTCCGGGAAAGTTCTCCCACTCCAACCCTCGTTCGGACCGAGGCGGATACCGCAGTACTGGCTCAAAGCTCCGCCCGATCCGACCGGGAATCGCGAAAGAAAATGTCTCCCTTGCGCCGTAAAATTGCCGACCGTTTGGTCAGCGCCCAACACACCGCCGCCATTCTCACCACCTTTAACGAGGCCGACCTCTCCAACCTGATCGCCCTCCGCACCGAAGTCCAATCCACCTTTCAAGCCCAGCACGGGGTCAAGTTGGGCTTCATGAGTTTCTTTCTGCAGGCCGCCGTCCACGCTCTCCGAGCCGTACCCGCCGTCAACGCCCGGATCGAAGGGGATGAAATTGTTTCTCAGCACTACTACGACATCGGCGTGGCCGTCGGCACCGATCGGGGCCTCGTGGTTCCCGTCCTGCGCGACTGCGATCAGATGGATCTGGCCGGCCTCGAAAAATCCCTCGCTGCCGTCGCCACCCGCGCCCGCGAAGGAAAACTCTCCCTTCCCGATCTTGAGGGAGGCGTCTTCACCGTTTCAAACGGCGGGGTCTATGGTTCCGTGCTTTCCACTCCAATCCTCAATCCACCGCAGTCCGCCATCCTCGGGCTACACGCCATTCAACAACGCCCGGTCGCTGTAGGCGATCAGGTGGAGATTCGCCCGATGATGAATCTCGCACTCTCCTACGATCACCGACTGATCGACGGCAAGGAAGCCGTCACGTTCCTGATTCAGATTAAAAAGTTTGTCGAGAACCCCGCCTTGGCTCTTTTGGGGCTCTCCCCCGGCAGTTAAGGCCCGTTAAGAGAACCGGACGTCTTTGCCCGGATCCATCTCGAATTCCAAAACCTCGATCTTCTGCGCGTTGGGCTTCAGTACCTGCGTCTCGAACTGGTGGTAGAGAGGATGATCGAAAGCCGCCGTACGTTTCAGCCCGTTTTCAAATTCCAATGCCAGGAAAAGGTCGTGTTCGGAATCCGTGCCGCTTCCGGGGATTCTCTTTCCGCAGGCCAGACTCAGGACATCCTGAATTTTTAGGATCCGGATGCGGCTTTCCACCATCATCTCCTCCACCCGATGGGCCGGAAGACCTTCCTTCAAATGGATCAGCTTGAGATGGTGAATCATGAGAACGAAAGGTTGGAAGGGAAGGAGTGCCAGTGTCAAGAACCCTGCTTCTCATTCAAGGTTATGAAAAAAGGCCTTTACAGG
>CANEUY010000079.1 GCA_947442065.1 Verrucomicrobia subdivision 6 bacterium | reverse complement strand
AGCTCCACCATCTTTCGGTTTCGCCGGACGATTTCCGTCGATTCCTGCAGAATGGGACGGAGTCGTTCCGGCTCAAGGGTGGTTGCGGCGGCCAGCACATTTTCCGCAGTGCCGTATTGCCGGATCCACTTGGCGGCGGTTTTGGGGCCCACGCCCGGCACTCCGGGAAAATTGTCGGAAGCATCTCCCGTCAGGGCGAGAAGTTCGGGGACTTTTCCTGCCGGCACGCCCCATTTGGTTTCCACTTCCGGAGGGCCGAGCAGAACAAACCCCTGCGATTGCGGTTGGTAGATTCGGCATCCTTGATCCACAAGAACCATTAGATCCTTGTCGTTGGTGGCCACCACGCAGTCCTGCGCATGGGCCGCCTTCACATAGCTGGCAATGACATCGTCTGCTTCCTCTTCTTCCACGGAGATCACGGGCCAACCCAAGGCGGATGCGACTTCCCGTAGGAGTGGGAACTGTTTTTCCAGGGCTTCGGGAGTCTCTTTGCGGTTTGCCTTATATTCGGGATGGGTGGCGAGGCGTTCTGCGGGAATGCCCCCGTCGAAAATCACGGCTCCCCGGGTCGGGTGCAAATCCTCCACCATCCGCAAAAGGGCCGAGGCAAATCCGTAAGCCGCATTGGTGGGTTCTCCTTTGGAGTTTGTCAGGGAGGCGATGGCGTAAAAGCTGCGGTAGGCGTAGTAGTGCCCGTCGACAAAGACCATGCTCACTTCTTTGCGGCTTTCGCTTCGGGCAAGGGCTTGGCGGGATTATCCGGAGGAAGAAGGCGCCATTCCATGCGGGGCCCTTTTGCCACATCGATGCGGAGGCGGAGGCGGACAGGTTCTCCCTTGAGGGATTTTTGTGCGGAGCTCATGAGGAGACTTCCGCGATCCTGGGCGGTTTCCCATGCGTCGGTTCCGGGCTCGGCCCGGGCGGTGAGTTCCAAAGTCCAATCCGGATCCAGAGAGGCAAGGGGTCGAGCAAGGCCCGCAAAAGCGGCGAACCCCTCGTTGCCGGCGGGCAGGCCGACTCCCGGCAGAAGCCGGATCGAGGTTTCGGTTTTTTCGATCGCAACCCAGGAGGGAAGTTTCGCCTGCGACAATTTTTCTGCATACGCCAGGATGGCCTTGCCGGCTTTGGCCTTTTCCTCCGGTGTTGCCGGGGCTTTGGTTTTTTCTTCGGGTGGTCGGGCGCTGGCCTGTTCCAGTTTCTTGCGGGTGCTATCCAATTCGGCTTTTCGCTGCAGGTAAGCGGCGCGGATCTGGTCGGTCGAGGAGGAGAGGGTTTTCAGGCGGTGCATCGCTTGGCGGAGATCTTCGCGGGACTCGGCAAGATCGGTGGCCCATTGGCGCTCCCGCATGATCCAAGCTGATGCAATGAGGGCCGAGAGGGCCACCATGCCCACGGCAATCCACCGATCCCAAGGGAATCGGGCGGGCGTGGATGGGGAGGGTTCCATCCGGATAGGGTATGGAGGGAACGAATCCTCCTCAAGCCCCCCTCTCGTCTTGCTTGAGGGCAATTCGGCCTCATCCTTCCAAAGGAATGAGGTGGAGAGATCTGCTGGCCTTGGCCCTTTGGGGGGTGGGATGTGCTTCGGCTTTTGCCGAGGAAGAGAAGGCCTTTCTTTTTTCGCCAATCTCCGAGGCGCCCGAATGGAGATTGCTGGAGAATTACCAAGGCACCATCACACAGGCCCAATTTGAGGAAAAACTGAAACGGATTTACGACCCGACGGGGGCTTTACGGAAGTATCTGCAAATGGACGAGGGCGGGGTGGAACTTTTTCGCGATGTCGCCAAGACGGAGCCTCTTTTCCGGCTTCGCTGGGCCCGACCCGATGCCAAACCGGTTTCTCCGACGGGGGCTTTTTTCCTTCCGGATCCTCAACGACCGCTTTTGGGGCGGGTGATCTGTCTCGATCCGGGGCATATCGGCGGGGACTGGGCGGACGTCGAAGAGCGCACCTTCCGGATCGGTCGCGATCGCCCGGTGGTCGAGGGAGAGCTTAACCTGAAGACATGCCGGCGGCTGGCGGAGAGGCTGACCAACGCGGGAGCCAAGGTCGTGTGGACCCACGACGGCTTTGCCCCGACGACGAACCTCCGCCCTGCAGATCTTTATCCCGAGGCCATCCAATATTTTCTCCAGGATCCCGTTAGCCGACGGCAGGCCGGGTATTCAATGAACAATCTGATCCGCTGGAATGCCGAGTTGCTTTTTTACCGGTCGGCGGAGATTCAGGCCCGCGCCCGCCGGGTGAATGAAGAACTTCATCCGGACTTCACACTTTGCCTCCATTATAACGCGGCTCCTTGGGGCCGGGCAGGCCGGGCCAGCCTGACCTCCGTCAGCCGTCTGGTTGTTTTTACCCACGGCTCGTACACCGCGTCGGAGCTCGTCTACGACGACCAAAAATTTCATCTTCTCCGCAAGCTCTTGGAGAACAGTTCCGGGGAGGAGGTCGATCTTGCGGCGGCGGTGGCCAAGGAGTTCAAGGAAAAGTGGGGGTTTCGGGCTGAAGATTACAGCGGTTCCGGCTATGCCTCGCCCTCCGGGGTCAGCCCATATGTTTGGCATCGGAACCTGATCGCAAATCGACTTTTCTCCGGACCCGTCGTTTTTGTGGAAGGCCCGTATATGAATGATCGGATGACCTATGGCTGGATTCAGGCCGGGGAATACGAAGGAACCCGCCTGATCGGGGGCAAGGAAAGGCAGAATATCTTCCAAGAATACGCCGACAGGGTGGCGGAGGGATTGATCGAGCGCTTTCGCAGTCTTCCGGGTCGTTCTTCGGCATTCACAAATTATTCCCCATAAAAGATCTTCCCCCTTGCAGGACGGGCGGGAGAAGGCATTAAGGGAACTATGAAAACCTCTCTCCGCCTTGCTTTCGTCCTCTTGAGCGTGCCGGCTCTGTCATGGGCGGATCTGAGACTTCCTCCCAAACCGACCATGATGGAAAAACTCGGCCGGGGTGTTGCCAACATCACCCTGTCTGTTTCTGAGTTGTTTGATTCGCCTTATGTCGCGACGCAACAAGGGGGCGGCACCTATGGAGACACCTATGGGATCACGCAGGGGATTTCGCGGATGGTCATGGATGTTGCCGTGGGAACCTTGGAAGTCGGGACTTTCTTCATTCCGACGAAATCCATGAAAATGCCGGCGCACGATACGGGCCAGGTGCAGGCGTATCCCCCCGCCGATTTGAAAGACAACTGGTACTGAAACGCCCGACTGGTTCGATGGCCGAACCCATCGAACTGACCATCACCGAGATCGCCTATGGAGGCGATGGAGTGGCCCGGCACGACGGGCAGGTCATTTTTGTTCCCTTCACCGCACCTGGGGAAAAAATCCGCGCGGTTCTGACGGAGCAGCGTAAAACCTTCGCCCGGGCCCGACTGCTCGAAGTCTTGGTGCCTTCACCCGATCGGTTGAGGGCGCCCTGCCCCCTCTTTCAAAATTGCGGAGGCTGCGTCACCCAACACCTGGCCTATCCGGCAGAAGTGCGGGCCAAAGTCGCCCAGATCGAGTCCGCCCTCCGGCGAATTGGAAAAATCGAGCACCCCGTTCTCCGCCCGGCTTTGACCGGGCCGGAGTATGCGTACCGGAACCGAATCACCGTACACAACCGGGACGGAAGGGTGGGCTTTTTGGGAGTCGATGGGAAAACCCTGGTGGATGTTCCCCGGTGTCTGCTTGCCGCGGATGATGTGAATGAAAAATTACAAACCTTGCGCTCCAAGCCCCGTCCCCGGCCTCATTACTCCATACGAGCGGATGAGGTTCGGGGGGAGGCCTTTTATCAGTCCAACCGCCCTTTGGGGGAAGCGCTGCAGAAGTTGGTCACGGCGGCAGTGCCTGAGGGCATTCGTGCCGTCCTTGAGGGATATGCGGGCACAGGATTTTTTACCGGGCCCCTGGCATCCCGGGGAGTTCGAGTCGTCGCCATCGAATCGAGCGCGGCGGCAGTCCCGGTTTTTCGAAGAGAAGCGCCCCAAGCCGAACTTTTTGAAGCAAGGCTGGAAGACGCATTCGACGAGGCGATGAAAAAACTGGGAGCCGGCCCGGCCTTTTGTCTGATCAATCCTCCCCGGGGAGGATTGAGTCCGGATGCGAGGCGGTTGTTGGACCGGCCACTGCCCTTTCAAGGGCTTCTTTATTTATCCTGCGACCCTCCCGCACTGGCCCGGGATCTCCAAGGGCTAGCCTCCCATTGGAGGCCGGAATGGTTTCAGCCGGTCGATCTTTTTCCCCGGACAGCGCATGTCGAGTGTCTTGCCCTCCTCCGGCCTTCCGGATTGTCCCCAAGCGATTCACCGAAGGTGACTCCCGTCGATTGACCCATTTCGCAGGCAGGGTATTTCCAGATCATGCGTAGTCGTGTTCTCTTGGCAGTCGCCCTCTGTCTGGTTCTTGCCCGATCCCCTGCAGGGGCGATCAGCCCGAGTGATTATTTTGCCCCCCCGATCACGATGTATGCTTTTATGGATTTTTGGGTGGTGCGGCCGATCGATTTGGCTGCTCTTCCCTTCACCATGACGACTTGGGTCTGCAGCCTCCCGATCACCGCCGCGTCAGGCACCACCAGCGAGGCGTACGATTTATTGATGAGGCAACCGGCCGAACACCTGATGGCCCGTCCGATGGGACAGTTTTGGGAATGGGACAATCGGGATCAAAACCGTCCCGTGGTGATTAAGTTCAAGGATAGCTACGCAATGGCCGATCTTTCGCCCGAACAGGAGAGAAAATACCGCGCAGCCCTCAAGGATCATGAAAACCGGATGAAAGCCATCGAACGCGAGGAGGAGCTTCCGCAACAGGACCGGGACAATTTGGTTGAAGGGGAGGAGAAGCGGTGGGAAAACTTCGTCCGCCTCCTGATGTCTCTCTAACGATTTGTTTTTTCCAGCCTGGAAATTCTCTCTCCGAGCTCATCCATCTGCCTGCGAATTTCCTGTAAAGCTTTTGCCAGGCCTTCGGTGAGGTCTTGGAAGGACTCGTTGAGAACGGGGGAGGAGGTTTGCGGAGAGACCACTCCGTGGGACTGAAGCCAGCCTTGGGCTGCCTCTTCCAGAACTTCCGGAGGCAACGAAAGAGGAGCCCGGGAAACAGAACGGATCGGCGATTTCTTTTTGGCTTTCGCCATGATCTTGTTTATCCGCCGACGAGCCGGCGAGCCTCTTCGGCCAGTGCGGTGGTCAGATACCGTTCCCCGGTGCTGCAACCGACTGTGACGATGAGCTTCCCCTTGTTTTCCGGTCGCTTGGCCACTTCCAAGGCGACATGGACATTGGCCCCCGTCGAGATGCCCACCAGCATGCCTTCTTCCTTGCAGATCCGGCGAGCCATGGCGAAAGCGTCGTCGTTGCTGACGGTGATGACTTCGTCGATGACGTCCAGATGGAGATTGTCAGGCACAAAACCGGCGCCCGTCCCCTGAATTTTATGCGGACCGGGTTTGACCGGT
>CANEUY010000078.1 GCA_947442065.1 Verrucomicrobia subdivision 6 bacterium | reverse complement strand
CTCTTTTCTTTATAACTCCCTTGATTCCGTCCAGTACAACAACCTGATCCTACACGGAGCGGGAGGGTTTTATCAGGTTCCCTTGATGGGCACGGTAAGGGGGACGTGGCCTACAGAAGGTCCTATCCGGGGTCATGCGGTAGGTGGGTTCGGTGGAGTTTGTGATATTTTAACGGTCGGAAATGAGATTGCCCGACAGGTGGGAAGGTCGAGTTATTACAGTTATACGTGGAATTATGTTTGTGAGTTGGGTGCCGGGGTTTCCTTTGAAATCATGCCGGACATGGATCTGGAGCTGGATTACAAACTTCTCTGCACGCCCATCCCCAATATTGCGGAAAGCGGAGCTGGGGAATCTTCCTTCAATCACGCCCTTGAGGTCGGGCTGAACTGGAGATTTTAAGAATCAGGCTTTCTTGTCGAGGCTCTGCAGCTTGTGAATCATCTGCGGGACGGAGTGGACCCCGAGTTTGCGGTAGATCGATTTGCGGTGGTTGTGAACCGTACCCCAGGAGATCTTGAGTTGTTTGCCGATTTCCTTGTCGGATGAGCCGCGGGTGAGGCGAGTCGCAATATCGAGCTCCCGGCGGGTCAGATGGCGGCCGGTTTTCCGGTCGAGAAAGCCATTCAGTTTCGGCACGTAGGGTTCGGTGCTGCGTGTCGCGACGGGGGTATGGCCGTTGAGGGCCTTCTTTAAGACCGATTCAAAATCCTTTGGGTCATCCTTTAGATCCACCCAGCCGCAGGCTCCGCGGTTTTTCCAGAAAACCATTTCGAGTACGTGCCAGCCTTCCTGATAGACGATGAGGATGACTTCCGTGTCGAGCTCGTGGTCCAGCTCGGATTTTCCGTTGTGGAGAACGAGATCCTTCTTTTGGGGTGGGGGCTTGTGGCCGTTCAGGAAAAAGACCGGGGCAAGAGCCAGATAATGCAGGTAATTGCGAACCAGCTCCGTTGCAATGCCCCAGTTGGGAGAGAGGAAAATTCGGGGCACAGACATAACATCCGGACTTTATGCCCTGAGGAATAATAGGCGAGAATGGAAGTAGAGGTGTCTAGGGGGTCAGCCTCTGAAACCGGATACAGGTTATGGGGTGCTAGATCTTTTTCTTTAGACTCATTGTCCCAAATGGCGATTTTCCAGCGACCATATCCCTGAACAAGACGATCCAGGATTCTAGCGGGTCATTCAGGTCGAAGAAGCTGGTTGCCCCGGCTCGCTTCCAAAAAGTGATTTTGGTCGTGTTCCAGTCTGACTTATAAATTCCAAGGCAATAGTTCTTCCCCTTGATTTTAGGCAAGGGGTAATCCCCGTTATGCATGATGAAGTCACCATGCCGATAGCTGCGATTCTTGGGGGAATAAGCCCTCGCAACTAATCCAAAATGGCTCAGAAAAAAGATGCGAAGAAGTTCTGGCATCATCCCTTGGGAGGGGGATAGGAACATGTTCTTACAGCAGATTGGATTCTTTTTCGCTGAAGGGCGGTTCATGGAGACCTCAACATATATCCTATATGGGATATAGCAAATAATCCCCCACTTATTTCATAGAGTTGGCCCTGCGGATGGGAGGAGTTACATTGAGTCGTGCTGGGTGTAGAACTTCTTAAATCCCTGTTGGTCAGCCTTTGCTTGGGGGCACTAATCGGCCTCGAGCGTCAGTGGGATGAGGAAAACTGGCATCCAAAAACTCATCTTTTGGCAGGTTTAAGAACCTTCACTTTCTGGGCATTGTTGGGGAATCTTTGCGGGTATTTCACGCAAACTGTCCATCCGCTTTTCTTTTTGGCGGGATTTATCGCGATGGGGATTTGGATCAGCCTTTTTCTTTTCTTTAAGCAGAGGAAGCATGATGGGCACGGCTACACGACGGGTGCCGTTGGGCTTCTCACATATCTGATCGGGGGTTTGGTGGCATGGCGCCAGGAGAAGGTGGCCTTGGTGCTGACGATGACGGTGGTGATTCTTTTGGCGTTAAAGCCCTATGTCCATCGGATGTCCCGGAAATTCAGTCGGGAAGACGTGCGGATGGCGCTGCAGTTTGCCGCGATTACCGGGGTGATTTTGCCGCTGGTCCCGAATGAAAACTGGGGGCCATTTGACGCTCTCAATCCGCATTCGATCTGGATGATGGTGGTTCTCGTATCCGGGGCCTCGTTTGGGGGTTATGTGGCCGTCCGGATCTTTGGCCAGAGTATGGGGATGGCCTTGACGGGAGTGCTCGGGGGAATTGCCTCGAGCACGGCGACCACGATGGCGATGAGCCGGCAAAGCCGTTCGGAACCCTCGCTCGCGCACGACTGCGGACTGGCCATTGTTCTGGCGTGTACGGTGATGCTCTGGCGGGTGACCTTGCTGGCCACGGCGGTCCATCCCGCGATTTTTCCTGAACTTCTCCCGTGGACTTTATGGATGAGTCTTCCGGGGTTCCTGTTCTGTGGGTGGAGACTTTGGCGGCATGGGAAGGGACGGGGTGAGGGGGAGCAGGCCCTGTATCGGAATCCACTGGGCTTTCGGGATTCCCTGCAGTTTGCGGTGCTCTATGCGTTGATCATTTTTGCTGTGAAAGCGGCAGACCACTATTTCGGAGGGGTCGGACTTTCCGTGGTGAGCGCTGTTTCCGGATTGATGGATCTGGATGCCATCGCGCTGTCGCTAAGCCAGATGGCGGGTGAAAGGCAGTCGGTTGCCTTAGCGATTCAGGGAATTCTGATAGCGACGGTCGCCAATACTGTGCTGAAGGCCGGAGTGGTGTTGGTGTATGGCGATAGAGCTTTAAGGAAAACGGTTCTAGTCGTCTTAGCACTGACAGCCGTGATGGGGGCTGGGGCGGCGATTTGGTTGAAGTAATCGTAGGCATGGATCGTTGGTAGGGGCGGTTATCCCTAACCGCCCGTGCGGTGACATCGGTGTTAAAGATTCGGCGCTCAGCACGGTCCGTTAAGGATAACGGACCCTACCGAGCGATTTGCCATAGGTAGGGGCGGTTATCCCTAACCGCCCGTGCTCTGCAACTGTTCCCATAAACTTGTAAGGCCAATCATCGGGACTTTTTACAAACCCTGCACGAACAGGGTTATTTAGGATGTATTTGAACTTCTGATTTGCACTCGGATAGGAGCGCAGACGATGTTCAAAAAAGCCTCTCTGCCATTCGATCTTCAACTCTTTGGCACTCCAACGTTTCCACGAGCGGATTACTTCTGAAAGGGTGGTTTTAGATGGGACATTCATGATTACATGCAGGTGATCGGGCATGAGAACCATGACCTCGACAAAGCATGTGCCCTTGCGGTGATACTGTGCGAAAGAATTTATTAACTGCTTTGATCTTTCAGGAAAGCAAAGGGTGTTTCTCTTGGGTCTTGTGATACAGATCGTGACAAACCATTCGGGAGATTCATCTCAGGAAGGAGGGGAATGATCCATGCAGACCCTCCGTGGGAGCACCAAGTCCATGAGTTATTGAACCAAGCAACACGAGAAAAGATGTGCCAAGAAACTTGAGCACGGTCCGTTAAGGATAACGGACTCTGCCAAGGTTATGACTTAGCAAGTTCGAATCTCGACCGGCATCCGACTCAGACCTTTGAAAATTTCACCCAACCGGTGGACAGGCCACCAACGGTACAGATAGACGTCGAGGGGGCGCCACATGGCGACCCATCCCAGAATGATCAGTCCTTCACGCAGGATGGGGCGGAATCGACCCAGTTCTGGATCGACTGTTTGTGCAACTGTGACGCAAAGCCCCAAAAAGAGGGTGGCGATGACGAGACTGATCCAGCCGTAGTGCAGGAGTTGTTTCAGCTCGCGACGGTTTAATTCCGCCCGATAGGAAAAGTAGTTGCGGATGGATTCGGAAAGGATCCGCTCGGCATCCGGTCGTTCAGTGGCTTGCCCCAGATGAACGATCAGTTTGTAGGGCTTGCGGGAGGAGTGTTCTTTGGCCCAACTGACGATGAACTCCTCCGCTTCACGGTCCAGGTCCCGCTCATGAAAAGGGGAGGGATCCATCGAATTGAAGATCTGCTGAAGGGTTTGGACCTTTACCTCGATCAGCTGGTATTTGGATTCCACAGGCATAATTAAAAATCTTTTGCGAAATAGGTGAAGATCAGATCGGCGCCGGCTCGTCGAATGGAGAGCAGGGATTCGGCTCTGGCTTTTCGCAGATCGACCCAGCCTTTTTGGGCTGCGGCATGAATCTGGGCGTATTCACCCGAGACCTGATAGGCCGCGAGGGGAAGAAGGGTGCTCTCCCGCAGATCCCGGAGAATGTCCAGATAAGGTCCGGCGGGTTTGACCATCAGGACATCGGCACCCTCTTTTTCGTCCAGCAGGGCATCCTTCAGAATTGCCCGTCGGTTGGCAGGATCCGCTTGGTAGCCCCGCTTGTCCAGGGAATGCGTGCCAGCGGATTGAGCGCTTCCCACCGCATCACGAAAGGGCCCATAAAGTGAGGTAGCGAATTTGGCGGCGTAGGAAAGGATTCCGGTTTCAGTAAAACCTGACTGGTCGAGGGCCTTGCGAATGTATCCGACTCGGCCGTCCATCATGTCTGAGGGGGCGACAAAATCGGCACCTGCATCGGCCAAGAGGGTAGCCTGTTTCATTAAGAGTCGGACAGTAGCATCGTTAGCGACGTCCTTGCCGGTTTGATCGAGAAGGCCGTCATGACCGTGTGAGGTGTAGGGGTCGAGAGCAACATCTGCAAAAATTGGGAACTCTGGAAGTTCCTTCTTCAGGGTACGGATCGCCCGATAAACAAGACCTTTTGGATTGAGGGCCTCCTTGCCGTTGGGGGTGCGAAGTCTTTGGGAGATGCATGGGAAAATGGCGATTCCCCCGACACCGCGACGAGCGAGTCGGTGTGTTTCCCGAACGAGGGCGGTGATGGGAAAGCGGAAATGACCGGGAAGGCTGGGGATAGATTCCGGCTTGCCCTGCCCATCTATAACGAAAAGCGGGGCGACGAGATGGGCGGGAGAGACTTCCGTTTCAGAGAAAAGTCTCCTGATTCCAGAGGTCCTACGGAGACGTCGGGAACGGATGGAAATGTTAAGCGCGCGATCTTTCTTCACAGAAAGTAGACCCTACTGGAAAGAGCTGTCCGAGGCGAGAATCAGCGAGGCAGGGCGGTCAGGGCGTCTTTCCAGAGGACGAAGGCAAAAGCGAAGCAGATTAGTGCTGCGATCCAGCGTCCATTTTTCTCCAGAAAGTCGGAACACTTCTGCTTGATGGCTGGACCTGCCTCGGGACGGAAGATGGCCAAAAGGAGAGGCACAATCGCAGGTAGGAGGGATAGGAAACTAAAAAGGGCAAAGGCGGAAACTTTGGACAGATTGCCACTCGCTCGGGTGATCTGGTGCCCAACGGTGATGGCAAGAATTGATGTTTTGGGGTGAAGACCAGTGGTGAAGAGGCCGATCAGGAAAGTGCTCGAAATATAGTGAATGCCGATGGGGGGCTCGGAGTTTGTGTTCAGCGAAGGAAAAAAAGCGAGGAACTTTGCTTTGAGTCCTGCAGGGGATGATTCTTTCTTTGGTTTACGGTCATCCTTTCCGGTCAAGAACTGCCAGGTCCGGTAGATACCCACCCAAAGAAGTGCGGTTCCGATGCTCGCCCGTACG
>CANEUY010000077.1 GCA_947442065.1 Verrucomicrobia subdivision 6 bacterium | reverse complement strand
CTCCCGCCCAGTCGATGGTTCCCCTCGGCTCCTGCACGATGAAACTAAACGCGGCTTCCGAACTCACCCCTCTCGGTTGGTCGACCGTGGCTGAGCCTCATCCGTACGCACCTGCCGAACAAAACCCCGGCTACCTCAAGATGATCCACGACCTGGAAACATGGCTGGGGGAGATCACCGGCCTGCCCCATGTGTCCCTCCAGCCGAATGCCGGTTCCCAAGGCGAATATGCCGGCCTTCTCTCGATCCGGGCTTGGCATCAATCCCGAGGAGATACCCAGCGGGATATCTGTCTGATTCCCGTCTCCGCACATGGAACGAACCCCGCGAGCGCGGTCCTCGTTGGATTTCGTGTCGTTCCGGTGGCATGTGACTCACAAGGGAACGTCGATCTCACCGACCTCGACGCGAAACTCAAGGAACACGGGTCGCGAGTCGCCGCCGCCATGATTACTTATCCCTCGACCCATGGCGTATACGAAACCGCCATCCGGGATATCTGCAAAAAAGTTCACCAAGCGGGCGGCCAAGTTTATATGGATGGAGCCAACCTCAACGCCCTGGTCGGCATCTGTCGCCCCGGCGAATTCGGAGTCGATGCCTGCCACCTCAATCTTCATAAAACGTTCTGCATCCCTCATGGCGGTGGCGGCCCGGGAGTCGGCCCTATCGCTGTGGCAGAACATCTCGCCCCTTTTCTCCCTTCTCATCCCCACCAGACCCTAAAAAAAGATCAGGTTGGAGCCGTTGCCTCCGCTCCCTACGGTAGCGCCAGCATTCTGGTCATTCCTTGGATGTTCCTTGCCATGGTCGGAGGCAAGGGACTCGCCCGGTGCACCGAAGTCGCCATCCTGAATGCCAACTACCTCGCCAAACGCCTGTCCGCCCACTACCCAATTCTTTACCGGGGTGCGGGAGGCTGGGTCGCCCACGAGTTCATCCTCGATTTCCGGCCTTTCAAAGCCTCTGCCGGGATTGAGGTAGAAGACGTCGCCAAACGGTTGATGGATTACGGATTTCATGCCCCGACCATGTCCTGGCCCGTGGGCGGGACCCTAATGATCGAACCCACTGAATCCGAATCCCGCGAAGAGTTGGACCGTTTTGCCGACGCACTCATCTCGATCCGCCAGGAGATTAGCGAAATTGAGTCAGGCAAAATGGACCGTGCACGCAACCCCCTAAAACTCGCCCCCCACCCCGCGACCGATGTCGTCTCGGATACTTGGGATCGTCCCTACTCACGGAACCAAGCCGCCTATCCGGCTCCTTGGAATCGGATTTGGAAATACTGGCCCACCGTCTCGCGGATCGATGCCGTTCATGGCGACCGGAACCTCATCTGTTCCTGCCCAACGGTGGAAGAATTGGCCTCCTAAACTAACTTTTAAAAACAAAACCCCGGGAAGCCGAAGCCCCCGGGGTTTCGAGAACTAAGCTTCTTTAGAAGCTATAGACCACTTCCGCCCCAGCGTAATGGGCTGGACCGTTCTGACCTTCTGGTTGAGCTGCCCCAGTCTGAACCTGATACAGATTCGAGCCCCAATCCAGTCGGTACTCCGCACGGATGAGAAGATTGTCGATCACATTGAACCCAGCTGTGAGGGTGTACTCCCAGAGATTGACTCCCGTCACATGCCGCGCCGGATTGTTGGCTTCTGCTGTATTCGTGGTTGTGCTGGCTCCGACATAACCAATCACACCGTCATTATTGCTGCCCAGATACTCGCCACGACTGCTCAGACTAAACCAGTCGTTGAACTGGTACTTGGCGTAAGCTCCGGCCCCATACCAATGGGTGTTGATGTTCGCCGCCCCACTTTGAGCCGATCCGCTAAGATTCCCAAACACGGTGTTAAAGGCCAGCAACAGCTTGTCCTCGGCAAATTTCGGTGACCAGTTTCCCCAGGAATTATAAAGAAGCATGTAGGCTGAAATATCTCCGTTATTGGCCCGGGCCGGCTGGCTCGAAGAGGTCAGACTGCTATTGGTCGACCCCGTGGACGTGTTGTTGTCATATCCGCTGCTGTACTGGAAGTTGTTACTCCAGTTGGCATTCCCTCCAGGAGCCGTGACGTTCAGCGAGGCCAACAAAGCTACACCGTCGCCCGCATTCGGATTCAATGTGGTGTTATTGTCACTGTTTGACCCGTTCACCACCCCTAGTTTCCCATCGAGATAATCATCAAACCTGTAGGACGACAAAACACCCGTGTAGTACAAAGGCATCACATTAAAGAGGATCCCGTAGGTGGTATTCATGTTGGCAGGCCGCTCCATCACTTCATAACCCATGGTGGAAACAAACTTACCCACCTTAAAATCCCATCCGTTCCCCACAGGAGCACGAATCGCCACGTAGGCCTGCTCCAAGAAAAGGGAGTTGGAACTATTGTTGGTGTTGTAACCAGCATTCGGGGTTCGGTTAATGAAATAAGAGGCATCTTCCCCAATCATCACATCGGTCCGGAACCCAGCCTGCGCCTTGTTCTCCGAGGTTAGCGCCTTTTCCAGCGCCAACTTGACTGCATAGAGGTTGAAATCACCTCGCTGAGCCGTATCTGTCGCGTACCGCGTCGAAACCATCGAGTTATTTCCCGACCCGGTGAAGTTGTAGCTGTATCCGGCGTCAACGTAACCGCTGAGCTTGATCCCCTTCTGGGCTGTTTCGACGAAATTGTTTTGAACCATTTTCTTGGTGTCCTGAGCGGACGCTTCGGGAGCACTGTCCGCCAATGAGAGGGAAGCCAAAGCCGGCAACATCAGAACCCAAAGGTGTTTTTTCATCTGCATAAAAAAGCAGGGTAAAACTCCTGAAACAACTAAACTCAATTCCCCATGTCAATAACTGCCAATTTTTTCTGCGATCTCCTCAGCGGGATAGGTCCAGATCTCGGAGAGGGTTGGGTGATAGTGAGGCATCTCCGCCATCTCTTGGGCTGTCCCCCGATAACGCATCACCGCCATCGGTTCGTGAACCAGATCCGAGGCATGCGGACCAACCACCTCTGCACCCACAATTTCACCTGTTTGTTTTAAAGCGATCAGTTTTACAAAACCATTGAGCTCCCCCATCACAATCGACTTCCCATGGTCGGCAAAAGGATAGCTCGCCGTCACGATATCCCACCCCTTCTCGCGACACTCCCGCTCCGAATACCCCACCCCGGCCGCCTCGGGAGAGGTAAAGATCACTTCAAGCTTCATCCGATAATCCATTTTCACCCGCAGATCCCCACCCTTGAGAAGCTGAGCCGCGTTTTTTGCGGCTACCTCCCCTTGCTGGATCGCCAAATGCACCACCTCGTACGGACCACAAACATCCCCTGCCGCAAAGATATGAGGAACGTCACTCTGCTGGGTTTCTGATACGACGATTTTGCCTTTCGTGATTTTGAGCCCCGCTTCCTTGCAATCCAAACCCCCCAGATCCGGTTCCCGGCCGAGGGCCTGAAGGATCTGCTCTGCCTCGACTGTTTTTTTCTTTCCTCCTTGCAGAAACTCCACCCTTTTCCTTTTCCCTTTCTGCATTACCTGGACAATCTCGGTCCCGCAGAAAACATCCGTCCCGTCCTGCTGAAAGACTTTCTCCACAACCTGTCCCACTTCGGGATCGGATTCGGGCAGCAGTTGGGAACTCCGCTGAATGACACTCACCTTGACCCCCAGATGGGCATAATATTGGGCAAACTCCAACCCCACGGCCCGCCCCCCCAGCACGATCAGACTTTTGACGGGCTGACTCACCCGCAAACAATCGTCACTTGTCCAATACCCTGCCCTCTCCAATCCGGGGATTTCACGCTTGGCTGTCCTTGATCCTGTGGCCACGACAAACGTCTTGGCCTCAATTTCCGCAGGAACCTTGTCTTTCCCCACCGCCTCCAACACGAGTCGATGGGGTCCACAAAATTTTGCACGTGCCCGATAAAAGGTAAAATTCCCCTTCTCCAACTGTTCCTTCCGGTAGTCGGCAAACTCCCGGATCAGACGGTCTTTTCTTTTCAGAATCGCCTTCCAATCGGGCTTCGGCTTTCCCACTCGGATTCCAAACTCCGCCGCCCTTGCGATCTCATGATTCCGATGCGCACTCTCCAAAAATGTTTTGGTCGGCATGCACCCCCGTAAAATACAAAGTCCGCCGACCTGCTTCCCCCCCTCGATGACAGCCACCTTGAGACCCAGCCCCTGTGCCGTCCGCGCTGCAGCATAACCCGCACTTCCCCCGCCGATTACGGCCAGGTCAAAAGAAGGGGCCATGGTCAGACCCCGGTCGGAGTCTTGGAATCAATCACAGAACCTTGCCCGCCAAACTTTGGATAAAGGTAGCGGGCGGCGGGAATCCCTTCCCGTGTGATGACCGAAGCCGTCTCGAGACCTTTTTCCGCCAAGTGCAGCAACGAAGCCTGCAACAGGGCCACCCCCAGACCGCGCCGCTGATACTCGTAATCCAAGATGATTCCCGATAGCAGTTGGGGCTCCTCTCCGGCCTTGGGCTGCAGGGCGCTAACCCCAATCACCCGGGACCCGTGGGCCAACACCAGCACCTCCATGCCCGCCACCGGTTTTCCTTCGGGAAAAGTCTTTTTTCTCAACTCATCCAGATGGGTTTCCAGCCCGACAATCCATGACTTTTCGTTCAAAAAGGAGCGTTGAATCCCCTCCCACAAGGCCCCCACATCGGGATTTGGTTGCAGCTTGATTTCGTGCTTGGCAGGAAGGGCAACAGAGCCGGTCGGGACCTTTCGAAGGTCCCATGTAAAACGGATCTGCTGAATCGAACGTCGCATACGACAATTGGAACGCAGTTGCACCCAAAGGCCAAGCCGGAAACCTCCTAACGGCTTCCCGGTTTCACAGCAGGAATATTTTTAAGGTCGGCAGGAATCGCGCTGGGTGAAAATGTCTCCACCGGAAGGGATAAAAGGGAGCTCATCGGGGCCCCCAGTTCGGGCTTGGTCTCACTCCGATTCACCAAACAGGCGACTCCCACCACTTCCCCGCCCGCTTCTTTCACCCGCTCAATCACCTCCCGGACAGCGCTCCCCGTCGTGATGACATCCTCTGCCACCAGAAATCTTTCTCCGGGTTTGACCTCGAATCGACGGATCTTCAACTGCCCGTCAACCTTCTCCGCGAAGATATGTCGGCGACCCAGATGCCGGGCCACCTCATGCCCCACCAGAATCCCCCCCATCGCAGGTGAAATCACGGAATGAAAAACCCATTTTTCAATCTTCAGTTTTTCAACCAAGGCCCCACACAACTCCGAGGTCGCCACCGGATCCTGCAAAACGAGGGCACACTGGAAAAAGGTCCGGCTGTGCAGACCCGATCGAAGAATAAAATGCCCATGAAGAAGGGCACCGCACCGGCGAAAAACCTCAAGAACCTGATCCGAAGTCATGAACCGGGGCGTCGCGCCAGCAACTCAATCTCCACAGCCCCACCTTTGGGTAGCGCCGCGACCTGAATCGTGGAACGACTGGGTGGATCTTGGGGAAAGAATTCTGCATACACCCCGTTCATTTCAGGAAAAGTTTTTAAGTCAGTCAAAAACACGGTCGCCTTCACCACATCCGCCAGACTCAATCCACCTTCCTTCAACAGGCTTTGGGCTCTCTCCAAGGCCTTCCGGGTCTGCTCAGCCACGGATCCATTCAGCAAATTGCCAGCCTCATCCAAAGCCAGTTGACCGGAAAGATATACAAAGCCCCCCGCCTCCGTGGCCTGCCGGTAGGGTCCGATCGCCGGACCCGCCAATTTCGATGTCCAACCCTTGTGTCCCATACCCTGCATCTTTTCCGAATCCATCTCCCGCGTCAACG
>CANEUY010000076.1 GCA_947442065.1 Verrucomicrobia subdivision 6 bacterium | reverse complement strand
GACCAGGGATACCGCGGGAAGATCCAGTTTGCCCTTCAGGTCCAGAATAACAAATATGGACTAAACGGTACGACAGGCGATACTGGCCGTAACAGTAGCAATACTGGTGACAATCTTGGTGAGTTCGACGGTTCCGAATCTCCCAACACCAGCAAGCCTTACTCGGTTTGGACGATGTTCAACTACACCGGCATCGGTGTGGGATACGGCACAGCATCCAAAACGGATAAAGCTGGTCCTAACTTCAAGGATAACGCAGGTGGCAAAGTGTTTAACTCCCTCTTTGTGAACGCGCCTGTGGGTGCTGTTCAGATTCAAGGGACTTCACTTTCGACATCTGGCGCCAATGCAATCGCCAGATTCCAGGAAATCCGCACTACGGGAGGTGAGTTCAATGAACTCGGTGCAGTTGGTGCTGCCTCCGAGCCGGACGCTATCCTTAACTACGTCACATGGATGCGTTGCGGTGCAAACTCTGACTCAGTAGCTACTGATCTTCAGCTCTTTCCGGCCACCAGCGGGCGTACGACCAGCGGTGGATCGGCAATCAATGATGCAAACATCGTTGCGAAGATTAAGACCAACAACGCCAACAATATTTTCCAAGGCGGAATCGACTTGGTGAACATTGATGTGTTCAATCTCGATCCTCGCTTGAAAACTGGTGTGGCCAGCCGGAACAATGGTGTTAGCCCTCGTACAGGTGCTAGCTCTGTCGGTTCTGGAACTGCCGGTCCAGTCGCTACGGTTGTTGATCGTGGCACGTTCTTCACGGATAACACCTTCCGTGGGGCGATGAAGGATTGTAACTGGCTCAATGGTTGGTCGCTCTTGAATGAGTGGGGCACCATGAACGAGGCCAACACTGTGGCGATTCCTAATGTAACCCTGGATCGCTCTGCAGGTAAGTTGATGGTGAAGTTTGCAACAGTGACGGATGTCCAGTACTCCGTCGAGACGTCTACGGACAACAAGACGTTCACACCCAAGCAGACTGTCACGGGCAATGGGGGCGTTCTCCCTGTGGATCTGGGTGCGTCTACCGCACTCACGTTCGTCCGCGTGTTGCCTCTCTGATTTAAATTCAGACAATTAGAGAAGGGGGGCTGGGTAACCAGCCCCCCTTTTCGTTATCATATGATCCAAAATATTGTATCTTTTTTCCTGACTGCCCTTCTTTTTGCGGGCTGCGGCCGAAGTTATCAGGATCCCATTGCCAAACTTTCCCCGTCTGTGGAAAAATCCATACAGCTTCTCCCGAAAATTACCGAGGATATTGATCGCAGGGGTTCTTATGCGGAGAAGATCGCGGAGACGCTGGCTTCCCAAGGGTGCCTTAATCGGGCGGTGGACGTGGTACGTAATGACCCATCTCCCCACGGACCCTACACTCTCTATTCGCTGGCGATCCAGATGAGCCGAAAAGGAAATATATCCCAAGCTCGCCATATTGATGCGATGGCAAGGGAGCTGGCCAAAAGCAAAGGTTATAGTGAGTCCCGGATGGTCATGATCCAAGAAGCGATTGCTCGATCAGCCCTGAAGGACGACGCAGGGGCCACCAGATCCCTTGAGGCGATCACTACTCCGTATGATCGTCAGGAAGCGGAGACTGGGGTGATTGCCGAAAGGATTCGGCAGGGAAGGGAGGATCTTAAAGTATCAGTCCCTTTGGCTACACCGGCGATTACCGAGGCCTGGTGCGGCCGTGCACTTCTAGCGTCCCCGTCGGATCAAAGCGCATTTCTAGAGGCTGCTGCATCGAACGCCCGGCAGACTTTCCCCGTTCAACGTCCACGCCTTTTGGTCCTTTGTGCTCAAACCGCTGAAAAGATGGGACTAAAGACGGAATCTGTCGCATATTTTGCAGAAGCAGAATCTGCGGCCTCTGTTCTTTCGGATCGGATCGAGGATGGGCCGATTGAGAAGTCAAAGTTGGCCGTTGCTCTTGCACAGGCAGGGCAACGTGAAAAGGCTCGGGAAATTCTTGCCCGTACGCATCTCGCAAGTCGGCTTCCGGCAGCATTTTATCAGCCGCTTGCCTTGGGGCGTGTGGCCGAAGGGTATTCTGCCTTAGGAGACAAAGAGATGGCGAATGAAGTTTGGCTGGAAGCTGCTTTAAATGCCAAGGGACATGTGCATCCGAATGCAAGAGTGATCAATTCCATCGAGATTTATCTTAGTCATGTCCGGGCTGGTGCTGAGCCGTCTGAAAAGGTAGCTGCTGTTTTGGCTTCCATTGATCGAGGGGAGGGTGGAGATGGACCCATGGTTCTACCTCCTGAGATCGAGGAAATTAAAAATCGTATCTTCAAAGAGATCAAAGAAAAAGAGTCAGATTCAAAGAAGAAATCATCCTCCGAAAATAATAAAACAAACTAACGTTAGATCCCGGGTATTTTGGATTCTTGGGGGGTATGGATCAGTACTTAACCGAGGCGAGGTACAGGCCTTCCGCGGGTGCCGTGGGTGGAGCTCCGGTGCGGGATCTGGCTTTTAGGATCTTTTTGAGATCGGCGGGGGAGAGTCGGCCTTGGCCGACCTTGGCGAGGGCACCGACCAGATTCCGGACCATCCGGTAAAGAAAACCATTTCCGTCAAAGGTCAGCTCCAAAACACCGCTCTTTTTTTTCACGATCTGGATGGATCGGATATGGCGTGTGGTGGACTTGCGTTCGTACCCAGGATTGGAGGTGAACGAGGCAAAGTCGTGTTTTCCCGTGAGAACCTTGGCTGCCTGACGCATCAGAGGAAGATTGAGGGGACGGGGGACATGCCAGGCCCGTCCGATTTCGAGGGGATGGAGGGGGTCGGTGTTGGCGATCCGATAGAGATAGGTTTTGCCCTTGGCCGAGAAGCGGGCGTGGAAGCCGGGTTTTTCGCGGCGGATGGAGAGGACGCGGACTCCGGGGGGCAGATGAAAGTTCAGTGCTTTGACCAAGGTGGCCGGGGGATGAAGGGGGGGGATTTCGCAGGAGGCAACCTGACCGAGGGCGTGGACATGGCGGTCGGTCCGTCCCGAACCGGCGACAGCCACGGGGTGGTTGAAAATTTTCTGAAAGGCAGTTTCGAGCGCAAGTTGGACAGTGGGGTCGGGGTCTTGGCGTTGCCACCCGAAGAAGTCTTCTCCGCGGTAGGCGAGAAGGAGACGGTGCGGAACCGTCTTCATGCGAGGATCAATGGTGGCCGTCTTCGAGCCAGAGATTATCGAAGTAGTAGGTGAAACCGGCAAAGCCACCGTACGCATTCACCCCTTCGTTCCGGGCGGAGGTGCAGGCGTTGGAAATGTGTTGGAAGGCGCCTTCGATATTAAAGCTGAAGTTATCATCGATGAGGAATTTAAGGCCTCCGGCGAACTGAGGGGTGAACTCCCAATTGCCACCGATGGCTTCCTGATTCGACCAGTTGCGGGCGTTGGTATAGATCACACCCGCACCCCCTTGGATATAGGGGACCACGATCCAGTTGGGTTGGACGAAGTTGTAGCGGACGATGCCCGTGATGCCGGTCATGTAGGTTCCGAAAGTTTCCCAGATATACGAGCCGGTGACTTCAAAGAGAGCTTCGAAATTTCCGCGAAAGGGGGTGTCCCGGAATGGGTTTTCTTTATCGTCCGGGGAGACGAGCATCCAGCCGAGGCGGATATTGTTCTGCTGGTAGTTGAAAACGGGTTCAACCGGGCCAAGACCACAGGGAGAGAACATCACGCCGGCCATGTATTCCAGCGTGATGCGGTCTTCGACAAAGAGGGTTGAGGCGAGGTCGCCAGTGTCGGACATGGGGGAAAGGCGGGCGGGGGCGTTGGTCGTTGTCAAAGCAGGGTCCATTTTGGAGGTCGACTGACTGCTTTGCTCCATCTGGGCCAAGGCAGAGGCCCCACATAGAATTACTGAAAAACAGGTAAAAATTACTGGAAAAGACCTGCGATAACGAGATGTGTCTCCGAGTTGCACCCTACTTGCCTAGGGAAAAGACAGCTTTTGGTCAAGGTATTGTTGCAGGATGATGCAGGCAGAAGAGCTATCCACTTTCTTCCTTAACTCCTTGTGGCTCAATCCAATACCCATTAATTGCTTGGATGCTTGGGCGGTGGTTAAGCGTTCGTCTATGGTCTGAATGGGCAGGGGGATCTGGCTCTGGATCTGGGTGATAAAATCCCTGACTTTTTGGGCGGAGGGGCCGTAGGTGCCATCCATGTTCCGGGGAAGGCCGATGACCAGCCCGATGACTTCATGGGTTTTCACGAGAGCGGCCAGATCGGAAATGACCTGCTGGATGGATTTATTTTCGAGAAACGGAAGGGGGGAGCAGAGTGTGGCGGTGGGATCGGAGAGGGCGAGGCCGATGCGGACTGTGCCGAAGTCGATTCCGAGATAGCGGCTCACGCGGAGTGGACAGCCTGGGCGATCGGGCGAAGAAAGGAGGTGATTTCGGGAATCAGCTGAGGGGAACGGCCCAATTTCCCGATCCGATCCACGATGGCGCTGCCGACAACGACTCCGTCGGCGAGGGAGGCAACCTGGCCGGCCTGTTCGGGGTTGGAGATCCCAAAGCCGACGCAGACGGGGAGAGGGGTGGATTTTTTCAGGAAGGAAACTTTTTCACCGAGGGTGGTCGGGAGGTTTTGCTGCATGCCGGTGACGCCCTCGCGGGAGACATAGTAGACGAAACCGGACGCAGAGGAGACAAGGGTACGGACGCGGGCTTCAGGGGTGGTGGGGGCGACGAGGACGATCCGTCGCAGGTCGCCTCCCGGAGGCAAGTCTTGGGCAGCTTCCTCGGGGGGAAGATCGAGAAGGAGGAGTCCATCCGCGCCGGCTTGGACGGCATCGGATTCAAACTTTTGCCGGCCATAGGCGAAAACCGGGTTGTAGTAGGTGAAAAAAACCAGAGGGACATTGCATTTCTCGTGGCGGAGCCGTTCGACGAGTTTCAAGACCCCGGGCAGGGTGGTGCCGGATTCGAGGGCGCGTTGGCAACCGAGTTGGTTGACGATGCCGTCGGCCAGCGGATCCGAAAAGGGAATGCCGAGTTCGATCAGGTCGGCGCCGGCTTCCGCCAGAGCGGGAACCAGTCGGGCGGTCGTCTCGAGGTCGGGATCGCCGGCGACAAGATAGGCGACGAGGGCTTTTCGCTTCTCTTTTTTGAGGCGGGCAAAGAGTTCGTCGATCCGGTTGGAGGGGTTCATGTCTGGGGATATGTTGCCAGAGTCGGGCGTGGCTTCACGCGGGAAAATCGATTTCGCCGGAGGCAAGGATCCGGTGGGTTCCGTCCGGCAAACGAAGGTGGAGATGGCCGGAGTCGTCCAGCTTCTCCGCCACGCCTTGGATTGTTTCCGTTCCGGCGCGGACCGTGACGGGTTGGCCGAGCTGGGCGCAGGCTTTTCGCCAGTCGTTCATGGATTCCGGGAGGGGATGATCGAGGCGAAGAAGGAGATTGTTTAAGAAGGCCGTTAGCATCCGGGCGCGGGGAACGGTCTGCCCGGTGGCCTGGAGAAGTGAGATGGCGGAGGATTGGAGTTCAGGAGGGAAGCCCCCGGTTTGCTGATGGAGATTCAGGCCGAGGCCAAGGAGGGCGAGGGGGGGGAGGTTTTTGCGGGAGACGGTTTCGACGAGCAGGCCGGCGAGCTTGCGGTTTTGGAGGAGGAGATCATTCGGCCATTTGAGGGAGGGGAAAACACCGGTGAGGGAATGGACAGCATCGGCCACGGCGAGGGAGCCGAGGAGAGAAAGGACGGGGAAGCGGTCGGGCGGCACTTCGAGGAGAAGGGAAACCCAGAGGCCGAGGGGTTTTTCGGAGATCCAAGATTTGCCCTGGCGACCGTGGCCGGCAGTTTGGATTTCGGCGGCAAGGACGGCGGGGGGAGGAGGGAGTTGAGTGCGAAGAAGATCCTGGGTGGAGGTACAGGAAGGTAGAAGGGTGATGCGGCCGTGGAAGGGGGAGGAAACAGGGAGGTCGATGTGGG
>CANEUY010000075.1 GCA_947442065.1 Verrucomicrobia subdivision 6 bacterium | reverse complement strand
TACAGCGTGATGGGCATGTGAAGCCGTCCGCGAAGTTACCCCGGAAACTGTTGCTCTGGGACATTGACGGAACGATCTTGCACACCGGCAAGGCCGGGGAGACGGCACTCGGTCGGGCCATGGAAAAACTACACGGGATCGATCTTGGGTTACAGGGGCTGGAAATTGCCGGCCGGACCGACAAGTGGATTGTGGAGCAGTTGCTGGCGCGGGATGGAAAACCGAACGGCCCGGCTGAAGTGGCTCATTTTCTGGATGTGTATGTTGAACTTTTGGCAGAGGAATTGCCCCGGAGAAATGGAGGCCTGCACCCGGGGGTTCTGGGCATTTTGGAGGAAGCTCACAAGAGACCGGAATTGGTCCAAGCCCTTTTGACGGGAAACATTGAAAAGGGTGCGAGGTTGAAGCTCACCCGCTATGGCGTGAATCACTTTTTTGGATTTGGCGCATTTGCAGACGATTCAGCGGTGCGAAATGAGTTGGGACCTCATGCGAAACGCCGAGCAAAGGAGCATCATGGGGAAGAATTCCCCCCGGAAAGGATTTTTGTCATCGGTGACACGCCACATGACATCGCTTGTGCGAGAGCGATCGGGGCGAAGGCAATCGCGGTCGCTACCGGTGCTTTTACGGAAAAGCAGCTCAGGGATTGCGGGGCGGACGCCGTGTTTACCGATTTGGCTCATCCCAAGGCATTTTTTCAGCTTTTGGATTCTTAAAAGCACGCAGGCCTTTGGAATCGAGTCGGAGGTAGTTTTTTTAGAAGACCCCAGGGGGTGGCTGGGTGGACAACACTTGCCCTCCGGGTGTGGTTTGCGAAAAAAGGGCGTGGAATTCCAGCGAGCGAGTGGTCTGCTTTTTGCCGTGACCTTTTTTGCGGGGGTCACAATCCTTTCGGCGGCGCAGACCCCGGAACAGCATCAGAAGTTGGTGGAAACCTGCCGTTGGCTTTCGAAACAGGATTTGGCCTACGCCCAGTCGTGGCAACCCCCGGGGCATCCGTATGTCATCACAATGGACTGCTCGAACACGATCCGTTACATCATCTGGAAGGTGTTTGGTTTCGATATTCCGAGGACTGCTTCGGACCAGTATCTGTATTTCAAAAAGAAGGGGAAAGTCAGGGAGGTGCCGACGGAGTCCGATGGTAAGGTTGATACGGAAAAACTTTTTGCAGAAATGAGAAGCGGGGATCTTCTTTTTTGGGAATGGACGTACAATGTGCCCAGGGATCCGCCGATCAGCCACGTGATGATCTATTTGGGGAGAAAGAAGGACGGACACGCCATGGTCGCTGGATCCTCCCAACGGATGGACGGGGAGCGGGGCGGGGGAGTGGACGTGTATGCGTTCGATCCCAATGCCCCTTGTGGGAATGCGAAGAATTTCTTTAACTTTGTCACCCATCGGGGCCGGTTGGTGGCGTTTGCCCGGCCGGTGGCCCGGACGGGTTGGGCGGAGCGGGGCGGGTTAGAATAGGGTCGGCATTCCCTCGATGAGGAAACGCACATCGGCCAAACGGCCGGCTCGTGTGGCTTCCTGCATCAGGCGCTGGGGTGGTTCATGGAGGGGTTCGTAGCTGAGCCGGTAGGTCCCAAAATGCATCGGGATGAGGACCTTCGCCTTGAGATCTTCAAAGGCGCGGAGGGATTCCTCCGGATCCATATGGTTTTCCCCGAATTTCGGGCCGTGATAGGCCCCGATGGGGAGGAGTGCGATTTCGGGGTGAAGTTTTTTTCCGATTTCGCGGAAACCAGGAAAGTAACCCGAGTCGCCGGCGTGGTAGATGGTCCGGCCGCCCATATCGATCACATATCCGCCATATCCACGATGGTGATCGGTGACTTTCCGGGCGCCCCAGTGTTTGGCGGGCACAAAGGTGATGGCTGCCCCCGGAAAACGGAGCCGTTCCCACCACTTCATTTCATAGACTTTTTCAAATCCGAGCCCGTGAACAAGATCGCCAACTCCGGAGGGAACGACAATGGGCTGGTTGGCGGCGATTCGTCGGAGGCTGCGCCGGTTGAGGTGGTCAAAGTGGGCGTGGGTGATGAGAACCAGATCGATCGAGGGGAGGTGATGATGGGCAAGACCTGCATGGCGCAGTCGACGGACCACCAGAAGCCAGTTGGCCCAGTTCGGGTCGACCAGAATGTTCCCTTGATGGCTTTGGATGAGGAAGGATGCGTGACCGATCCACGTGATGCAGATCTGGCCCTTGCGGAGTTTTGGGAAAATAGGGGGAGGTCCGTGCCGATGGCCGCGTTTTCTGGAGAAAAGGGCGGGCAAAAGCACATCGGTGATAAAGCGATGGGCCGGCCGCCGGGTTCGTTTTCCTGTTCGTGCACTCAAGGGGTCAAGAATGATGCCAAAAAGAGGCGCAGGCAACCGTGTCGCCGGGATTGGCTGAATTTGGTGATTGAGGCATGATCGAAGCCGATGCTTTCAAGAACCAAGTCGACTATTCGGGAAGAAGTCCGGCAGCGGATTTCGACGTTACCGGAAGAAATTCGGATTCAGGCCTCCCAACGGATGGAGGAGGCTATTGCGGGAAGGCCTGAATGGAAAATGGCTGAGACGGTGGCGCTGTTTCTCTCGCTCCCCGACGAGCCCCAAACTCGCGGGATTCTGCGGCTGGCCTGGGAAGCGGGAAAGAGGGTTGTTCTGCCGAAAATTGACATCCGAGAGGGTCTCACTTGGTGGCGGATGCCCCAAAGTAATCTTCCGGAAACATCAACCTTGTGGGAACCGTCACCCGAAAAGGCGGAACATGTCTCGGTCGAAAAAATTAATGCCTTTTTGGTCCCGGGTCGGGCTTTTGATGCCCGGGGGGGGCGTTTGGGGCGGGGAGGGGGACATTATGACCGCACGCTTTCCCGACGGGCACGGGGTGCATGGGTGGCAGGGCTGTTTTTTGCCGTGCAGGAGGTCGAGCTTTTGCCTCAAGAACCCCATGATATTCCCATGCCGTTTGTTGTTACGGAGAATGGTTGGAGGAAAACAGGATGAGGGACAACGAAAAACCTTTTTTGGACCATTTGGAGGATCTCCGCGGGGTGATTTTAAAATGTGCCGCCGCGATCGGTGCAGGATCCCTTTTCGGGGTGATGGGGATTGGGCAGGTCATGGAAATTTTGCGGTGGCCGCTGACCCGGGCTCAGGCTGGCATGGTACAGCCTGCTCCAACGACTCTTTTGGCCCTGCAAGTAACTGATCCTATGACGGTGACCCTGCAGATCGGTATTGGAGCAGGGATTCTTGTCTCCCTTCCTTTCGTCCTTTTCTTTATTGGCCAGTATCTTCTGCCGGCATTGGAGTCCCGGGAGAGAGGGTTGCTTCTACCCGCCTTTTTGGTGGGTGCGTTCCTTTTTCTTTTGGGTGCCTCCTTTTGTTATTTTGTCGTACTTCCCCAGGCCCTGCGTTTCTTTCAGGATTTCAATCATTGGTTGGGGTTGGAGACCAGTTGGACCATGGCCAGCTATACGGATTTTGTCCTTCAGATGCTGGTGGGGTTTGGACTTTCCTTTGAGCTTCCCCTCGTGATGGTGATTTTGGCCCGACTCGGGATCTTGCAGCGTGCGGTTGTGATCGAGCATCGGCGGCATGCCGTGGTTGCCCTCTTGCTCATTGCGGCTTGTGTCACCCCGACTTCGGACCCCTTCAATCTGGCCCTGATGTTTGTTCCGCTCTACGGACTTTTTGAATTGGGGTTGGCGGGGATGGGTTGGGCGGAGCGGCCTCCCCGAAACCGGGTGAACTCCCCGATTGTGCCCTCAATTGAAATTGTCGACCGGGAACGGGGCTTTTAAAAAGAGAATCGAACTATGGATTGGAACAATCGATCTCACCGGATCAACCGTCTTAAGGAGAAGGAAAACTTCCGTGCCGTCATTATGCCTCTGAGTTATGTGGGGGCCGGGTTCGGAATCTTGGCCTTCCTTTGGGAGGGAATCGTAAAAATCGACGGAGGCCTTTGTCATCCGACCGTTCTGGTCCCTGCCGCATTTTTTGTGGCTCTTCCGTTCCCGCTTTCTTTTTATCGGCTTCTGCGCGGGCATTTCAGCAAGCGGCTTTTTGCCTAATCCTCTCTTTGGGGATTTTCTCCCGGCCTTCCTTCGGGCAGGATCCTGACTCCATGCCTTCTGTATTCCTTAAGACCTATGGCTGCCAGATGAACGAAAGGGATTCCGAACAGGTTGCCCGGCAACTTCTGGACCGCGGTTATCAACGGGCGACTTCGGAAAAAGAGGCCGACGTGATTTTGCTCAACACCTGCAGCGTTCGCGATTTGGCGGAGCAAAAAGCCCTTCGAAAAATGAGTAATCTTCGGGCTTTGCGAAAAAAGAATCCCGGCGTGGTTCTCGGGTTTCTTGGGTGTATGGCCCAGCGCCGCGGAGAGGGCCTGCAGAGCGACCTGCAGGGGCTGGATCTGGTGGTGGGGACTCAGAAGTTCCACCGGGTGGCGGATTTGGTCGAGGAGGCCCGCGAAGCCCGATTGAAGGGGCATCCCCGGTTCGTCTCAGAGGTTGGGGAAGAGGAGGGATCGGAAAGAACCATCCGGGACCACACCTTGGCCCCCCGGCAGGTCACCGCCTTTGTTTCCGTCATGCAGGGTTGTGACATGCATTGTTCGTTCTGCATCGTCCCGACCACGCGGGGGAAAGAGCGTTCGCGACCGATCGGGGAGATTGTGGGCGAGGTCAAGGGCTTGGTCGAACAAGGGGTGAAGGAGGTCACGCTCCTCGGGCAGATTGTGAACATGTACGGACGGCGCGAGATTCCGGCTCTTCATGGGAAAACGGCATTCGTGCAGCTTTTGGAAGAACTCGAGAAGGTGGAGGGGTTGGAGCGGTTGCGTTTCACCTCCCCGCATCCCCGCGGGATGAAGGAGGATCTGATCGGGTGTTATGGTCGACTGACCAAACTATGCGAACACTTGCATCTGCCTGTGCAGTCCGGTTCCGACCGGATTTTAAAACAGATGGGGCGCGGGTATACCACCGACCAGTACCGTAAGATCATTGAAAAAGTCCGGCTAGCCTGTCCAGGGGTGGGGTTGACGACGGATGTCATTGTGGGGTATCCGGGTGAAACCGAAGAAGACTTTCAAGCGACGCGACAGTTGATGGAGGAAATTGAATTCGATAACGGTTTTATTTTCCGATATTCGCCCCGGGAAGGGACCCGGGCGGCCGAGGAGACCGGAAAAGAAGTTCCGGAGAAGATCAAAGAAAAATGGAATCAGGAAATCCTCGACCTTCTGGATCAGCAAGTGGCGGTCAGTTCCAAAAAGCGAATCGGCACATTGACGGAAATTCTTGTCGAGGGGCCCAGCAAAACCAACGCCAGCCGGCTGACCGGTCGTTCGCGGCAGAACCGGCCGGTGGTTTTTGAGGGGGGAGCCCGACACCTGGGGCAGCTGATCGATGTGCGGATTACCGAATCAACGGGATTTACCGACTACGCGGATCCGGCCATTCTGAACTGATCCCCATGATCTACTCTTTCTCCCTTCCGCAGGTTTCCGTTTGGCTGGGGTTGGGGATTTTTCTGAGCCATGGGTGGGGGCTTCTGGATTACTCCAAGGCCACGGCCTGGTTGAGGAGCTTTCCAAGGAACGATGGGGTAGGTGGATTTTTGCTGGCTTTGGCCACGGCGTGGGCTGCGTGGTTGGCCGGAACAATCAATTTGATGGAGTACACCCGTTTTCGCCCGCTCTTCATTCTTGGGGTGATCGGGTTGGGGGTGACAAGTTGGCTTTATGTCCGTGAATTTATTGCCGTCCGCTCCTTGGGAATTCTTTTTCTTTTGGGAGCGGATGTTCTGCTGGATGCCGCTTTCTTGCGGCAGGATCCGGTCCGGTTGATTGTGGTTAGTTACGCGTATGTCATTCTGGTGGAGGGAATGTTCATGGTTGGGGCTCCTTATCTTTTGCGTGATGCCTTGGGTTGGGGGTTGGCGACTCCGGTTCGTGGAAAGTTGCTGATGGGGTTGGGAGTGGTTTTCGGGTTGG
>CANEUY010000074.1 GCA_947442065.1 Verrucomicrobia subdivision 6 bacterium | reverse complement strand
GAAAGGAGCCACGCGATCCAGGCCCAGCGGAAGGGATGAAATTTCAGGTAGGCGACTTCGAGTTGGATTTTGGGCCGGGAAAAATCCGCACTCTTTTGCTGTTCGAGAAGTTGGTCGAGCGAGAAGGGGGGGCTGGGGGGCGACCAGGGAGCCCCTGCGGAGGAACCGCTGGGGGAGGGGACGACACGAAATGCGTCGCCGGAGACGAGGGAGGAAAAAAGCCGGAGGCGGAGAGAAACAGTTTGGGCAGCGGCCGGCAGGGGAAGGATTTCGCTTCGGGCTCCGCTGGCTCTGGAAAGTTCGGCCTGCCGGGAGAGTTCCGTCAGTTTTGCAATTCCGGCCAACCGGCGGGGGGAGAAAAGGCGGGTGTCCCCCGGCAGGGACAGTTCCTTGCGAAGGGCGGGGTCGTCCACGAGGAGGATAGGTTCATTTTCCCAGCCGGCAGGATTTAGCCAGAGCGAAAGAATGAGTTGGCGGGATCCGATCTTCCCGATGTCTGGAATCGAAACGGAAGAGCGACCGCAGATTGAGGTGGTGATTTCCTGGGCAAAAGAGAGGAAGGGTTTGATCCGGCCCCGGTGTTGGATGGCCAGCGTGTCGAATGCCGCATCATTTCCGGCCAGGTGGGCATGGTCCTGCGAAAAGGCGGAGATCCCGGTGAGGGCAAAAAAGAGAAAAAGGTGGCGGATCATGGGCTGGGTTGAGATTGGGTCTCCCGGCGAAGATAGAACATGGAAAAGATGCCGGCGACCATGAGAAGAGAACCGCTCCATTTGAGAAGCCAACCGGGGTCGTGAAGAACCTGCAGCGTGGTTCGGTTGAGATCCTGCGGATCCCATCCGGCCTGGGAGAATTTATAGGAAAGGCCAGTGATTTGGGGGAGGAGTCCGGGAGGAAAGGTGGCGGGGTGATTCATTTCGAGCTGGGCGGGAACTTCCAGATTCTTTTTCGGATCGGCAAAGGTGATGGAAGCCCGGAAGTTGGCGGGTTCGTCGGTGCCGGGGTCGCGGGGAACGTCAAAAGAGTCGAGACGGATCGAGAAGGGAAGGGCTTGGAGTTCGAGACCGAAACCAATGCGGGAGGTCGCGCCGGGGGAGGTCATGACAGCGGAGGTCCCGGAGGCGATCCATCGGGGAGGACCCGAGCTGCCATCTGGGGAGCGCAAAAAGGCATGAAGGGCGGGGCGACCGGAGCGGGAGTCGGATTTTTCGGAAGGCAGGGTGACGGTTTCGATCCGGGCATTTTTTTCGATGGAGACCAGTTTGGCAGACCATCCTTTCCAGCCGGGTGAAAAAGTTTCTCCGGGGCGAACGATACCGGTGGCAGGGGTGCCGGAGGCCGATTCGCCGAGAAAGGAGAGGGTGCCGGGGGTGGGGCCGGGGGAGAAAGTGAGACGGGAAGGGGTGGTGGTGTCCGGGAGGGTTCCTTCGAGCATGACCAAAACGGCAGGGTTTTCCGGGCGATCCCCGTCGGTGGAGGGCTGGCCATCCTTGAGGACCAGATTCGGCCAGTAGCGTGCGACGAGAATCTTTGCCCCGGAGAAATCCTCCAGCGTGCGGTTGAGAACATCGTTCAGGCGGTAAATTTCACCCGATCCGTCGGGACGGAGAATTTCCAGTTCGAGGGGATCTCCGGATTTCCTGGAGCCGAGGAAGAAATGAAACCCGCTGGGTTGGCCGGAGGTGTTGTGGAGGATGGGCTGGGCGGGGTCCCGGGCCAAAATCATTTGGGTCTCGCGAAAGGTGGGGGCGGAGGTGGGGCGGGTGGATTTCGGAAGGGCGGGAAGAAATTCCACGGAGGCCTGTGGGCCAAGGTCGGCACGGGAATCGGATGCAGAATTTAAGACAAGAGACACGCGGATGGGTTCGGGGCCGAAGGGCCCGGTAAATTCCATCGAGAATCCGGGATTCGTGGAGGCGGGGTCGGGGGTGAGTTCGGTTTTTTCGATCGAGCGGTTGGCGTACCCATCGATCACGAGTTGGACATCCGATCCGGGAAGGGGGAGAAACCGGGGGCGGTCTGGGCGTGGGGTGCGGACTTCCGGATCGAAGGGAGTAGAAAAGAGCTGGCCGGTGGCGGGGCTTTCAACGGTGAGGCGTGGGCGGTCGAGAAGGACATCCTGCGCCGGCGGGGCCCCCCGGGAGAGATCGACGGAACCTTCGAATCCGCGGGAACGGCCGACGAGGGCACCCGCGAGAAGGATAATGATTCCGGCGTGGGTGATGACAAAGCCCGTGTGGTGTCTTTGCCACGGCCAGCGAGTGGCTGCGGAACAGATCAGGTTGAGGCAAAGAAGAATGAGCCAAAGATTGAACCAAGGGGAACCGTAAACATAGGCGCGGGCCACGCGGGCACTGAAACCGGACTCAAGAAAGGTGGCGGCGGCACAAACTCCTGTCAGGGTGATGAGGAGCAGCATGGCGAGATCCAGGGAGCCCAAGGCGTGGACAATCCGCCAGATGGGAGACCGAGCACAACGAGCGGAGACCATTTGTTTCCGGGATTCGTCCAAGGACATTCGAAGAGAATAGGACGAAGCGGCGGAAGAACAAGGAGGGGAGGGGGCTGGGGAAAGGAGGATTAGAGTTCGAGGGTCTGACCCTGGCGGGCAAAGGCCACGTTGAGGGACGGGGGGCGGACGGCGCGACGGATTTTTTCCTCCATTTGAAAGAGGGTGGTATCGGAATGGGTGGGATCAAAGTGTGTGAGGAGCAGGCGTCGGACTTTGGCCGAGATGGCCTCTTTCAGGCAGAGTTCCGGTGTGCCATGCCCCCAGCCCCGGCGGCTGGGATACTCCTCCTCCGAGTATTGACCGTCACAAATCAGCAGGTCGACCTGATGGGCCAGTTGAGTCAGAGGATTGTCTGAGGACTCCGGAGGTTCGTTGTCGGTCGCAAAGACCAAGGAACTTTTCTTTCCGCCGGCGGATTCGTCCATCCGATAGGCCAAACAACCTCCCGGGTGAGGGACGGCGACAGATTGGATTTGGAGCGAATCGCTTCCTTGGCGAAGGATCAGATCATGGCCGGGTTGAATTTCGTGAAAGGAAATTTTTGCCCGCAACTGGGGGAACCCGGCCGGGAAAAAGGGTTCACTTTGCTGGGCATGGAGAGCCCGCTCCATGAGGTTGCCGGCGTGGGCTCCGGGAAGGCGTGGGGAGTAGATGTCGATCGTGACATCGTCCCGGAATCCGGGGAGGAAAAAAGGGACGCCCTGAATGTGGTCCCAGTGGGCATGGGTGAAGAGAAAGGTGAAATTTTTGCGTCCTTCCCGGTTCCAGACCATACCGGCCTGGCGAAGTCCGGATCCCCCGTCCACAACCAGCAGATTGTTTTGTCCCCAAAGCACGCTGACACAGGTGGTGTCTCCGCCGAAGGCATGGGTGGGGGTTTCCGTTGTGGAAGGTGCGGGGATGCTTCCGCGGGTGCCCCAGAAGTGAAATTTCATACTCCTCCTTTTTGGACGGGAAGTAGGCGGGCGAGAAGCAGGATGTTTTTGTCGCCGACTCTCCGGCGTTCGATGCGTTGAAAGCCGTTCTGCATCATCAAGCTTCCCCAGCCCCCCAGGCCCATTTCGCCCGCTTTCCGCCCGGTTCCATGCTCCGGATTGAAGGCTTTCCCATGGTCCGAGATTTCAAAGACAAGTTCGATGGGGGTGCGGTGAATTTCGATGTGAACCGGACCCGGGCGACTGCCATAGGAATGAAGGTGGATGTTGGCGAGGGCCTCATCGACCGCACCGAGAATTTGTCCGGCATCGAGGTGGTTAAAGCCGGCGTGGACAGCCCACCGTTCGGCCAGATTGCGCAGGCCATGCAAACGAGGCGGAGCGAGCTCGATATCGATCAGGGATTCGGGGGCGGGGGAGGCCTCAGGCACGGGGAAGCCGTTAGTCGTTGGGAATCGGTCCGGGGACGACTTTGTCGGTTTTGAGGATGCTTTCTTCCGAGGGAAGGCGGGGCACGGGTCCGCCCCAGAGGAGGCGCCAAGGTTTGCGGGCCACGGTTCCCATGAAGGTCTTGGCATAGGTGGCGACCACCTTGAAATTCTCCAGGACATTTTTGAGATCCAGGACGGCCTTCGTAACTGCGGATTCATTTTTGTTGAGAAGCTCGTTGACGCCGTCGAGCAGTTCTTTGCCCGAGGCCATGACTTCATCCAGGTTGGCGGCGTGCTTGGCGTGCAAAATGGTTCCGGGAGGGAGAGCGGGGTTGATCACCGGCCCCGGCTCCAAATTGAGGTATTTTTCAGCGAGGACTGTGTCGGAAATTACCGCGGCGACCGTACCGACCCGGAGAATGGGAAGCGGGTGGCGGATTTCGACCACGACGCGGATACAACAACCCGGGGATTCTTTGGTGCGTTCTTCATCCGACAGGGGGCGGATGGAGCGGATCCGGCCCGCGATCGTCCCCGCATAGCGGACTTGGGCCTGACGATCGAGTCCTACGGCGCTCGGGAGATCGATCGTCAGCAGGGCCTTGGGTTTGTTGAGATCGGTCCCAGAAATGGCCAAGGAGAGGGCACCGAGAAGCACAAGGCTGCAAAGGATGACTGCGACGGCGATGAGGAATTCAGAACGCACTTTCTTCATAAAAACAGGGGATCCATTCAGCCCTCTTGGAGGAGATGTTTCAAGTAATCATCTTGGGACAGGCGGAAGGCGATGGGGCCGTCCGCTTCACCTCGAACGAATTGTTGGAGAAAAGGATCCGGGTTCGCCCGAATTTCCTCCGGGGTTCCCTCGGCAATAATTTCGCCCTGACGGGGACCGTTCCCAAGCATGAGCATATGGGTGGCGATGCGGAAGCAACTGGTCATGTCGTGGCTGACGACCACGGCGGTGACGCCAATTTTGCGTGTGCTGTCGAGGGTCAATTGGTCGACCACCGCGGTCATGACCGGGTCGAGGCCGGAGGTGGGTTCGTCACTGAAGAGAAGTTCGGGATCGAGGGCGAGGGCGCGGGCGAGGCCGACCCGTTTGCGCATTCCACCGCTCAGCTCCGAGGGCTTGAAGTTCTCGAAGCCGGTGAGTCCGACCAGTTCGAGCTTCATTTTCACGATCATTTCAATCAGGGACGGATCGACCTGGCTATGCTCCTGAAGGGGAAGGGCGATGTTTTCTCCGACGGTCATGGACTGGAAAAGGGCGCCGAACTGAAAGTTCATTCCGAAGCGGAGACGGATCCGGTCGAGTTCCTGAGGGGGTGCCTTCGTAATGTCCTCCCCGAAAAGAAAGACCGAACCCGAGGTGGGTTTTTGGGCGCCGATCAGAATGCGCAGCAGGGTGGTTTTTCCGCAACCGCTTCCTCCCATGATCACAAAGGTTTCGCCTTTGCGGACCTTGAAATTGAGGCCGTTCAGGACGGCCCGACCATTGTACGATTGCACAAGATCCTTCACTTCGAGGACCACGTCTGAGGAGGGATTCGTTTTTTTCGGAGTCGGGCTCATAGGATAAAGTAAAACAGCCCAGTGAGGATGGTATCTGCAATGATGATCCATAAAATCGAGTAAACCACGGCAGCCGTGGTGGCACGGCCGACTCCTTCCGCACCTCCCTCCACATTCAGCCCCTGATAGCAGGCAATGGTGATGATAATATGTGCAAAGACGGCGGTTTTAATCATCCCGGAGTAGAGATCCCATAGTTCCGGTCGCTGCATAGCCCGCATGATGTAGAAGGAGCTCGGCATGCCCATTTCCAGGGTGCATACAGCCCATCCGCCCACGAGGCCCACACAATTTCCAAAGATTGTCATGCAGGGGAGCATGATCATCAGAGCAATAAAACGGGGAACGACGAGGTAGCGGATCGGATCGATCGCCATGACTCGGAGCGCTTCAATCTCCTCGTTGACCTTCATGGTGCCGAGCTCTGCGGCCACGGCGGAGCCGCTTCGCCCCACGACGATGATGGCCACGAGGAGTGGACCCAGTTCACGCATCAGGCTGAGGGAAACGAGGTCGGGAATGAAGCTGTTGGCTCCCATTTTCCCTAGTTCGGTGGAGCTTTGCATGGCGAGAATGAATCCGACGCTGAGCGAGACCAAACTCGCCATCGGGATGGCTTGAACCCCGATCCGGATGATTTGGGATAGAATTTGGGAGGGAACCAGAATTCCCGGGCGGGTGCATCCGTACAGGATCCATCCGAAGATGCGGAGGTTCAGAAGGCCATAGGTGAGTCTGGAACCACCGGCGTT
>CANEUY010000073.1 GCA_947442065.1 Verrucomicrobia subdivision 6 bacterium | reverse complement strand
CAGTTGGAGGCGGAGATCGTGGCGCGGGCGGGGGAGCGGGGTGCGGTGATGATTGCTACGAACATGGCGGGTCGGGGCACGGATATTAAGCTTTCGCCCGGGGTGGCGGACTTGGGTGGATTGCATGTGGTGGGGACGGAGAGGCATGAGTCGCGGCGGATCGACCGGCAGCTGCGGGGACGTTGTGCACGTCAGGGGGATCCGGGCTCCAGTCAGTTCTTTATCTCCTTTGAGGATGATCTGATGCGGAACTTCGGGGATTCCCGGAGGATCGCGGGGTTGATGACGAAGCTGGGGATGGAGGACAACGAGGGGTTGCAGCATCCGTGGTTGAACCGGTCGGTCGAGACGGCGCAGAAGCGTGTGGAGCAGAGAAATTACCAGGTTCGGAAGCACACCCTGCAATATGACGACGTGATGAATCAGCAGAGGACGGTGATTTATGCATGGCGGACCGATATTCTGAATTCAACGGATCCCCGGCCGGAAGTTTTCGAGACGGTGGATGAGAGGATTGCGGCGGAGGTGGAAGCCCGGGCGGGAACGGATCCGGTGGATCTGGATGGTTTGGTGCACTGGGCGAATTCCGCAATGCCGTTGGGTCTGCAGAAGGAGGATTTTCAAAAAGCGGGAGGGAAAGAGGAGTGGGCCAAGCTTTTGAAAGCGAAGGTGAGGGAGGCGTACGAGGTGAAGGTCAAATTTGAGAATCCGGAGGCGGTGAAGGCTTTGGAGCGGTATGTGGTGTTGGGAGCGATCGACCGACTATGGCAGGAACACCTCTATGCGATGGATGGATTGAGGACATCGATCAACCTCCGGGCGTACGGTCAGAAAGATCCGTTGATTGAGTACAAGAATGAGGCGTATGGGATGTTTGGGGAGTTGATGGGGCGGATCAAGGAGGAGGTGGTGCACAATCTGTTCCGATCGGCTTCGAGTTTGTCGGCTTTTGAAAGCTTTCTCTCCGCGTTGCCCCAGAGGGCGGGTCGCGGAGAGTTACCCATGGAAGCTGCGGCGCAATCCACCGAGGGTTCGATGAGCATGCAGGCGGAAGGGGGAACTTCGATGGTGGAGGAAGCTTTGGCACCGATGAAGAGGCAGGGACCGAAGCTGGGAAGGAACGATCCGTGTCCGCTGGATGCGAAGAAAAAGTTCAAAAGCTGCTGCGGTGCGACGGGGAGCAAGGTTTGCTTTAAGGTTTCGGCTTAAAAAAATTAAGGAACGATCAGTTCGTTAGGCAGGGAGCCCACGCAGGCCTTGGGGAGTTTTTTATCAAAAGTGGCGGGGTCCGCGTTGATTTCGCCTTGGCTTCCATCGGCATAAGCGACCAGGGCTTTGCCTGCGTGGCGGAAGTGGACAGCGGTTTTGGCTTCGGAGGGTTTTGTGTTGAACATGTAAAACTCCTCCAGCATCGGTTTTTTGGCGGAGGCGGGGGATTGGAAGGTGTTGATCTGGGCGCAGGTGGTGAAAAGGACGATCCTGCCGGGTTGAGGAATCTGGTTGATGCGCAGAAGGCGGTTCGTGTCGTTTCCGCTGATTCCACCGGTGAGTTCGGTGTTCACGCCAAAGCCGAAATATCCGTTTTTGAACTTGGGCTTGAAGCTGGCTCCCATTGAGGTGAAGGCAAAATCGGGAACAGTGCCGGCGGAATCGGCAATGTAAGGCCCGAGGGGGCCCCGGGATTTGTCGAGGATTCGCTGTCCCTCTGTGGATGGGCCGGAGGCGCTTTCGAAGCCAAACCACCACTGGACTCCGCCCGGGACGTTTTCACGGTATCGGAAAAAACGACCGTCGTTCTCGGCCAAGTAAGTCTGGGCGGCGATGCCGAGTTGGCGGAGAGCCGAGGAGGAGGCCGCAAGGGTGGATTGACGTCGAACTGCCAGGGCAGCCGGAGCAAGAAGGGTGAGGAGAACCCCGAGGATGACCATCACCGCCAGGAGTTCGATCAGGGTGAAGGCGCGGGAAGATTTCATGGTGCGATTTCCAGGCGGAAGAACTCCCGGCCGGGGTCATGGGTGATGGGGACGGCAAAAATAGTGGTTGAGGAAGAGGCGACGATGGATTGGACGGGAGTCCAATTCGCATCATTCAGGCTGAATTTCTTTTTCAGGATGTAGGAGATGTGCGGAATCGTCCCGAAAGAGATCTCGAGCTGGTTGTCTGGGAGAATGCGGGTCGATAGAACGATTGGGGCAGGCAGCGTAGGGGCGTCGGATGAACCATAAACGAGACCGAACGAGGCGCCGTCACCGAGTGTGATATCCGCAAGTCCGGAGGCTGGGGGAGAAATCCAGCCGGATCCGGATGAAAGATCCAAGGGAGTTGCGGGATCGTTGTAAGGCTGTGCCAGGTGGGCTGGACCCTGGACCCAGATCTGCCACCAGTCGACGTCGCTTAGGTAGTCTCCGTTGGAGGTTCCGGTCGGCTTCCAAAGGATGCCGTTGATAAAGGGGTCGGGATACTCGGACGAGCTTTGGCAATGAACCACCAAGCCCTGAGAATCGGGGGGCAGATTAAAAAGAGCGGATTGGAAGTCGGTTAGATATCCGGTGGAGAGAAGAGAGCCTCCGGTTTCCGTGATGATCGTTTCGAGGGCGGTTTGGGCCCGGACGGCGGTGCCGTCGAAACGATAGATAAACAGGAGCTTTTCTCCCGAGGAAAAATTCAGCAGAAGATTGCAGGTATTCGTGCCGGAACCGGTGAGAAGGGTGGTGGCGTGAGCGTGGCTAGGTGAAAAAAACAACGGACAAAGAAGACAAAGGAGGGCTGGGAGAAAAAAACTCCAGCGTTCCGTCCGACCCGGGATGAGGGGGTGCATATCGTCTCCGTTCCGGCGATAGCCAGACGGGCCCGCACGGGATGCGGGCATCCGGACTCTCGCCCTTCATTTTTGCGATGAGGGTTTGCCCCTTTCTTGCGAAAGGGGATCGATGAGCCTTGGAGGGCAGATGTTCGGACTCCGGGTTGCGATCCTCCTCCCCGCCTTCACCCTTTCATCCTGCCGAAGCAAGATGTCCAGATTGGCCTGCTTTCGCATGGGGATTTGTCACCCGATACCGCAGCGCAACTGTGGCCGGTTCTCACGGCCTTCCCTGATTCCGCCAAGGGAAAGAACTCCCGTCAGATTGAGGGGCACGAAAGGAAAGGTCAACCGAGGGGTTGGCCAAGGTTGAGGCCCCTAGGGGATGGAACAAAAGGATTCCAAGCAAGTCCGGCGGTTGAAAAGTGGCCAAACTTCCGGCTTAAACTTAGACCAAAACAGGGCATTCTATCCGGATGCCGGCCAAAATGTATAAAGTAGCGGTGGTGGGGGTGACCGGGGCGGTCGGCCAGGAAATTCTTCGTGTTTTGGAGAGGCGAAAGTTTCCTGTCTCGGAACTGGTTCCCCTCGCCAGTGAGCGGTCGGCCGGAACAGAGGTCGAGTTTGCCGGTAAAAAGCACAAGGTGAGAAAGCTGGAGGCGGGTGCCTTTGCAGGAGTCCAAATTGCTTTTTTCAGTGCCGGGGCAACCCGGTCGCGGGAATTTATTCCGATCGCACGCAAGGCGGGAGCCGTGGTGGTGGATAATTCGTCGGCGTTCCGGATGGATCTCCAAGTTCCCTTGGTCGTACCGGAGGTGAACGGGGACTTGTTGGATGCCAAGCCGGGGTTGATCGCGAATCCCAACTGTTCGGCTGCCATTTTGGCGGTGGCGTTGGCTCCGCTCCATCGAATTGCGGGGTTGGAGAGCGTGGTGGTGGCGACGTACCAATCCGCCAGCGGGGCGGGGGCAAGGGCGATGGAGGAGTTGGACCGGCAGGTGCGGGATTATGCCGGAGGCAAGGAGCCGCAAGCGGAGGTGTTCCCCCACGTGCTGGCCTTCAATCTTTTTTCCCACAACAGCCCGGTGGGGTCGGATGGATACAATGAGGAAGAGACAAAAATGGTGGAGGAAACGCGCAAGATTTTTGCCCTGCCCACGCTGAAGATGGTGCCGACCTGTGTGCGCGTGCCCGTCCCGAGGGCTCATTCGGAAGCGGTGGTGGCCCGATTTAATCGTCCGGTATCCGCCCGAGAGGCGAGAGATATTCTTGGGAAAGCTCCGGGAGTACGAGTGGTGGATGAGCCGGAGAAAAATCTGTTTCCCATGCCCCGGCATGCTTCGGGCGAACTGGATGTGCTCGTGGGGAGAATCCGGTCGGTCGAGGGGGATCCGAACTCTCTGGCTTTCTTTGTCAGCGGGGATCAACTCCTGAAGGGAGCCGCATGGAACGCCGTGCAGATTGCGGAAGAATTGGCCCGGCGAGGTGGATTGCCGGTTTAACCGGCGGAAGATCAGTGACCGCCGGGGAGGGCGCCTTGGCCTTCCCAAGAAGCAGGTTTGTTCCAAGGGGTCGTCGTGACGCTGTTTTCATCCTTGGGGGTGCCATCGGCATTTTTGCCGCTTCCGCCGGAGGCGCAGGCGCCAAGGAAAAGAGCCAAGGGCAAAGCCAAAATGGGAAGGATGGATTTTTTCATGGTCGGGATCAATAAACGACCTGATCGCCCACTTCGATGGCGGTGGCTGGGGTGCCCGGAAGTACATCGGCCACGGTGGTCTGGGCATCGACTGTGACCGTCTTGATCTTTCCGACCAGTTTTTCGCCCCGGTAGATGACCATGGTCAAGCCCTCAACGACTTGATCGTTTTTGCCTAAATCCAAGATGACAAAGTTCCAAGTGGGGTTGACGGCAACGATTTTTCCGGACAGAGAGATATTTTTAGCGCCACCGGGTTTGGACATTTCCATCTGATCGCGCAACTTTTTCAGATCCTGATCCAGTTTCTCCTTGGCTGCAGTAAGCATTTTGTTTTCCGACTCAGAAATCTTGACCTTTTCGCCCAGCTCATTGATTTGGGTGAAGAGTTCGCTTGGTTTCTTGCCTTTGAGTTCGTCGTTGTAGGTCTGGAGTTGTTCCGAAGTGACCTTGAGTTTGGAATTGGTGGCTTCGAGGTCGTTTTTTGTCGAGGAGAGGTCTTTGGTGAGCTTTTCAGCCGTGAGGCTCAACTCCTGAGTCTTGGCTTTGGATTCGGTCAGTTCGACCTTCGTTTTGTCCAAAGTACCTTTCGTGTCCTTGAGGTCGTCGCTGGTCGTTGCCCAAGAAGCTCCCGCCTTGGCTATGGTGGCGGCGGGCTCGGCTTCGTTTTCCATGAAATTTCCCGTATAGGGAAGGCCCAAGGCGGCGAACTTTCCTCCGGTCAGGCTGGATTCGACGGCACGGAGCTGTTCCGTGTAACGGGTTTTTGTTGTCATCACCATGAAAGCCAATCCGGCCGTGGCCAAGGAGATGGCAATCGAGCCGCCCATACTGATTTTTCCAGCGATCGTCATAGATGCGTCTGGAGAGAGATTTCCCCCAAAGAGGGCATTTCCCAAGTGGCTTTGTGACTATTATTCGGCAGTTACTGGCAGGCCTGTGAATTATGTGAGTTTCTTGTTCCGGTAACGGGTGAGGGATTCCGTCACCTCCTGGCCGGCGGCCCGGAGCTCATCCGAGAGCCAGTCTGGGGAAAAGCCGAAGGCGCCGAGGGACTCCACGGCGGTCATTTCCGCATGATCGGCCGTAACGACACCAATTTCCCCTTTGTCGGCATGGGCTTGGACAAGGCGTTCGATGATGCTGTCGGCGGTTTGCCCGGCCGACGCGTAAAGGATCGCCATGGAATGAGGAGGGGTTTCCTCTTTGCCACCCGCTTGTCCGTCAAAGACCAGGGTAACCCGCCAACGACCCGAGTCGTGCAGGGGGGTGAGTTGGCGGATCAGTTGCTGACGGGCGGCCGCCGGTTTTTGGGTATGAAGGGAGCGGAGAGATGCCCAAGCGTGGAGAACGCTATGGCCATCGACGAGGAGGTATCGAGGCGCGGGGTCCGTAGGGAGCCGCGCAACGGGGCTCATCCCGCGGCGGGTTTGGGGGCTTTGGCTCCGGACTTGGCCTGGGCCTTTTTGCGTTTCAGGTAGCGCAAGCGGCGGCGTTTCTTGAGGACGGCGTTATAAGGTTTGCCCATAAGGGGAAAGGGTGGGGGAGGAACGGGCTTGGGTCAAGGTTGGACAGTCGGGTTTGCCAAAAAACTGCCCTGCGTTCATGCTGGGCACATGCCGTGGGCCATTTTTCTTTTGCTTGGAGTGACGGTTTTTCGCTGCATTCGCCCTTGGGTGGGTGGTCCGGAGAATTTCGCTCCGCTGGCCGCTTTGGCCCTCTG
>CANEUY010000072.1 GCA_947442065.1 Verrucomicrobia subdivision 6 bacterium | reverse complement strand
GTGGTGGTGGATCGGGAAGAAGGGGCGGCGATGGAAGCGGCGGATGGAATTCGCGCAAAAGTTACTTTCGGATGGGGGAAGTGTGGGGCGGATTATCTGGGTATCTGGAAAGGGGAGAATGCCGAAGGGTTGAAGTTCGGGGTTCAAAAAAAGGGGAAGGACCTGGGCGAATTTCAGGTCGCCGCCACTGGACGGCATAATGCCGGAAATGCTTTGGGGGCATTGGCGGTGGCTCAGGAGTTGGGGTTACCGGTCGAGAAAATCCGCAAAGGATTGGCGGCTTTCCGGCGGGCGGATCGACGTTTTGAAATCCTCTATTCCGATGCAGATCTCGAGGTGGTGGATGATTACGCGCATCACCCGCGGGAAGTTGCCGCGACGATCCAAGCGGCCCGGGCGAGAGGACGAGCCCGGCTGGTTGTCATTTTTCAGCCCCACCGCTTTACGAGATTGGGGGCTTTCCTTCCCGGATTTGTGGAGGCGCTTGCTTTGGCGGATGGGGTGATCTTGCTGCCTGTGTATGCAGCAGGAGAAAAACCCATAGAAGGAGTCGGGGTGGCTGAATTGAAGGCACGATTGATGGAAAAAGGGGTGAACACGGAGTTGGCGGATTCTATGTCCGAAGCCCGTTCGATCCTCGGAAAGAACTGGCATCCGGGGGATCTTTTCTTGCTGATGGGCGCAGGGGATGTGACGCATCTGGCAAGGAAGGTGGCCAGAGAAGCCGGACTCTTTCTGAAATTAAAAAAACTCGTCAAGGATGATGGGGAAGTGCGCTGGTACGAACCCATGCAAAAACATACAACGATTCGCATTGGGGGTCCGGCCCAAGTCTGGTTCGAACCTGAAAACGAGGAGGTCCTTGGAAAAGTCGTGCGACTTTGTGGAGAAGAAAAAATCCCACTGACGGTGGTGGGGCGGGGAAGCAATCTATTGGTCAGGGATGGCGGGATTCCGGGGGTTTGCGTTCACCTGGGGCGGCCGGGGATGAGCCGAATCGATGTGGTGGATGGAAAAATCCGAACCGGGGCCGGGGCAAGGTTAAAACAGATTGTTTCCGTTGCGCGAGCCCAAGGGATCAGTGGTTTGGAATTCATGGAGGGGATTCCAGGCGCGATCGGCGGGGCTATGCGGATGAATGCCGGTGCCATGGAATCGTGGACGTTTGAAGTGGTGGAAAGTGTGAGAGTCATGGACCGGCAGGGAAAGGTGAGGGAAGTGCCGGCAGGGGAATTCGAGGTCAAGTACCGCAAGGTTCCCCGTTTGACGGAAGAAATTGCCGTGGGTGCGGTGTTAATGGGTAAAGCCGGGAATCCGGAAGAAATTGCGGAGCGGCTTAAAAAATACAGCAGGAAGCGCTGGGATTCGCAGCCGGCGGCTCCGAGTGCGGGTTGTATTTTTAAAAATGCAGAAAAGATTCCGGCCGGGAAACTGATTGAAGAGTTGGGACTCAAGGATACGGCTGTGGGCGGCGCAAGAATATCCCCGGTTCATGGAAACTTTATCGTGAATCAAGGCGGGGCCAAAGCGGCGGACGTATTGGCATTGATGGAAAAGGTTCGTGCCCGGGCCCGGAATGACCGTGGGATCGACCTGGAGCCGGAAGTCATTGTTTTGGGGGAAGACGAATGAAGCCGGAAAAAATGAAAGTGGCCGTTCTTTCCGGAGGAACGTCCGGAGAGCGGGAAGTTTCCCAAAGAAGCGGAGCCGCCGTCGCGAAAGCCCTGCGTTCGGTCGGAGTGCGTCTCGTGGAGGTGGATGTGAAGAGTACGAAAGTGGAAATCCCGCAGGGGACGGACATCTGTTTTCTCTGTTTGCACGGAGGCTATGGGGAAGACGGGAGCATTCAGGCCGAACTGGATTCACAGGGGATTGCGTATACCGGAAGCGGCTCTGAGGCGAGTGCCCGGGCATTTGACAAATTGCGGGCCAAGGAAGTCATGGGGGCTGCCGGATTGCCCTTGGCGGAGGGGTTGGAGTGGAATGAGGAAAATAGCTGGATTCCTCCCTATGTGCTCAAGCCCGTGGCGGACGGATCGAGTCTGGGGGTGCATCTTGTGCGGACGGAGGAAGAAGCCAAAAAAGCCCGAAAGGAAGCGTTGCAGTGGAAGGGGACGATGATGATTGAGCGACTGATCGAGGGTGCGGAAATGACCGTGGGGATTTTAGGAGAGAAGGCACTGCCGGTCGTGGAGGTGCGACCTGGAAAAGGGTTTTACGATTTTCGAAATAAATATACCGCCGGGGCGACCCAATACCTTTGCCCGGCCCCCATCTCCAAGGAACAGATGGAGGCATTTCAGAGATTGGCGTTGCAGGCCCATCAGGCATTGGGTTGTGAAGTGCTTTCCCGTGTGGATCTGATGGTCGATTCGGAGGGAAAGGCGGTGATTTTGGAGGTCAACACATTGCCCGGGATGACGGATTTGAGTCTTTTTCCAAGGGCGGGCAGGACCGCCGGGATCGATTTTGCGAGTCTCTGTCTGAAAATCTTGGAGCTTTCTTGGGCGAAAACACGGAAAGAGGTGAAGACATGAAATGGGCAAAACTAACCGGAATCGGTAAAGGAAAACCAAGGGCCAGAAGCCGACGTGCGAGGCATGTTTTGGCAGCCAAGATGTCCGCCCGAGGAAGTCGCCAGGTGATGGGACAAAGGGTGGGGGTGATGCTTCTTCTCGTGGGGACGATTCTTTCCCTTCTGGTGATTGGAATGATCACTTCGGCTGGAATGGATAAACTGCTTGAAAAGCTTCTATACCGAAATTCCGACTTCACCCTTCGTCGTTTTCAAATCGAGCCCGCCAACAAGATTGGCAAAGGGGAGTTGGTGGCGGCAAGCGGCGTGAGGATCGGGCAAAACCTACTGCAGCTGTCTCTGGACGAGGTTCGGGATTCCATTCAGAAACTTCCCACCGTGGCTTCGGTCCGTGTTGAACGGCGGCTTCCCGATACCCTGTATCTTTTTATTGAGGAAAGACGGCCCGTGGCACTCCTGTGTCCTACCCCGACGACGGGAACCCAACTGGCGCAACCCATGTATTACATCGATTCCCGTGGTTTTGTCCTAAAACCTAAACCGGGGGAGAAATTGATTTCACTTCCGACCATTCGTGGAGTCTCTTCGGATGAAGTGGTGGAAGGAGAGCAGACGGCGAACCCGGATCTGCGGGCTGCTTTGGTGTTTTTGCGCGAGGCGCCCCTGGCTCCGGTCCGGGACGGACTGGATTGTTCCGGACTCGTTCTCGAGGGGCCCGGGAGATTTCTGGTTTCGACCCCCCGGGGCGGGAAGATCCGGTTTCGCACGAGTTATCTGCTCGAACAGTTCGATCGTCTTGGAGTGATTTTTGATTATGCCGAAAGCAAGGGGCGGATCGTGAACACGGTCGACTTGACCCCTGAGCGGAATGTTCCCGTCACATTTGTAAACTAACCAGGAGAAACCCCCATGATCATGCAAAGAACACCCACGAACGAAATCTTGATCGCTATGGATCTCGGCACCCAAAAAATGACGGTGGCCGTTGCGGAAATGAGTGCCGAGGGCGCTCTTACCCTTCTCGGGGTTGGAGAATCGGCATCGGCGGGAATGAGAAAAGCCGAGGTGACGGATTTCGGATACGCCCAATCGGCGGCTCGGATGGCCATGGCGGAAGCCGAGCGGAGAACCCAGGCTGAAATCACGGAAGTATATCTTTCCCTCAGCGGGACTCATTTGGCATCCCGGAACGAATCGGTTCGGGGGGCCACGGCGTTGGAGGACGATCACAGGGTCACCGAGACCACCTTGGAAGATCTGAACAAACTTGCGGCAAATCTCCCTTTAAGTCGGGACCATGTCATTCTGCACGAGTTGCTCCGGGGGTATTCCCTGGACCGAGGGGTGGCTTCCACTCAACCGCTCGGAGTGCATACCGAACAAATTGAGGCCCATTACCATTTGGTCACCGGCAAACGGACGCGTCTGCAAACAGCCGTTCAGTGTGTGGCGGATCAAAAGATCCGTGTAAAAGGATGCACTTTCTCCGCCTACGCTTCCGGGTTGGCTGTTCTTGGCGAGGAGGGTAAAAAGCGCGGAACAGTCGTCATTGATCTCGGGGCTGGCGTGAGTGATGTTGCCGTCTGGCGGGATGAGGCGGTGGTTCATTCCGTCGTGCACGGGGTGGGAGGGGATCATTTAAGCCAGGATCTTTCCATTGGACTGGAAATCCCATATGCACGGGCTGAGAAACTCAAAAAAGAGATGGGATCGGTGATCCTGGAAGAGGGGGAAAAGGATGAACGAATCACCCTTCCCCGTGACATCAGCTTTGACGGGCGGTCTTTCTACAAGGAAGCGATGACCCAGATTCTGCAGGCCAGAATGGCGGAAACGCTGCAGATCATCCGGGATGATTTGGAAGAACAAAACCTATGGGGAGCGGTGGAGACCGAAGTCGTTCTAACCGGGGGAGGGGCACGCCTGCGGGGACTGGGCCGGCTCGCATCCGAGATCTTTCCCCGACCGGTCAGGATCGGGAGGGCGCGGGACTTTCTGGGCGAGCAAAGTGACCTTGAAAGGCCTGAGTTTTCCACGGTCCTCGGAACCCTGAAATATGCGGCCGAGACAGAACGGAAAGAGGCCAATCAAACCGTCGGTTGGAGAAAAATCCAGAAATCGCTGGGACGAATGGTTTCCTCGCTGAAGTTCCTGGCGTAACCCCAAGGAGAATCAAAACATGAACACAACCTCGATTGAGAACCATAAAGTAGCCATTCTAGCCGTGGGTGGAACCGGGGCGGCTGTCCTGGATAATCTGGCTGTAGCCTGCGAGGGGGAGCACCGGACCATCTGCATTGATACCGATGCACTGGCGTTGCGAGGGACGGTGGCATCCAAAAAAATCCTAGTCGCTCCCGAACGGGTGCACGGATTGGGAACAGGGGGTGAGGGTGAACTTCTTGAGGGCTTGAGTCTGGAGGAAGGGGATAGTCTGGATCCTATTTTACAAGGAATCAGCACGGCCCTCGTGGTGCTCTCGGTGAGTGGAGGAACGGGGGCGGCTCTTTCCCCGAGCCTCGTGAGGCGGTTAAAAAAACAAAAGGCGGAAGTCGTTGTATTGGCCGTTACCCCCTTTGCATTTGAGGGAACACGCCGAAAGAACCGGGCTACCCAGTGCCTTCATGAATTAAGAAAAGTCGCGGATGCGGTTCTGGTCTTTAACAATGACCGCTTATTGGAAAGCTCCATGTCGAAGGATCTGCGTGAAGGCCAGCGTTCCCTTGACCGCGCGATTGCGAGAACAGTGCATGGCTTGGCCCATGTCATGGAGAAAAACGGCATGGTTCATCTTGGCGTTTCTGAACTGAAGGAAGCCGTAGGTTCAGGATGTGACGCGGTCGGGATGCTGGAAAATGCATGGGCAGGGGTGGCCGAAGCTTCCGGGGAGGGCCGGGAAGAGGCGGCGATCGAGGCCGTGGTGGAGGATATTCTCCTTGAGGATGGGCGTGCCTGGAAAGAGGGGAACCGGATCCTTGTCAGTGTGATCACCGGACCCGAGACATCCCTCAACGACTTTCACGGGCTTCTTGAAAAGCTGCGGGCGAGACTTCCGGTCGATATGCCGATCTCTGCCGGGGCTGCGGTGGATCCCGAGCGGTCGGAGTCGCTCAGTTTGACTCTGTTGGTAACGCGGCGGTCAGAAGGGACAGTTCTTGAGAAACCTGAAGGGCGAAAAGAAGAAAAGAAATCCGTATCCGTCGAAGAGACCAGTCAGGATGAAAGTCAGGTTAAAAAAGGGAAACGGTTTGTGGCGGCACAGGGCGAATTGGAATTTGATCGAACGCCGTCCCGTTTCGCGCGTTCTACCCCCAGCGTGCGTGGAGCAGAAGATCTGGATCGACCGACCTTTCAGCGAAAAGAGATCAGACTAAGGGTATAGCTTCGGGTCTGAAGGTGGATTTAGCTTATCGGGCCGCTGGGATATGAACCCGACTGCTTGATGTTGCACATGAGCGTAAAACAGTCTGGGGCCTTACAGAAAGATTCAGGACAACCATCCCTACCAAAGAAAACGGTTTTAGGTTATTCTCAGGCATGACTCTCCGAGTTGTGTGCCTAGTTCTTCTTCTTTGTGGCGTTCATTGGACGCAGGCGCAAGAGACGAACCGACCTGTTTTTCAACTGGGAATTGATGTCCTGAGTGAGCGGGGTTTCCGGGAACTTCAAGGGAAGCGGATTGGGCTGGTAACGAACCCGTCCGGAGTC
>CANEUY010000071.1 GCA_947442065.1 Verrucomicrobia subdivision 6 bacterium | reverse complement strand
GGAGGTGGATTTCATGGTGAATTCGATCCAATGGATCTTGGGAAGAAATGAATCCTTAGGTATTTCTCCCAAGACCCCGAAGGACTTCTCTGTTTCGTTGGATGACGACCAGCAGAGAGGAATCATGATTTCCACTCTTTTGGGGATTCCGCTGGTGACCGGAGTTCTGGGTTTCCTGGTCTGGTGGCGTCGACGGAGTTAATCCAATCCCGGATGAGCACACGGTCCTTGATGGTATCCGTCGGCCTTTTGCTCCTGATGCTGGGGGCATTGAGTTTTCTTCAGAAAAAAGTTCCCGGCACCGAGCGGATGGCACGGGAATCACGCCGGATCACCGACCTACCGGTAAGGGAGGCAGATCGGATCGATCTGACCGGCCCCAAAGGGACGTTTATTTTCCGAAAAAAAGGCGAAGGAAACTGGCGGTTGGAGAAGCCGATTGTCGGGGATGCAGATGCGGCGACCGTGGGGCAACTGCTTTCCGAGGTTCAGTTTGTGGAAAGTTTGCAGGTTCTGTCTCCCGGGGAAAAACAAGAGGCTTTACTCCAGAGTTTTGGATTGGGGCAACCGACCCGAACTTTGGTGGTCGGAACCCGGGAAGGGGAGTTGAAGATTGAAACTGGGCGGAATACGCCGATTGCCGGGGGGGTCTATGTTCGGGTCCGACAAAATGGGCAAAGAGAGAAGATTGCGGTTGTCCAAAGTCAGTTGACCGAGGCGATGGACAAAGATCTGACCGGATGGAGGGAGAAGAGAGTTCTTCCGCTGCAGGTGCCGGATGTGCAGGAATTGTTACTTCATCAGGGAACACTGGAGGTGGAGGTGAAAAAGAAAGAAGGGCAGTGGATTCTCTCCAAACCGGTGGAAGCTTCTGCGGATCCTACCGCGGTCAACACCGTCCTGGGAGAGATCTCCGCCTTGAAGGCATCTTCCTTTGTTTCGGATTCGGGAGGGGATCTGGCTCTTTACGGGTTAAACGCCCCAGTCCAGTCCTTCGAAGTACGCACCCAGGCGACCAACCGGGTTTTGCAGATTGGCTTGGTAGACCCCAAGGAGACGAATCGGGTCTTTGCCCGGGTTTCCGATCAACCCTCGGTCTTTCTTCTTCCCAAGGCATCCGTGGATGGCATCGGAAAATTGGCGGACAGGGTGCGTGATAAACGGATCGTGACCCTCACAAACGCCGATGAGATCCAGGGAATCGATTTTGCAGGAAAGGGGGGGGATTATCGGTTGGAGCGGACGAAGGAGTCCAAGCAGTGGAGGATGGAATGGTCGGGGGTTTGGAGGAAGGCCGATGATGTTGCGATTCATGCCTGGTTGGATTCCCTGGGAGGAATCCGGGCGAACCGGTTTCTTTCGACGGAGGATCCTGCCCGGATGGGGCTGACCAAGCCCAGGCAGACCGTCACATTGACGTGGTCGGGAACCCCCGGAATTCAGCCCATGACGAATCGGGTGGAAACCCTGAAGCTGGGGGATGAAACCAAGGAAGAGGTTTTTGTTCAGGTTTCGACGACCTCCGGCGCGATGGTGGTTCCGCTGAATCTGGCTCGGAGCATTCCTGATTCCCCTTTGGGTTGGCTTCCAAGAAATATTCTTCCGGAGGATTTTGGTCCTGTCCGCGGGCTCATCTGGGTCGTCGGGGGTGTACGGAAGGAATATCGTCTTGGGCCGAATGGGAAGTGGCGGGCGCAAGGGGCCGAGGTGGAGGTTCCGGAAGTGACAGAATACGCCGAAGGGCTCAAAAACTTTTCCGTCCTGAAGTGGGCCGGGATTCCTGCCAAGGCGGATTTTGCAAAAAATGAAGTCGAAATCGTGATGGAGGGAGAACAGGGTAAAAAAATCAAGATGTCGGTGGGACGCGCCTGGGCGGATGGTTCCGCCCCGGTGAGGATTGAAGGGCAAGAGTTTTCCGGGCAGATCGATCGGAACCAGTTGGCGATGCTGAAAACGGATCCAGGAGTGCTTCGGTCAGAGGCCGGTCAACCGGCATCCCGGAGGTGACGCGCCCACGGTTTGGGTTAGGGTCATGAAATGGCCCCGTCTTTGAAAAATCCCCCCCAAGATGGGCGGGCCCGCCTCCGACCCAAGCTGTATGGAGTCGCCCTTTATCTGGTGGCGGGAATCCTTCTCCTACAGGTCTTTTTTTGCCTTTCGGTCTTTTTTCTGAGGCCCTATGTGAAGGCAAAAACTCCCGAAGGAATCCTCCAGAGTGAAAGGGAGAAAGCGGGAGAATGGTGGGGGGGATTGACCCGTTTTTGGCAGGCCAGAGTTCCAAAGGACGGAGTGCATCCGCGTGAGACACAACCGGCCTCCCCCCCTCCTGCTTCTCCATCCCCATGAGTGAAGGCAAGTCACGCACGTGGTTCTGGGCCGCTGGGGGCTTGGTGTTGGCTCAAATCCTTGTTCTCCTGGGTTTGCTTTATCTTCGCCATCACGAAGCCGGCGATTCGAGCGAATGGTCTTTGGATCCCCAAGCGGCTGCCCAGGAAGCCATTCGGGAAAAGGAGTCCCGGGAAGCTTTGGGTAACCTGCCTCTGCCCGAAGGAAGTATCCGGTTAACGGTTTCCGCGGCGCGTTCGGCGACCCCTCAAGCTGAAGAGCTTTTGGAGCAGGCGAGGAACCTGCAGATTCGCGGCCAATTCGATTTGGCGGAAAAACTTCTGGCCCAGGCTCAGGCCAAAGAGCCCGCGAACCTCCGGATTCGTGTCGCGTCCGCTTTATTGGCGGAGGCCCGGGAGGATTCTCAGGCGGCTCTTCAACGCTGGCGCGAACTGATTCAGCGAAGCGAGGAGGGTGGAACGATCCGAAGGCTGGCGCTGGCCCGTTCGAAAATTCTGGACGAACGAATTCGGCTCGAGCAGGTGGCACGGCAACGGGAGGAGAATTTGGCGAAAAATCCGAGAAAACTGGCACTGGTCGGGGTTGAGAATCAGTCCTCAGAGGGAGGGCAACGGGTGACCTGGAAAGTTCGGGCCGTGAGCGGAGGGGGTGGACTGGATGCGAGAAAGGTTTTGGTGAAGGTCATTTTCTATGAGCGGGGGGTGGATGGGGTTTTGAAGAAATGTGAGGCAGGCTTGCCCCGGTGGGAAAAAGGGCCGCCTTTGGGCGAGAAGGACGGGGTTAGGGGTGTTTCCGCGGAAGTCCGTGTGGGGGCGGGTTCGAAGTATGTTGGGTACACATGGCAGCTGTTCTATGACGAGGAATTACAGGATGAACGGATCCAGCCGGCATCTCTACGGGGGGTTTTACGTGAAATACCGCGGAGCTGACGGGGCTCGAACCCGCAACCCCCGCCGTGACAGGGCGGTGCTCTAACCAATTGAGCTACAGCTCCAACAAAGAAAGAAAGATACCAACGATGGCGGGGAGACCAAGTCAGGAATTTGAGGCCGAGGTGGTTGTTGTGGGCAGCGGAATCGCCGGGTTGAGCTTTGCCCTGAAAGCCTCGCAGTATGCCCGTGTCCTTCTTTTGACAAAAAAGAACGCGGCGGAATCGAACACCAACTATGCCCAGGGCGGGATTGCCTGCGTCACATCGGCGGAAGATTCATCCGAGTTGCACATCCGGGACACTTTGGCAGCGGGAGCGGGATTGTGCCGGGAGGATGTCGTTCGCCAAGTGGTGAAGGATGGCCCGGCCCGCGTTGCGGAGTTGGTTGAACTGGGTGTTCGGTTTACCGAGCGTCAAAATGGTGCTGGGAACGAGCCGGATCTGGGGAAAGAGGCGGGACACACCAAGCGCCGGGTCCTTCATGCGGGCGATATCACCGGGAAGGAGCTTGAAAAAGCGCTTCTCTCTGCGGTGCGGGCGTCTTCCCGTATTGAGATTCGGGAAGATATGGTGGCGATCGATCTGGTGACTTCCAAAAAAATGAGGCTTTCAGGGCCCAACCGCGTGATGGGGATTTATGTTCTCGATGGAGCTTCCCAACAGGTGTTGGCGATTTCGGCTAAAATGGTGGTTTTGGCCACGGGCGGATGCGGAAAGTGCTATCTCTACACAACCAATCCAGCCATTGCCACGGGGGACGGAGTCGCGATGGCCTATCGAGCCGGGGTGGCCATCATGAACATGGAATTCATTCAATTCCATCCGACCTGCCTGTTCCATCCTGCGGCGCCGACTTTTTTGATTTCGGAGGCCTTGCGCGGTGAAGGCGGATTGGTGGTGGATGCGCAGGGCAGGGATTTCACTCGAAAGACCGATCCACGGGGGTCTCTGGCACCGCGGGATATTCTGGCGAGGGCGATCGACGAAGAGATGAAAGAGACAGGGGCTGCCTGTGTGTATCTGGATATCCGAACGAAGGGAACGGAGTTTCTGGAAAAACGTTTTCCTGCCATCACCTCGACGCTGCGGGGATTGGGCATCGATCCGGCCCACCAACCGATTCCGGTGGTCCCTGCCGCGCACTACCAGTGTGGAGGGATTCCAGCGAGTTTGGACGGAAGTACGGATCTGCCTGGCTTGTTAGCTCTCGGTGAAGTGGCCTGTACGGGTTTGCATGGAGCCAATCGTCTGGCGAGCAACTCCCTTTTGGAAGCCTTGGTCATGGCTCATCGGGCTGCGGAAAATCTGCCTGCCCATCTGTCCCATCTGCCCAAACCGAAGCGGATTCCTGGATGGAAAGAGGGCAAGGCGCATGATGCGGATGAGTTGGTGGTGATTACCCATAACTGGAAGGAGATTCGCCAACTGATGTGGGACTATGTTGGGATTGCCCGAACCAAAAAGCGCCTCCTTCGAGCGCAATCCCGGTTGCGGTTGCTTTTGCAGGAGGTTCAGGAATTTTATTGGAACTTTCGGGTGACGGGGGATCTGCTCGAGTTGCGGAATTTGGCCCTTTGTGCGGCCCTGATTGTGGAGTCCGCCCTCCAGAGGCATGAAAGCCGGGGGCTGAATGCCAATGCGGACTATCCGGCGTTGTTGAAAAAGGGTCGGGATACGATGATCCGCCCGGGGAAAATCTAGTTTGGGTTTAGGCGGATCGGGCTTCTTTCCACCAGGCGAGAAAGGCGAGAACCGCCCAAAGAGATCGCCGATGATCGGCCTGTCGGGTGAGATGTTCCTGGGTCATTTTTCGGACGGCCGCGGGGTCGAGAATCCCGGTGGAAGCCACCAAAGAGGAGTCGGTCAGGTCTTGGGCCCAGCCTTTTAAATCCTGTTGGAGCCAGGCGGCCACGGGCATGGCAAAGCCGGCTTTTTTTCTCTGCAGGATGGATTCCGGTAGATCTTTTTTGAGTGCTTCCCGAAGGATCAGTTTGGTTTGACGGCCCCGGAGCTTGTAGTCGGCCCGGAGGGAGAAAGCGTGCGTGACAAGATCGGGATCGAGGAAGGGAACGCGGACTTCGAGGGAATGGGCCATGCTGGCGCGGTCCACCTTGGTGAGGACGCATTCCTGAAGGTAAAGTTTGGTGCAGAGATAAAAAATCCGTTCCAACCCGCCGGACAGGCCACTTCGGTAGGCGAGACGGGTGACATCCTCAAAGGCGTTGTGACGGTGAAGCTCGTTCCGGATATCCGGCGAAAGCAGGTCGTGGCGCTCGGCATTGCCACAAGCGCCCATCCAAAGCAGAAAGCGGATTTCGGCGGGAAGGCCCAGACCTTTGAGGAACTGGGCCATAAGGAAGGGAAGGCTCTTGTAGTTATGGGAAACGGGAAGGCGTTGGATCAGATGGTTGATGGCGACCCGGACGCCGACGGGGAGGAAAGAAAGGCGCTCGACCAGGAGGTGGGCTTGAAAGCTGGGGTAGCCGGCGAAAAGTTCATCCCCTCCGTCTCCGCCCAGAACGGTTTTCACTTTGCCCGAGGCCAGACGGGCAAGAAACCAGGTGGGAACCAGAGAGGCATCGCCAAGGGGTTCGTCCAAACCGCGGTAAATTGCGGGAAGGGCTCCCACAACATCCTTGGGGGTCAGAGTCTGGTGATGATGTTCTGTGCCGACCTTTCGGGCCACTTCCTCAGCGAAAGGGAGTTCGTTATACGAGGCTTCCTGAAAGCCGATGGAAAAAGAATGAAGCTTGCGGCCGGCAAGGGGGGCGGCGAGGGCTGCAACGGCGCTGGAGTCGATTCCGCCGCTGAGAAGGATGCCGACGTCGACATCACTGCGAAGTTGGTAACGGACGGCTTCCCGCAGCAGTTCGCGGGTGGTTTTGGCAGATTCATCGAAAGTGCCGGCGCCGACCGGATTGTCTTCGATAGGCAGATCCCAGAAATATTCGGTGTGTCGTCCGGCGGGGGACCAGGT
>CANEUY010000070.1 GCA_947442065.1 Verrucomicrobia subdivision 6 bacterium | reverse complement strand
GTCTGGTCGAGGGAGCAACCCCGCAAACCGAAAATCCGATCGCTATTCGACGGTGACGGACTTGGCGAGATTGCGTGGCTTGTCGACATCGCGTCCGAGGGCCACCGCCATGTGGTAGGAGAGGAGTTGAAGGGGGATGACATTCAAAATCGGCTGAAGGAGTCTGTGGGTTTGGGGGACTTCAAGTAGGGCATCGGCTAGTCCCATAATTTTTTTATCCCCTTCATGGGCCAAAGCGATCACCGGTCCTCCCCGGGCTTTAATCTCCTGGAGGCTCCCAAGATTCTTTTCGTACACGCCATCCTGGGTGGCAATCAGGACGGTCGGGGTGTCCTTGTCGATCAGTGCAATGACGCCGTGTTTGAGTTCCGCGCTTGGATAGCCCTCGGCATGGATGTAGGTGATCTCCTTCATTTTCAGCGCGCCTTCCAAGGCGATCGGAAAATTGGCCAAGCGACCCAAAAAAAGCATGGATCGGGTTGCTGCATATTTTTGAGCCACCTGAGCCACCTTGTCCGAATGTTTGAGGGTCTCCTCGATTTTATGGGGAAGATGGGTCAAGGCTTCGAGGAGTTCGGCGCCATGGGAAGCGGAGAGCGATCGAAGGCGACCGAGCAAAAGACCGAGGAGGGCGAAAATGGTTACTTGGGAGGTGAAGGATTTCGTGGCTGCAACGCCTATTTCAGGGCCTGCATGCATGTAAACCCCCCCATCACTTTCCCGGGCAATGGTGCTGGCGACGTTGTTGCAAATCCCGAGGCATGTATATCCGCGTCGTTTCGCTTCCCGGAGGGCTCCGAGAGTGTCTGCGGTCTCTCCGGACTGACTGACGGCAAGAAAGAGGGTGTGGGCCGAAACAGGGGAGTCGCCGTAGCGAAACTCGCTCGCATGCTGGGTTTCCACCGGGATTTTGGCGAGTGACTCAATCAGGTATTTGCCGACCATACCCGAGTGCAGGGCGGTTCCGCAGCCTAGGACACAGATTCTTTCGATCTTCCGTAGCTGCTCGGAGGTCAGATTCAGTCCACCCAGCTTGGCCGTGGCCCCGTCGGAATCGAGACGACCTCGGAAGGCGTTCAGGATGGAGGAAGGCTGCTCAAAGATCTCCTTGAGCATGTAGTGAGGGTGGGAACCCTTGTCCGAATGGGTGACTCCATTTTCAATTTTCTCCACCTTGAAATTTGTTTTTGCGCCGAGGGGAGCGATGATATCAAAACGATCTGCGTGCAGGCTGACGATTTCCTGGTCCTGCAGGATGACGACCCGGTTGGTGTAAGGGGCGAGTGCCTGGATGTCGCTCGCGAGAAAGTTTTCTCCCTGTCCAACGCCAATCACCAAAGGACTTCCGCGTCTTGCCCCGACCACAAGTCCGGGGAGATCGGCATGAATCACCGCGATTCCCAGGGTTCCGTGAATCCGGGCGATGGCGTTGCGGACAGCCTCAATGAGCCGGGCTTCCCCTTTTTCCTTGCTGGCTTGAAAAGCTTCGCCGATCAAATGGGCAAGGATTTCAGTGTCCGTTTCGGAGGCAAAGCGATGGCCGGTCTTCGACAGTTGGCTCTTCAGTTCGAGGTAATTTTCAATCACGCCGTTGTGAACCAAGGCCAGACGACCGGAGGAATCGAGATGGGGATGTGCATTCTGATCCGTCGCGGCTCCATGGGTGGCCCAGCGGGTATGGCTGATGCCTAGGTTGCCTTGGACGGGATGGGCCTCACAGGCTTTGGCGAGCTCGAGGATCCTCCCGCTCTTTTTCCGGACTTCGAGGCCTTTGCCGTTGAGAATCGCAAGTCCAGCGGAGTCGTAGCCCCGGTATTCGAGTCGATTCAGGGCATCGAGAAGAATCGGTTGGGCACTTCGCGATCCCACGTAGGCGACAATTCCACACATCGTAAACTTGTTCTACCTCCGCGTCGGGATAGGGTCAAACGATGACCCAACGCAGTCCCGGGAACCCCGATCAGGTGATCAGTGTCATCCTGGGGGGAGGAGAGGGAAACCGACTCTTTCCCTTAACCAAGGAGCGGGCCAAACCGGCCGTGCCCATCGCCGGGAAATACCGGTTGGTGGATATTCCGATCAGTCTCAGCCTCAACTCGGGGATTAAGAGAATCTTTCTCCTAACCCAGTACCTCAGTTCCTCCCTCCACCGCCATGTACAGCAAAGCTACCGGTTTGATGATTTTATTCCGCGCGGATTCATTGAAATCGTGGCGGCACAAAAGACCCGGGAGGGGACCGAGTGGTACCAAGGGACGGCGGATGCCGTTCGGCAGGGGCTGATTCATTTTGACAATCATCCCCACGAATACGTTCTGATTCTATCGGGGGATCAGCTCTACCGGATGGATTTCCGGGAGATGCTGGAGCAGCATGTCTCAACGGGATCGGAGATTACCATTGCCACTTTACCGGTAGACAAAAAGGCCGCCCCCAGTTTGGGGATCCTGAAGGCGGATGGGGAACGACGAATCACCGAGTTTGTGGAGAAACCGAAAGATCCGGCCGTGTTGGCTTCGATGGAAAGCGGATCAGCCATGCCCAAGGGGCGGCCTTACCTCGCCTCGATGGGGATTTATATCTTTAACCGGGAGACCCTGCGCGAGTGTTTGGATGGAAACGATGGAAAGGATTTTGGAAAAAATATTCTTCCTGCCGCCATCCAAAACAAGAAGGTGTCCGCCTTCATTCATGAGGGATATTGGGAGGACATCGGCACGATCGGGGCATTCTACCGGGCCAACCTCGATTTGTTGGCACGGGAGCCCAAGTTCGATTTCGGATTAAGCGCCGCTCCCATCTACACGCGCGCCCGGTTTCTTCCGGGATCGGTGGTGGAGGATTGTCATGCCATCCGGGCGATCGTTTCCGACGGATGCACCATCCGGCAAAGCATTCTGGAGGATGCGGTGGTTGGCATTCGGTCACGGATCGGGTCGGGTTGCCAGATTCGCCGATCGATCCTGATGGGGGCCGATTTCTTTGAAACCCCCGCGCAATGCCGGGAGAACCAAAAAAGAAAGAGACCGCCGATCGGTATCGGCGACGGCACGGTGATTGAGGATGCGATTATCGACAAGAACGTCAGGATTGGGCGGAACGTAGCCATCCGGGGCAGCGGCAAATCACCCGAGATGGATGGCCCTAATTTCTATGTCCGAGATGGGGTGGTGGTCATCCCGAAGGGAAGCACGATTCCGGACGGGACCGTGATTTAGAAAACCGTTGCGCTAAGAAGAAAGAAGAACAATAATTTCAAAACGTCAGCGGGCGTGATGTAATGGTAGCCTGCGAGCTTCCCAAGCTTGATGTGAGAGTTCGATTCTCTCCGCCCGCAATATCTTGTTTTTAATCAGGATTTCAGGGGTCGATTTAACCCTATAAGTGCTTTATAAATATTTACTTATAAAAACTTAAAAACGCCTTTTTCTGTTGTCGAAAGAGTTCCGTTCACTACCTTCGGCGGATGGCAGGCAAGGAAAAGAACGTTGTTACGACCACTTACGACGCTTCCAAGATTGATAAGCTGGAGGGGTTGGATGCGGTTCGGAAACGTCCCGGAATGTATATCGGGGATCCGGATGAACGGGGTCTTCATCATTGCGTCTTTGAAGTTTTGGACAACTCGGTCGACGAGCATCTGGCCGGGCACTGCGAACACATCGAAGTCACGATCCATGTCGACGGGTCGATCAGCATTTCCGACGACGGCCGGGGCATTCCGGTCGACATGCACCCGAAGTTCAAGATGCCCGCGGTCGAGCTGGTTCTCACCAACCTGCATGCGGGAGGAAAGTTCGACCAAGGGGCCTATAAATATTCCGGCGGGTTACACGGGGTCGGGGCCAAGTGCGTCAATGCATTGTCCGAATGGTTTGAGGTTGAGATTTCCCGGGATGGGAAGCTCTATCACATGGAGTTTGCGCAGGGGAAGACGACCTCGAAGCTCAGCGTCACCGGCAAATCCAAAAAGACCGGCACCAAGATCACCTTCAAGCCTGATGCGGAGATTTTTAAGGACACGACCAAATTCAAATTCGATCTGTTGGCCAAACGGATGCGTGAACTGGCGTTCCTCAATCCCGGTCTTTCGATCACCCTGACGGATGAAGGAAAAAACGGAAAGACCGAGACCTTTTTCTACAAGGACGGCATCGAGGAGTTTGTGAAGCAGATGGTGAAGGCCAAATCCCCGATTCACCCCAAGCCCATTGTCATTGAGAGGAAAAAGGACGATGTTTTCGTGGACTGCGTGATCCAGTACCACGACGGATACGATGAAACCCTTCTGCCTTTTGCCAATTCCATCCCCAATCCGGACGGTGGAACCCATGTGTCCGGATTCCGTTCGGCCTTGACCCGGGCAATCAACCAGTACGCATCCGGAAAGAATCTGGCCAAAGACAAGGATCCGAAAATTACGGGTGAAGACGTTCGCGAGGGTCTGATCTGTGTCCTGAGCGTGAAGCTTCCGAATCCCCGGTTTAATGCGCAGACCAAGGTCAAACTCGTCAATGCGGAGATCGAAGGGATCGTGGGAAGTTGTGTGTACGAGGGGTTGCTGGCTTTTCTGGACGAAAACCCCGGTGTCGGTAAGAAGGTTTTTGAAAAAGCCCTGACCGCCGCACGGGCCAGAGAGGCCGCGCGCAAAGCGAAAGAGACGATCCGCAAGGGCGCGTTCAGCGGAGGCGGACTCCCCGGGAAATTAGCCGACTGTTCGGAACGAGATCCTTCGCAGTGCGAGTTGTATATTGTCGAAGGGGATTCAGCCGGTGGCTCGGCCAAGCAGGGGCGGGACCGTCGCACGCAGGCGATTCTTCCGATTCGTGGAAAATTGATCAACGTGGAGAAGGCCTCAATCGACAAGGTACTTAACAACAATGAAATTCGGACGATCATCACGGCCGTCGGGACGGGGATCGGAACCTCGGGCGACAAAGATAAAAAGACGGGGGAGGATTCGGAGGGAAGCGGCGGATTTGATTTAAGCCGGCTGCGCTATCACAAGATCATCCTGATGACCGATGCGGACGTGGACGGTTCACACATCCGCACTCTCTTGTTGACCTTCTTTTACCGAAAAATGCCGGATCTCGTGGCCTTGGGGCACATTTACGTGGCGCAACCTCCGCTCTTTCTGATCAAGCGCAAGAAGCGGGAGGAGTATGTGGACGATATTGAGACCTTGGACAAGATCCTGATCGAATTGGGCACCGAGGAGGTCTCTCTCATCCGGCTTTCCGACAAAAAGGCCTACAACAAGACGCAGTTGCTCGACATCCTTGTTTCCCTCCAGGAGCTGGAGAAACTTTCCCGGGCCGTGACCCGTAGGGGCGCGAAGTTTGAGGATTATCTCGAAGCGCGGAATCCGAAAACCGGCGAGTTGCCCAAATATATCGCAAAGATTCGGGAGCAGACCGAGGAGAAATTCGAGTTTTTCAAGGATGACAAGGAGATGGCCAAGTTTCGCGAGAAAATGGGAATTGAAGATGAGGGTGACGAGGATGAGAAAGAGGAGAAGGGGGACAAGGGCAAGGAAGCCGAAAGCAGGGCCCGTCCGAAGGCGAGAATTTATGAAATTTACGAGGCGAGCAGTATTTCCAAGGCGCTCCAGGGGTTGGGCAAAAAGGGGATGGAGATGGATCATTATTCCGCCCAGGACAAACCCCTCTTTGAGTTGGTTGAGGGGGAGGGGGACAAGCCGATCAAGACCCCGATCTTCTCGATTGCTGAAATTCTCACCTCGGTGAAAAACGTAGGAAAGAAAGGCGTGCAGATCACCCGGTTCAAGGGGTTGGGCGAAATGGATGCAAAAGAACTCTTCTCCACCACGATGGATCCGGAGAAGCGTCAGCTTCTCAAGGTGGATCTGGTGGATGCGGCCAAAGCGGACGAGATCTTCACCACCTTGATGGGCGACGAGGTCGAACCTCGCCGGATCTTCATTGAGGAGAATGCCCTTAATGTCCGGAATCTGGATGTTTAACCGGAGCGATTAACCCATGGCTGTTTCCAAAGAGAAAATTGTTCCGATCAATGTCGCCGACGAGATGCAGAAGTCGTTTCTCGACTATTCGATGTCAGTCATCATCTCCCGGGCTCTGCCGGATGCGCGGGATGGGTTGAAGCCGTCCCAACGCAGAATTCTTTATGCGATGGACGGTTTGGGCGTCCAACCCAACCGGAAGCCGGTCAAATGTGCGAAGATCGTCGGGGAGACGATGGGTAATTTTCACCCTCACGGGGACATGGCGATCTATCCGACCCTGGTCGGCATGGGGCAGTGGTGGGGCACCCGGCATTTGTTGATCGAGGGGCGGGGGAATTTCGGTTCGATCGACGGGGATCCACCCGCCTCGATGCGGTACACGGAAGCCCGGTTGCATCATCTGGGGGCGGCCCTGATGAACGACATGGACCGGGATACGGTTGATTTTGTCCCGACATACGACGAACGGTTGACCGAGCC
>CANEUY010000069.1 GCA_947442065.1 Verrucomicrobia subdivision 6 bacterium | reverse complement strand
GCGGGATTTGTTTCCGCCGACGAAATGAACTGGAATGCCGGGGTACGAGTCAGTCAGCTTTTGTTCGACGGAGGTGCCGCTTTGTCTCGCACGCGGGCAGCCCGAATTTCCCAGAGCCAGGCTGTTCTTCTCCTGCAAGACACGGTGGATCGCGTGATTCTCGAGGTTCGCAAAAATGTCTACGCGGTACTGCTCAACCGTTCCCTGATCGATGTGCAGACCGAGGCGGTGAACCTGAAAAAAGAACAGCTATCGTCCCAGCAAAAAAGATTCAACGCGGGGACGGTGACGAAGTTCAATGTTTTGACGGCCGATGTGGAGTTGGCCAACAACATGCCGCAGTTGATCCGGGCCCGAAATAACAAGCGGGTGGCGGAGGTGCAACTCGCTCGGATCCTCGCCTTGGATTATCCGGTGGAGGCGGTGGAGGATTGGGCTCCGCCCGTGGATGTCGTGGGGGAACTGCCCTATCAACCGGTGCAAGTGGATCTGGCCTCCTCCTTGAGGAATGCGGTCCAAAACCGGAACGATCTCCGGGCGGTAAAAAAAGAGATCGAAGTCCAAAACAAGCTTTTCGAGGCGGCCAAAAAAGAAACCTTCATCCCGAAGATTGTCGGTTCCGGCGGGTATGATGTGATTCAAAACCCGGGCAGTTCGACCTTCACGGACAGTTTCAACGGCCCGGTGGCGTCCATCAACGGGACTTGGACCCTGTTCGACGGGATGGCGAGCACGGGCCGTTTCGAGCAATTGAAGGCCCAGATCAGCAAAGCCGAGGTGGCATATGAGGAGAAGAGGCGGATGGTGGAAACCGACGTGCGGGATTCGATGGTGAAAATGGAGGAGGCGGTTGAATTGGTCACTTCCCAGCAGAGGAATGTGGAACAGTCACGCGAGAGTCTCCGGCTGGCCGAAGCCCGGTTTAATGTGGGGGCGGGCATCCAGCTCGACATCATCAACGCCCAGTCGAATCTCACGCAGGCCCAGTTCAATGAGTTGCAGGGAAGATTCGATTACAATGTCGCTCTGGCTTCGCTCGAACGGGCCACGTCGACCCCTTTCGGTCCTAAAACTCCTCCCGCGGTGCCGAGCGAAGCTTCCTTGTCGCCCCGGCCGAAAGTGAACATGCAGGCATCGACAGCGGTCAGCCTTCAGCCCGGGCAGTGAACCTCCTGCGGTTTCTTGAATTGGAGCAACGGGGTTTGCTCCATGGTTTCACCCTTCGTTCGGTTTCTCCTCTCCCTTCTGCAGAGTTGCCAAAAATTCTCGAAAAGGAAGGGTCGCCCATAAATTTTGTTTCGGCGGAACAGACCCACGGAGCCGGCGTGGCGGTGGTTTCGTCCGGGGAGGCGGGGCAGATGATTTCCTCCGTGGATGCGCTCATCACCCGGGAAAAGAATCTCTCCCTTGTGATTCGGGTGGCCGACTGTGGTCCGGTGTGGATTCATTGTGGAAAGACTGGAGTGATCGGGTTGGTGCACAGCGGGAGAAAAGGGACGGAGGCGGGAGTCGTGCCGGCGACCATTCGCACAATGAAGGAAGAATTTGGTTCCGAACCTCAGGAGATGATGGCCCTGCTGGGTCCATGCATTCGTCCTCCTTATTACGATGTCGATTTTGCCTCGGAGATCCTACGCCAGCTGAAAGGAGAAAAAGTGGGAAAAGTGGCGGACAGCGGGCTTTGCACGGCGGCGGATTTGAAAAGATTTTATTCTTACCGGGCTGAAAAAGGGCAAACCGGAAGACATTTTGCGTTTCTATCCCTTTAGCAGAGGCCTGGCCTAGGTTAGGTCTGCCGAACGCCGTCTTGTTTCGTCTGGCGGTGGGAGCGGCGCTGAGTTTCGAATTCGTGAATGGGTTTCATGACACAGCGAATGCCGTCTCGACGGTGATTTATACCCACACGTTGAAGCCGACTCCGGCGGTGGTCTGGTCGGGGATCTGGAATCTGATCGGGGTGCTGACCCTGCCGGTCTGCACCTTCCTCGGAGCACTGCTCTTTGCTTTGATTCTCAACGGCGCAGCACTTATCGGCCTGCGCTGGCGCCAGCGCTTAGTTTTCCTCGGTTTGGGAGGAGAGAAGAAGGCCTTCCGCGATCAGTTGCTCGAGGGTCGCGCTCACAGTGACTGATTCCCGGCTGAGGGTGACGGCGGCCCCATTGGCCTGATAGGTTTCGGGCTTTTCCAGTTCTGCGGTGATTTCCGCCAGACGGGTTTCAAGCGCGAGAATCCGTTTTTCCAGATCGGCAACTTTGGTTTCGTGTTCCTTTTTGAGGCGGCTTTTGGCCTGACGGGCCTCGGCCTCGGCCCGTTTTTGTTCCTTCGTTTTGCGGGGCGTGGGGGTCTTTTCCTCAGAGCCGGAGGAGGGTGTTTTTGCGGGCGCGATCGGCTGGGAGTTGGTGAGTTGTTCGCCGGCCGTCAGGGCGGCCCGGGCAGAGGTCGCCTTTGATTTCTCGAGGTAGTACTGATAATCACCGGCGTAGGGAGTGAGTTGCCCCGCGCTGATGTGGAGAACGGTGGTGGCCATGGCGCGGATGAAGTGAACATCGTGGCTGATAAAGATCAGCGTGCCTTCGTACTGGTGCAGGGCCCCGATCAGGGCATCGATCGATCCGATGTCCAGGTGGGTCGTGGGTTCGTCCATCAGGAGAAGGTTGGGCGGGTCGAGCAGAAGTTTGACGAGGGCGAGCCGGGATTTTTCTCCTCCGCTGAGAACGCCCACCGTCTTGAAAACATCGTCTCCCCGGAACAGGAACGAGCCCAGGACTGTCCGGGCGGTTTGTTCGCTGACGGGGTTGGGGGAATCGAGGACGGACTCGAGCACCTGATGCTTCATGTTGAGGGTGTCGCCCCGGTGCTGGGAGAAGTAGCCGACCCGGACATTGTGGCCGAGAATCCGTTCGCCTTTTTGGATGGGGAGGGCACCGCCGAGAAGTTTGAGGAGTGTGGATTTTCCTGCGCCGTTCGGGCCCACAAGAACCGTGCGCTGGCCGCGTTCGGCTTCGAAGTTGAGTCCCCGATAGACCGTGAGATCTCCGGAGCCGTCGATATTCTTGTAAGTGTGGCCAACGTCTTTCAGGGTGATGACTCGCAGGCCGCTTCGAACGGGTTGGGGAAAGCTGAATTTAATGGAGCGGGTGGCAGAGACGGGGGCTTCAATCTTTTCCATCCGGTCGATCTGTTTGAGTTTGCTCTGAGCCTGGGACGCTTTGCTGGCCTTGGCGCGGAAGCGGTCGGCAAACTGTTGGAGGGAGGCGATCTCTTTCTGCTGATTTTTGTAGGCGGCCAGGTGTTGTTCCTCCCGGGCGGCCTTTTCAATCACGTATTTGTCGTAGTTGCCGCGATAGCGATGAAGTTTGGATTGGGAGATCTCCACGATGGACCCGACGAGCTCGTTTAAGAATTCACGGTCGTGGGAGATCATGAGGATCGCGCCGGGGTAGTTGCGGAGATATTCCTGGAACCAGACAAGGGATTCGAGGTCGAGGTGGTTGGTGGGTTCGTCGAGAAGAAGGAGATCGGGCTCCTGCACGAGCAGACGGGCGAGGTGGGCGCGCATGATCCAGCCTCCGCTCAGGGCTCTGGCTTTGCGGTGGAAATCCGAATCCCGGAAGGCCAGGCCGCTGAGGATTTGCTTGGCCCGGGGTTCGAGTTGCCAGCCACCGAGTTCGGTGAAGGTGTCGAGGGCTTCGTGGTATTCGGGGTCTTCGAGGGTGCCGGCGGCTTCGTGGCGTTTGATCGCCTGCTGAACCCGGGACATTTCCGGGGAGGTGGCACAGGCAAGCTCGAGAATGGTTTCATCCCCTGCCGGTGCGGATTCCTGGGGCAGAAAACCCATCGTGACATTTTTTTCCAAAGTGACCCGGCCTTCATCCGGGCTGGCCTCCCCGAGAATGAGGGAGAAGAGGGTAGATTTGCCGGCTCCATTGGGACCGACGAGGCCGATTCGGTCCTCCCGATTGATCTGGAGCGACACGTCGCTAAAGAGAGTGCGTCCGCCGAACGATTTGCTGAGTTGGGAAAGGGTGAGCATGGAAAAGGGATCCGAGGGAAGGTCAGATCAGTTTCAAGGCGAGGAGCAGGGTGCGGGCGCTAACGAGGATGAGCAGGACTCCGACCAGGCGCATCATGGTTTTTGCGGGCAGGATCTTGCAGAGTTTTGCGGCGAAGGGGGCGGCGATCACGCCTCCCAGAATCAGGCCGGCGATGATGGGAAGGTTTTCCAGTTTCAAGAAAAAGAAGAAGGTCAGGGCCTGGCTGAGGGTAACGAAAAATTCGGCCATATTCACCGAGCCGATGACGTACCGGGGAGGATGGCCTTTTGCCAAAAGTGTTGAGGTCACCACCGGGCCCCATCCGCCTCCCCCGACGGCATCGAGGAACCCACCGGCCAGAGCCAGAGGAATCGCGTGGGTGGCCTTGGAATCGACGGCGATCGGCTTGTGGTTGGAGCGCCAAAAGATGTACCCGCCCATCACAATCAGATAGGCACTAATCCAAGGCTTGAATTTTGCACCGTCGAAATTCGAGAGGAGATAAGCGCCGGTGACTCCTCCGATCACTCCGGGGATGGCGAGTTCGAGGCAAAGGATTCGATTAACGTTTTGATGGAAGATATGGCTGACGCCGCTCACGCCGGTGGTGAAGATTTCCGAAACTTTGACGCTGTAGCTGATCATCGCCGGGGCAATGCCCAGGGCGAGGAGGAAGGTCGAGCATGTCACCCCGTAGGCCATGCCGAGAGTGCCGTCGACAATCTGGCCGGCGAGGCCGACCAAAATGGCAAGGATGAGTACAGGGGACATGAAATGAATCCTAGGCGAAAGAGGGTTTCTGCCGAAGGGAAAAAGGGATTATGACGCGGCCGTGCTAGCCGCGTTCGATCACGGCGTAGGCGCTGTGATTGTGGATGCTTTCAAAATTTTCAGCTTCGACCCTGTACCAGACGATATCGGGGTGGGCTTCGCATCGGACCGAGACGGCGCGAACGAGATCCTCGACGAAGACGGGATTATCATACGCGCGTTCGGTGACATGTTTCTCGTCCGGGCGTTTCAAAAGGGAAAAAATCTCGGAGCTGGCGCAGGATTCGACCAGGGCGACAAGGTCTTCGATCCAGACGGTTTTTGAAAAAGTGACTTCGAGCCGGACTTGGCCGCGCTGATTGTGTGCGCCGCGTTCGCTGATCGCCTTGCTGCAGGGGCAGAGGGTGGTGACGGGTACGGTCACGGCCACCTTAAAGCGGAGATCTTTGCCGTGGAGAGTGGCATCGAAACAGGTTTGGTAATCCACCAAGCCGGGGGCGCCGGTGACAGGGGCTTTTTTTTCGATGAAGTAGGGGAAATCAAGTTCTAGGTGGGCGGAGTCGGCCTGAAGTCGTTCCTGCAGGGCCCGGAGAATGGCCGGGATGCTTTCCACGTGGATCAGACTGCCGTGTTCCTGCAAAACCTCGATGAAGCGGCTCATGTGGGTGCCCTTGAATTGATGGGGGAGATCAACGGCGAGGGTGACGGTGGCCACGGTGTTTTGGGTCGCGTGGGCCCGGTCACGAACCACGATGGGATAGCGGAGGCCTTTGACGCCGACCTTGTCGATTCGCAGGTTGCGGAAGTCGGGAGAGGACTGGGTGTCGTGAAGGGAGTCCGGCTGGGCAAGGGGCTTTTTCAAAGGAACATTATTTTAGCCGATTTCAGCCTGCGGGCAAAGGATACGGGGATGGGGTCAGCACCTAGCACGCCAAAGGAAAAAGGTTAGGCTGGATGGATGATTTTCCTGCGACGTTATGCGAAAGCCATTGTGTCAGGTGTGGCCGTATTGGGGGTGGTCGTGGCGGGATTGCTATGGCTGGCGGCGAGTTTTTTGGCGGATTTGGCAACGCGGATTCCGCCCACGGCCCGGCCCGCATTGAACCCAATTCGTCTGGGCTTGGTCTGTCAGGAGGTGGAATTCCAGACGGATGATGGGAAAAAGATTTCCGCGTGGTGGATGCCGAAAGGGGATGCGAAGGCTCCGCCCGTTGTGATCCTGCACGGCTTGGGGGCCAGCAAAGCGCACATGATCGACTATGTCCTGTTTGCCCAGCATGAAAACCACCCGGTCTTGGCGATCGACTTTCGGGGCCATGGGAAAAGTGATCCCAGCCTGACGAGCATCGGATATTATGAGAGCCACGATGTGGTGGCTGGAATGAAGTTTGTCCGGGAGCAGGGGGCGGGAGATCCGGTCTTGTGGGGAACTTCGATGGGCGCCGTGGCAGCCCTTTTGGCCGCGGAGAAAGATGGATCGGTGGCGGGGGTGATTGCGGACGCGCCGTTCGATACTTATCGGAACACGATTCTGCATCACGCCAAGCTGATGTACGGCTTGCCCGAGTTTCCCCTCATCGACATGGCCTGCCCGATGATTGAAAGCCGGGTGAACTTTTCGATGACTGAAGTCGACTGTCTGCGGGCGGCCCGGCATATCCGGGCACCGATGCTGGTTTTGGCGGGAGAAAAAGACGTGCGAATGGAGCCGGCGATGGTGAGAACTATTTATGATCAGGCGGCGGGCCCGAAAGAGTTTTGGATCATTCCCGGAGAGGGGCATGAAAACCGGGAATTTGGCAGGGAATTTCGGGAGAAGATTCAGGTGTTCCTGGCGAAACTTCGCGGGCGAAACGCCGCGCTGAAATAGGCGGGAGCGCCCGGCCGCCCTACTTGATGGAGTGCGGGGTGAGTTCGCGGAGGAGACCGTCCGTTCCCACGTGACGGGCGTAGTGCTGCATCGCCGTGCGGTCGGTGAGGCTGGACAGAAAATCACATACCGCCCGGCTTACCCCTTCCTTTTTGATTCGGAGGGCGGCCCGATCGGCAATGAGGTGCGGAT
>CANEUY010000068.1 GCA_947442065.1 Verrucomicrobia subdivision 6 bacterium | reverse complement strand
GCGGAAGCCCGGATCGGACCTTCTTTCACGGGCACAGTTACACGGCCAACCCTTTGGGCTGCGCCGCCGCTTCAGCCAATCTGCAACTTCTCAACAATCCCGAACAAAAGAAACGCCACCAGGATTTGATCCTGAATCTGCAAAATCTTTCCGGCAGGTTCTGGACCCATTCCAGCGTCGGGGATGTGCGCCGGGAAGGTGCCATCCTTGCCGTCGAGTTGGTCGCCGATCGTGCAACCCGCACCCCTTTCCCCGCAGAAAAAAGGATGGGGGCCAGAGTTTGCCAGTCGGCACGGGATCATGGCCTGATCACTCGCCCCGTCGGGGACGTCCTCGTTTTGATGCCCCCTTATTGCACCTCCTCGGAGGAATTGGAAAAAATGGTCGATGCGCTGCTGCAAGCCCTCAAAAAGGAACTCCCGTCATGAAGGGAGTCTTCATTACCGGAACGGATACGGGGGTGGGAAAAACCTACTTCACCGCCCTGTTGACCCGGAGCCTCCGCAAACAGGGTATTCCGGCGATTCCCCTCAAGCCGATTTCCTCGGGAGATCGGGAAGATTCGATCCGCCTTTCTGAGGCGACCCGGGGAGAGGTTTCCCCTGCTGAAATCAATCCGGTCCGCCTTTCAATTCCGCTGTCCCCCTATGCGGCCTGCATGCTGGAGGGTCGCCCCTTTCCCTGGGGAATTCTCCGTGAAAAGATACAGAAAATTGCCGCAGCTTATCCTGGGCCATTCCTTGTGGAGGGAGCCGGAGGTTGGCGGACCCCTCTGGATCCGACCCACAGCATTCGGGAATGGGCGCAGGAACTTGCTCTTCCCGTGATTGTCGTGGCACGGGCTGGATTGGGAACCCTGAACCACACCCTCCTTACCATCGATTCCATCCGTCAAAGCGGCCTTCCCATTCTTGGCATCGTTCTCAACGAAAATGGCACACCGACGGATGACGCCACCCGAACAAATCCCGCCCTCATCGCGGAACTCACTCAAAAACCCGTGCTAATCCTCGAAGAGGGAGCCACCGGATTACAAATCCCGGATTGGTTGGGCTTTTCGATTTAGCCGGAGGATGCGACAGACCACCGCGGATCGGCATCCGTCTCCCAGTCCGCCGGACAGCCATCCAGGGCACGGCGCGCGGTGACGGCCGCAATCATCGATGCATTGTCAGTGTTCCAGCCCCCCGTGGCGGTGAGAAATGTGGCACCTGCCATCCTCGCCACTTCTTCCAAGGCACGAACCACCCCCCGGTTGGCACTGACCCCACCGCTGAGGGTCAGCCTTTTTCTACCTGTCCGCTCGAGGGCCCGATGACACCGGTCAGCCAAGGATTCTGAGATTGCCGCTTGCACCTCGGCACAAAAATGGGAACGGCCGGATCCCGGACGACCGATTTCAGGAACTTTTTCAAGAAGAAGTCGGGCGGCATTTTTCAGACCGCTAAAGCTAAAGTCACAACTCTCACTCCCCTTCATTGGACGCGGCAATGGATATCGTCCCACCTCACCCTTTTGTGACTCATTTTCAATCCGTGGTCCGCCCGGATAGCCCAACCCCACCATGCGGGCCAATTTATCAAAAGCCTCCCCCGCCGCATCATCCCGGGTGGTTCCGACAATGGTCCGCTCCCGGGGACTTACTGCATCCACCAAAAGGGTGTGCCCCCCACTGACGATCAGGGCCAAGTGGGGATATTCCGGCCACCTCCCATGGGAGACAAAAGGACTGTAGAGATGTCCTTCCAAATGATTGATCGCATGAAAAGGAATCTCCTCCGTCCAGGCCAAAGCCTTTCCAAAAGCCAGACCGACCAGCAGCGCCGGTGCCAACCCAGGACCCGACGTTGCCCCGACAACCTGAAAGGCTCTTCCCCCGGCCTTCTCTTTCGCTTGCCCCAGAATTCTTGGCAGAAGTTCAAGATGTTGGCGCACGGTCAGTTCAGGAACAATTCCCCCCAAAGCGGCATGCTCCTCCGGGCGTGTGGCCAAAGCCTCCCCTAGGAGGCGACAACCCTTTTCATCCGCCTCAAGGATCGAGACGGCTGTCTCATCACAGGAGGTTTCAATTCCGAGGGCGCAGAGGGTCACAAAGATTCAGCGGGTAGCCACGGCACGCCGGTTTACCACTTTCCAGCCCCGCAAAATATCCACTGCCCGATCCAATGGCTCATCCTGAATTTCCATTCCAGAACCCGGCACTGGTGTGAGGCCGGGACTCCGTTTTTGATAAATCAGCTCCTCTTCCTCACGGGTGAGTCGGGCCACCACATCGGGTTCGATACCAACCCCATGAATTTTTCTGCGGGACGGAGTGGTATAATGGGCCGTGGTTAATCGCACCCCCACATCCGGAACCTCTCCTGGATCCACCCGCTGCACGGTCTGAACGGAACCCTTGCCAAACGTCGTTTCGCCCACAATGACAGCTTTCCGGAGGTCCTGCAGCGCCCCCGCAACGATCTCCGCCGCACTCGCCGTATTGCCATTCACCAAAACCACCACAGGCCACTTCACCCGGGTCGGAGTTTCCTTCGAAAAATACTCCCCGCCTGTTCCTTTCTTGCGGCCTTCCGTCGCAACAACCAAGGTCCGGGGGGGGACAAACCGACTGACCAAATCCACCGCGGCCTCCACCAATCCTCCGGGGTTGTCGCGCAAATCCATGATCAGAGCAGTGGCTCCCATCTTTTCAATCTGGGCTACCGCCGCATCGAATTCCGCAGCTGTCTTTTCCCCGAACTGATTGATTCTTAGGTATCCGATTTTTTCCCCGTAGGAACCGGTGCCGGACACCAAACCAACATCCTGAATCGTCGGGACCTGGATAATCTCCCGCACAATCGAAAGATCCATCGATTTGCCGGTCTCCGAACGATAAATCGAAAGGCTCACCGGCACTCCTGGACGACCCCGCAGTTGGCGGATGGCCTCCCCTAAACTGAGTTTTTGGGTGCTCCTTCCATTGATTTTGACAATACGGTCCCCGGGAAGAACCCCCGCCCGAAAGGCAGGCCCCCCCTCAATCGGAACATTCACCGTCAGCTGATGATCTAACATTCCGACGGAAATCCCCAATCCCCCGAAATGCCCCTCCGTCTCCGTCCGGATCATTTTATAACTATCCGGATCCAGAAATTGGCTGTGAGGGTCAAGGGACGATAGCAGGCCTCTCAACGCCGCATAGGTCATCTGGTCATAATCTGTTTTTGCGGAATCAAGATAATCTTCCCGGATCAACTCAATCACCTTCTGGAAAAGAAGGGCGCTTCGCAAACGCCCAGCCTCATTTTGTGCGGATGAATTAGCCCCGGCCCCTTCCAAGGGCACCTGCCCAAAAGTCACACCCGAAAAAAAGATGGCCAACCCGAATCCGATCGAGGCTTTTTTCATGACCTCCCGGGAGAATCCAGATTTGCCTGAAACCAGCGAATTGTTTCCTTCAAGCCGTCTTCGAGGGAAACCCGGGGCTCCCAGCCCAGAATTTTTTTGGCCCGGCTGATATCCGGCCTTCTTTGCTGGGGATCGTCCACCGGCAGTGGTTTTTTCACGATCTGACTCTTACTCCCCGTAATCGATCGGATCCGCTCGGCAAACTCGAGAATTGTCAGTTCCATCGGGTTGCCGATATTCACGGGCTCATGAAAATCGGCTTTGGAAAGCCGGTAGATCCCCTCGATCAGGTCGCTCACAAAACAAAAGCTCCGGGTCTGTTTTCCCTCACCGAAGATTGTCAAAGGCTCTCCCCGCAGGGCCTGCCCCACAAATGCGGGCACCACCCGGCCGTCCCGGAGCCGCATGCGAGGCCCGTAGGTGTTAAAAATGCGGACGATCTTGGTATTGACCCCATGAAAGCGGTGATAGGCCATGGTCATGGCTTCGGCAAAACGCTTGGCCTCGTCATAAACCCCACGGGGTCCGATGGGGTTTACATTCCCCCAATATTCCTCTTTCTGGGGATGCACCAAGGGATCCCCATAGCATTCACTGGTCGAAGCCAGAAGGAAGGTCGCCCCCTTAGCCTTGGCAAGGCCAAGGGCGTTGTGGGTGCCGAGGGACCCCACCTTGAGGGTTTGAATCGGAAGCTCAAGGTAATCGATCGGACTCGCGGGAGAGGCAAAGTGAAAGACAAAATCGACCGGGCCTTCGACAGCGATGAATTTGGTCACATCGTGGCGTAGGAATCGGAATTTTTTCTCTGACCGCAGGTGATCCAGATTCCGTTCGTTTCCTGTAAGCAGGTTGTCGACGGCCAGAACCTCATGCCCCTCCCGGAGAAGGCGATCCACCAAATGAGACCCGAGGAACCCGGCCCCCCCCGTGACGACTGTAATTGGCATATACTTGAGCTAGAAACTAATTTCCTCAAAGGCAAGCCAACGGACTCGCCCTCCCCCTAAAATTACGTCAAAATCGAACGTATGGAGTTGGCCCCCGCCCCCTCGAATTTTTTTGGCAATTACCAGATGGAGCGGGAATTGGGCCGGGGGGGAATGGGAACCGTGCATTTGGCGAAGGATATCGGGCTAAACCGCACGGTGGCCCTGAAAATTCTCCGGTCCGACTTGGGTCAGGACGCGGGTTTTTCAAAGAAATTCCTGGAGGAGGTGGAAATCACCGCCTCCCTGGCCCATCCGAATATCATCCGCGTCTTCACTCTGGGAGAGCAAGAGGGGCGACTCTATCTCGTCATGGAACACTTGGATGAACCCAGCATGGAGCAACGCATGGAAAAGCATGGCAAACTTCCGGAAAGAGATGTCCTCGAAATAGGCATCGGGATCGCCTCCGCCCTCCAGTTTGCCCATGAAGAGACCGGGTTGATTCACCGGGATCTCAAGCCGGGCAATATTCTCTTTGGCCGCGGAAAAATCCCCAAATTGGCCGACTTTGGTTTGGCCGCCGGAGCCCGATCCGCCCTCCAGCAGCAGGATGAAATTTGGGGTACTCCTTATTATGTTTCCCCGGAAAGACTTCTGCGACAACCGGAGGATGTCCGCAGTGATATATATTCCCTAGGAGCGACTCTTTATCATGCCTTGGCAGGTCGACCCCCCTTCGATGCGGAAACAGCCGAAGAGGTCGCCCGGCGCCATATTTCTGATCGACCGCCCCCTTTACGCAGCTTTTGCCCTCATGCCCAGGAACAGACTGTTTTTACCTTGGACAAGTGCCTGAACAAGGACCCCGAAGCCCGTTGGTCGAACTATGAAGACTTCATCCGCCAAATGGCAGATGCCTTGCGCCGAAATACCCCTGAAATTTAAAGCAACCTTTAGGGTTGCAACACCGTGTTGGAATTTGTAACCCCGATATTGACCGCACCCACCTTGGCTCCGTTCGCACCCGACTTGATGAATTCCGCGGAATTGCCAAGACGGTACACCACGATTCCCTTGGTTTTCCAAGGGTAGGTGTTTGCCAGAGTAATATTACTTTGAGCCAGCGAGGTGGGTCCTTTTGTCAAAATCAAGGGAATCTGCCCGTCATCGGAAGTCGTCAAATTGGGCACATAGCCAAACGCAATATTGGCTGCAGTAATCGAATTGGTCGAAACAGCCGGAACCACTCCCTGACCGGAGAGAATTTTAGCAGAGCCGAGCACGCCGTTGCTGCACATCCCCTGAATGATCGACAGAAAATTATTTGCGGTGGTTGTATTGGTTAAGTCGCCATTCACCCGGTAGATTCCGTTGTTATCGTTGGCCTCGGAAAAGAAAATGATCCCCAACTGACGGGCATTCGAGACATCCACACCTTGCTTGGCCTTATCCAGCCCCCCTTGGATCGCCGGCACGGCCAAACCGGCCAAAAGACCGATAATGCTGATGACGACCAGAAGTTCGACAAGGGTGAACGAGTTAGCTGACAGTTTTTTTAGGCCACGGATAATTTTTATCATCGGTAAAATCTCGATCATTCTGCATTGTCTGTCAAACCGCAATGGACGCCCTCGAACAACTTCTCACCTACCCCATTCCCCCGGAGCAGATTGCCACAACCCCCGCCCATCCGCGGGATTCCGCCCGCCTTCTTTTCCTGCGCCGGGAAAATGGTCATTTGGAAGACTTGAGCATCCGGGATCTTCCCTCTCTTCTTTCCCCAAAAAACCTGCTTGTGCTCAACAACTCCAAGGTCATCCCCGCCCGTTTGATCTGCTCACAAAACCGAACAGAACTTCTCCTTCTCGAACAAACGAGTCCCGGATGGTGGACCGCCCTTGGCACCCCCTCAAAACGCCTGCAACCGGGAACAGTCATTTTTCCCGATCCCGTTCCCGGCTCAACCCCCCAAGCTCCCCCGGCTCAACTCCGCGTGGAAAAACACATTCCCGGCGGGCAATTGGTCCTCCGGGTTCTTGGGGATTCCCTTGATCTAAACCAGTATGGCCTTCCCCCTCTTCCTCCCTACATCTTGAAATCCCGTAAATCCCATGGCCAACCGGATTTCCAACCCTCCGACCTGTCCGATTACCAAACCACCTACGCCGAAAAACTCGGATCCGTGGCTGCCCCCACCGCCGGACTTCACTTTACCCCGGAACTTCTTGCTCAATTTCCCCATGCCTTTGTCACTCTTCACGTGGGTTTGGGCACGTTTCGCCCCATCAAGACCCCAGACTACCGGGACCACCCCATGCACTCCGAATCATACGAAATCCCCACCGGACTCCTCGAAAAAACCAGCGAGGCGGACAAAATCATCGCCGTCGGCACAACTTCCGCGCGGGTGCTTGAATCTGCCCCCTCCCTCAGTCCTCATCAGGGAACTACGGCCGCCTTTATTTATCCTCCGTACAAGTTTCAAAGGGTCGGCGGTTTGCTCACCAATTTCCATCTCCCCCACTCCACTCTCCTTCTTCTCGTGGCGGCTTTTGCCGGGCCCGAACTCACCCTCCGCGCATATCGTCACGCTCTTGAAAAAGGATACCGATTTTTTAGCTTCGGCGACGCAATGCTGATCCTGTAAGGATCAGGGCTGTTTGATTTCGGCTTTTTTGGTCGGGTCCTCGACCTCAACAAGCTCGATCAAAAAAACAAGAGTCTC
>CANEUY010000067.1 GCA_947442065.1 Verrucomicrobia subdivision 6 bacterium | reverse complement strand
GCGAAGCCCAAAAAAGCAGCGGTGGTTTCTGGGGCTTTTTGAAAAAACTGTTCGGCATGGGGGGAGGATCCTCCCGCTCCACGCAGGGCCAGGATCGGCCCCGCAACGGACGTCCCGACGCACCCCGCACCCCGCGGCCCCGGTCCACACCGCCGATGGAGGTTCTTACCCCCCGGCTGTATATCGGGAACCTCTCCTATGACGCATCGGAAAGCGACATCTTCGATCACCTCAGCAAAATTGCTGCGGTGAAGAATGTCGAAGTCGTGCGCGAAGGTGGCGGGAATTCCAAGGGTTTTGGTTTTGCCGAAATGCAGACCTTGGAAGGAGCACAGGAAGTGGCCAAAAAACTCCATGACACAGACTTCATGGGCCGGCTTCTGATTGTGAACGGGGCCAAGTCGACCGGAGAGCGTTCCGGCGGACCGCGCCGCGACGATCGTCCCCCGAGGGGAGATCGCCCGGAGCGTGGTTCCGAGTTCGATTACGAGCGGGGCCCGAGGAATCCCAGTTACGACTGATTCTTTGGTTTAAGGATTTGCCAAGGTGCGCCGGGTCTTCTTTTTTGAGGAGGCCCGGGCGCCTTCGGCGAGCCAGCGATTCACCGCCGACAGATAGGCACGCGCACTTGATTCAATCACATCCGTGGCAGCGGCCCGGCCGGCGGCCGGCTCGCCCTTCGCAACAAAACGGACATTCAGACTGACTTCGCCGACGGCATCCTTGCCCTCGGTAACCGCCCGGACGCTGTATTCCGTCAAGTGGCCCTTGAGGCCGGTGATCTGATCGATGGTCTTCATGACGGCATCGACGGCTCCGTCGCCGGTACCAATGGCAAAATGGTTTTTCTTCGAGCACCGAAGGGCGATTTCCGCCAAGGGTTTTTCTCCCGTACCGGTGTGAACGTGGAGACTGACGAGGGAATAGGTCTCCCGCGGATTCTGGATATGCGCTCCGACCAGCGAAACCAAATCATCGTCGTAGATGAATTTCTTGCGGTCGCCGATTTCCTTGCACCGGGAAAAAATAGCCTGCAACTCTGCCGGGCGGAGGGAATAACCGAGATGTTTGAGGCGGGAGGCGACGGCCGCACGACCACTATGCTTCGTAAGAGGGAGCTCCGTTTTTCCCCAACCGACGATCTGGGGATCCATGATTTCGTAGGTTTCCCTCTTTTTCAGAATGCCGTCCTGATGGATGCCGGAACTGTGGGCGAAGGCATTCAGCCCCACGATGGCCTTATTCCGGGGGACGGGGAATCCACAGGCCCCGGAAACCAGGCGGGAGGTGCGCACCAGTTCGCGGGTGTGGATTCCCGTCGTCAAATGGGGGAAGGAGTCAGACCGGGTGCGAAGGGCCATCACGATCTCTTCGAGGGCTGCATTCCCCGCGCGTTCTCCAATGCCATTGAGGGTGCACTCCACCTGACGGGCGCCGGCTTGGACGGCGGCAAGGGAGTTGGCGACCGCCAAACCCAGATCGTTATGGCAGTGCGTGCTGAGAATCACATCGGAAGCTCCTTGGGCCAAGGAATGAATGTCGGCAAACATCCGGGCGTATTCCTCCGGTGTGGCGTAGCCGGTGGTGTCCGGGAGGTTGATGGTGGTTGCACCCGCGGCGATGGCGGCCTCGACGACTTCGATCAGAAAATCGATTTCCGTCCGCGAGGCGTCTTCGGGGGAGAATTCCACATTCGGAGTGAGCTTGCGGGCGCGACGGATTCCGTCGACCGCCAAACGCAGGATCTCCTTCCGGGCTTTGCCGAGTTTGAATTCACGGTGAATCTTGCTGGTCCCCAGAAACACATGGATCCTGCCTTTTTTGCCGGCAGGTTTGACGGCCGCTCCGGCAGCATCAATGTCGGCGTGAACGCACCGGGCCAGGCCACAGATGACCGGTCCGCGGACGGTTTGGGCGATTTCCCGTACGGATTCGAAATCCCCGCGGCTGGCGATGGGGAAGCCGGCCTCGATGATATCCACCCCGAGGCGTGCGAGCTGTCGGGCGACGGCCAGTTTTTGGGGCTGGGTCATGGCCGCACCGGGGCACTGCTCTCCGTCGCGGAGAGTGGTGTCAAAAATCAACAACTTATCGGCGGAGGACATGGGGGGACCTTAGCGCAAAACGGCGATCGGCGCACCTGCCAAGGTGGAGCCGGAAAACCGCCCGAAGGGGGGGAATCCTAGTAAGCCGCTTGTGCGCCTTTGAGGTTCCGGCGACGGATCCAAGGCATCAGGCCGCGGAGGCGAGCCCCGGTCTTTTCGATCGGGTGCTTTTCCCCGGCTTTGAGGAGACGGTGATAGCGCTTCATCCCGGTTCGGCTCTCGCGGATCCATTCCCGCGCGAATTTTCCGTTCCGGATATCCTGCAAAACGGCCTGCATCGACTTTTTCGTGCGGGCATCGATCACGCGGGGGCCGCTGACCACATCGCCATATTTTGCGGTTTCCGAAATGGAAAAACGCATCCCGGCGATTCCGGCTTCATTGATCAAGTCGACGATGAGCTTCAATTCATGGAGAACTTCAAAGTAGGCGACTTCGGGTTGGTAGCCCGCTTTCACAAGCACTTCGAACCCCGCCTGAATAAGGGCGGAAGTTCCGCCACAAAGGACGGCTTGTTCCCCGAAAAGATCGGTCTCGGTTTCTTCCTTGAAGGTTGTCTGCAGGAGGCCGGCGCGCGTGGCTCCGATGCCGCGGGCCCATGCCATGGCGATCCCACGAGCCTGGCCCGAGGGGTTTTGTTGAACGGCGAAAAGGGCGGGAACGCCACGCCCCTCTTGATATTGCCGACGGACAATGTGGCCGGGGCCCTTCGGCGCGACGAGGATGACATCCACATTTTTCGGCGGACGAACCGTTTTGTAATGAATGGCGAAACCGTGGCTAAAAAGAAGGCATTGACCCTTGCGGAGATTCGGGGCGATGTCCTTTTCGTAGACGGAGGGAATCTTCAGATCGGGCACCGCGATAAAAATGACGTCGGCACCCCGGACGGCTTCCGCCGTGGGAAGAACCTTGAATCCGTGTTTTTTTGCAACGGGAATCGACTTGCTGCCTTTGTAGAGGCCAATGGTGACACGGATGCCGCTGTTTTTGAGGTTCAGGGCGTGGGCGTGGCCTTGGGAGCCGAATCCGATCACCGCGACTTTGCGTCGGCGAAGAGGGGTAAGGCTGGCGTCACGGTCGTGATAGATGCGGGCAGGCATGGGTTTTTCTCCTGTTAGGGTGGTGGGTTAGGGGGAAGTTCTTATTTCCGGGGCAGGGCGATCCGGCCGGTCCGGCTCAGTTCGAGAACGCCGAACGGCTTCATCAGTTGGAGGAATTTTTCGATTTTGCTTTCATCGCCGGTGACCTCGATGGAAAGGCTGGAGGCTTGGACATCGACAATTTTTGCGCGGAAGATGTCGCAAATCTGCATCACCTCGGGCCGAGTGGCTGAGGTGGCTTTCACCCGGAGAAGGATGAGTTCCCGGTCGATGACATCGCCGTCTTTAAAGTCGTGAACTTCGAGCACATCCACAAGCTTGTTGAGTTGTTTGACCACCTGTTCGAGGACCTGATCGTTGCCGACAACTACAAGGGTCATGCGGGAGATTTTGTCGTTTTGGGTCGGGCCGACATTCAGGGTGTCGATATTGAAGCCGCGGCCGCTAAAAAGTCCGGCGATCCGGGTCAGGACCCCGAAGCGGTTTTGGACTACGACAGAGATGGTGTGGCGCATAAAAAAGAGAAGATGTTGAACACCAAAAAGTAGCGACGGAGGCGCTCTTGGGTCAAGCGGAAGGGAGGACGGGCTACGAGAGGGAGGCGCGGAGGCGGGCCAGCTCGTGGGCCTGTTGGTCGAGTTGTTCCCGGGCCTTGGCCAAGTCGGTTTCCAGCTGCTTGATACGCAAGCGGAGGGCGGCATCGAAAGCAGGACTGGTGGAGGGTGCGTCGATTGGCTCGGGAGCCTCTTCCAGCTTGATCGTTCGGCTCTTTAGGCGGGAAGCCCGGCGACGGGCCATCTCCTCCAAAAATTCGGCGACCGTGTAGTTTTCTTTGTTGCGGGCGTGGGTGACGAGCTCCGATCCACCCAGCTGGCCGCTTTGAAGGAATTCCGCGATGGTGCCGGCGGTGGTCGGTCCGTAGCGGGGGCCATCCAACGGCTCGACCCACCAGAGCATTTCGAGCCCCGTTACTTCCGGGGCCTTGATCCAAGGGCCTTCATCGACCTGAACAAGGTCGTCCGGTGCAATCAGGGACTGATTCGCGAGGGCTTTGAGATGATCGAGATCCATGGGGCCAAGAATCCGGCCGGTCTGCACTTTTTGCAGACGATACATCGAAGCGGGGGTGCTCATGAAAATTTAGCGGGACGGGATGATGAGCTTCTGGCCGACTTTGAGTTCATCCTTGGTCAAATGGTTGGCTTTCCGGATCGAGTCCACGGTGAGTTTAAGTTTGTACTCCGCGTTGTAAGCCTGGGCGATGGAGCTGAGCGTATCCCCTTTGGCCACGGTGTGCTCGTACCCTTCCCGCTCGGAAGATTTTGCGGGAGGAGCCGGTTTTTCGGCAGGCTTATCCTTCTCCTTTTCCTTCCGCTCGGCCAACATCTTTGAAACCTCGTCCAGCAGGGCTGTCCGGTCCTGCGCAGCCTTGGCCGAGGCGTTCGCCAGAGCCTCCTTGAGGGACTGGGATTGTTGGCGAACCTCGTCCAGCAACTGTTCCAAGGTGGCCACCCGGGACTGGATTTTGTCCACCTGTTGGTCGACGCGGTCCACCTGATCGGCGGCCTTGAGGATCTTGCGGCGTTCCATTTCCGCATCTTCCGAGGCTGCAGGGTTTCCTGACTGGGCGAGGACCGTGCCGCAGGCAGTGAGCCAAAGAACTCCAAAGGGAAGAATCAAACTTCTCATGCCAGCCATTTCACTCCCCGGCGTCTTTCCCGACAAGCTTTTCAAAATCTTTTTCGGAAAGGACCCGGACTTCCAGGGCGCGGGCCTTGTCGAGTTTGGATCCGGCCTCGTCCCCTGCCAGAAGGTAGTCGGTTTTTGCGCTGACGGATCCTGCCACAGAACCTCCCAGGGATTGGATCTGGCGGATGAACTCCTCCCGGGGGCGGCTGAGGGTTCCGGTCAGGACAAATTTCTTTCCCGCAAACACTCCGCCCCGTTCCGCCAGCTCCTCTTTCAGAGCCGTGAAATTCAAGCCGGCTTTTTTCAAGGAAGACAGGAGGCGGCGGGTGGCGGGCTCATGAAAGAAAGCAGCGATTTCGTCCGCCACCTTGGGACCCACGTCGTTGACCTGGGTCAGATCCGAGGTGGAGGCGGCGGCCAGCTTTTCGAGAGAGCCAAAACGACGGGCCAGGGTTTCCGACAGAACGGCGCCGACTTGCGGGATGCCCAAGGCAAAAATCAATCGCCCAAGGGTACGGGTTTTGCTCGCGGCAATGCCGGCCAAAAGGTTGGCGGCCGATTTTTCCCCCATCCGCTCGAGGGAGGAGAGTTTCTCCTCGGTCAGGTCGTAGATCTGATCGACATGCTGGAGGAGGCCGGCGTCGACCAACTGCGCGGCCATGACCTCGCCCAGCCCCTCGATATCCATCGCACCCCGGTGGGCGAAATGCTGCAACCGCCGCTTCAACTGGCCGACGCAGTCGCGGGAGGTGCAGCGCAGAAAAACATCTTCCTTGGAGAGAGGGCCGCCGCAGACGGGGCACTGCTGGGGAATCGGAATGGGTCGGGAGGCGGCGGGCCGCTTTTTCAAGTTCACGGAAAGAACGGCTGGGATCACTTCCCCCGCTTTTTCGATGGTGACGAGATCGCCCACCCGGATGTCCTTGCGGGCAACTTCCTCGAAATTATGAAGGGTGGCCCGGGAAATGGTGGAGCCGCTGAGCAGGACGGGTTCCAGTTCCGCAACAGGGGTAATGACACCGGTGCGGCCGACTTGAAAAGTCACGGCATGGAGACGGGTTTCAGCCTGTTCGGGGGCGTACTTGTAGGCGATCGCCCAACGGGGGGCCTTATCGGTTTGGCCGAGGATTTTCTGCTGATCCAGGCGATTGACCTTGATAACGGCCCCGTCGGTGGCGAAGGAAAAATTGTGGCGGGCGCTGTCCAACTCCCGTACGGCGGAAAGGACGCCGGAGGTTCCACGGACCAAGCGGAACCAGACATGACCGGGGAGTCCCCAATCCAAAATCTGACGGTGAAGCTCCTCCTGGGTTTTTAGGGAGAGTCCGGAAACTTCGCCGAGGCCGTAAAAAACAATGGCGAGAGGGCGCCTGGCCACTTCCCGGGAGTCTAGAAGTTTCAGCGTTCCGGCCGCCGCATTGCGGGGATTGGCAAAAAGCGGTTCGCCCTTTTTTTCGCGGGCCCGGTTCATGGAAGCAAAGGCCGGCTCCGGAAGATAAACTTCCCCGCGGAATTCGATCCGTTCGGGCAGGCCGCGGACGGAAAGAGGGAGATTGCGGATGGTTTTCAGGTTTTCCGTGATGTCATCGCCTCGCTCCCCGTCCCCGCGGGTCAGGCCCTGGACCAGGCGGCCTTTTTCATAGCGAACACTGACGGCTAAGCCGTCGACTTTGGGTTCGACGGCAAATTCGGCGGACTGACCGACCAGCCCTTTTTCCACGCGGCCGAGGAAATCTTCCAGTTCCTGTTCGCTGTAGGTGTTGTTGAGGCTCTGCATCCGCACGGCATGGGCCACGGTGCGAAACGAGTCGAGGGGGGCGCCCCCGACCTTGCGGGTGGGAGAGTTTTCATCGGCAAGCTCCGGATGGAATTTTTCCAAATCCTGCAGTTCCCGGTAGAGGCGGTCGTAGGCGGCATCGGAGATTTCCGGTTGGGCTTCGACGTAATAAAGGCGGTCATGCCGTCGCACTTCCTCGAGGAGGCGGGTGTAACGTTGGGCGTGGGTCGAACTCATCGGAAGCGGCGTCGGGCGACGAGGCCGAGGGAAACGCCGAGGATGTCGGCCAACCAGTCCAGCATGGAGACATCCCGTCCGGGAGAAAGGCGCTGGGACTGTTCGTCCAAGGCGCCGAGAAGGGATCCGGTCATCCCGAGGGCAACTGCCGGAAAAGGGAGGCCGCCGAGAACATATCCAAATCCACCATAGATGGAGATGTGGAGGACTTTATCGTTTGGCAGGGGAAAAAGGCGGTGCACTTTTTCGATCCGG
>CANEUY010000066.1 GCA_947442065.1 Verrucomicrobia subdivision 6 bacterium | reverse complement strand
GCTGGCTCATACAAACCAAAGCTCCCTTCCCCCAACGAAGCACTCGGCAACATTCCCAACGAGCCCGCCACCGCCGCTGCCTCATCACTCAACATGTCCCCAAATAAGTTCTCACAAAGAAGAACATCGAATCTCCCCGGATCCCTCACGAGCTGCATGGCCGCATTATCGGCATACATAAAGTCCAAGGTGATGTTCGGATGCTTGGCAGCCACCTGCTTCACCACTTTTCGCCAGAGCAGGCTCGTTTCCAAAACATTTGCCTTATCCGCCAAGGTCACCCTTTTTTTACGGAAGGCCGCCGCCCGAAAGGCCACCTCCGTTACCCGCTCAATCTCGTGGGTCTCATACACCATCGTGTCGACCGACCTCTCGCCCTTCGCCGTCTTCGTCGTCTCCTTCGGCTGACCGAAATAGAGGCCTCCCGTCAACTCACGCACCACCAGCACATCAAATCCCCCCGCCACCCGATCCGCCCGCAGGGGGGAACAGTTGACCAGTTCAGGATATAAAACCGCAGGCCGTAGATTCGCATAAAGGCCGAAGATCTTCCTCAAAGGAAGCAGAGCCGCCCGCTCCGGTTGTTCGTTCGGGGGTAGCGTCTCCCACTTCGGCCCCCCCACACTTCCAAAAAGAACCGCCTTGGCCGACCGGCACAGTTCGACCGTTTCCTCAGGAAGGGCTTTTCCTTTCGCATCAATCGCCGCGCCCCCCACCAACCCCTCTTTCCACTCCACGGCCAGCCCATGCCTCTTTTCGACCTCTTTCGCCACCTTCATCGTGGCGGACATCACTTCGGGCCCAATCCCGTCCCCTGCCAAAACCGCGATCTGATTCAACCTTTCAGCCATCCTCTATTCCTAAATCGTTGTCCCCGCCGACTCAAGCATTCGACACCATAACCTGTGCCCCCCTAATCTCAGGCATGTCGCTTTCCGGAGCTGAAACACTTTTGCATGAGGCCCTGCGAGATTACCTCGCTGCCGTGGCAGCCCAGAAATCTCCTCATCCACCCCAACTGGCGCCTCTTTTTCTAAAACTGGATTCCTTGGAGAAGGAGCACGCACCCCACCTCGACCCCCGCCTGCGCCACTTCCTCGAATCAAAAAGTTATCGAAAGGCTCATGATTACCTGGGTTCCCTTGTCTCATCCGGTCTGGCCAAGCCCTTATCTCCAACCCAAACTTGTTCAAAATGAATTCTGGGGATCTTTACTACTATGCCGATGCACAGAATCAGGCCATCGGCCCCTTGCCTCTAGCCGAATTACAAAATCTCCGCACATCCGGCACCCTGCAGGATTCGACCTTGGTGGTGAAGGAAGGGGGACAAGATTGGGTGACTTTTCTTTCCATCCAACCTGTTTCGATCACACGGCCTCCCAATTCTCCCCTTCCCGCCACCCAAACCCAAGAAGCCCGGTTTCTCGACAACCAGGAGCAATATCCTGCCTGGGCTCTACAACTGCTTCAAAAGGTGGACCTCTTAAATCAAAATCTTGAAAAAGTGGCCGCCCTGATTGAAAAAAGTGCAGCTGCCCGTCTACCCACCCCTCCTGTTCCCGCCACCGCCTCACTCCATGCGGAAAAGTTCAAACTGAATGTCGCACAGAAACCGGGAATCGCTCAAACCCCTCAAGCCACCGGTCCCCGTCCGACCACCGCCACCACTCTCTCCCCTCTCGCTGTTCCCGCCAATGCCACGAAGTCTCCACTTCCGCTGCCCCCCCTAGCCTCTCCCTCTTCCGACCCACAGAAATCCGGCAATATTTTCAGTAAGTTTCTCAAAAAATAATCGAATCCTTTTTTTGTCTCCACGGTTCAATCCACCATGAAGACACAAATCATCCACCGTGGCGGGCTCGCCCTTGGCTTGCTCGCCTTCACCCTACTCAACCCCACTCCACGTCTCCTCGCCCAAACCTGCCAAGACGGGGATAAAAGCGCGAAAATTCTCAAGCGCTTCGATGCCAATGGCAATGGCCAGATTGATCCGGAAGAACAAAAAGCCGCGGATCAGGCCCGTCAGGAGCTTTTTCAAAGGCTCCACGGGAAATATGACGCCAATGGCGATGGCCAACTCAGTGATACGGAAAAAGCAGCGCGGAGGGCCGACCTCCAAGCCAAGCGAAATGAAGCCTTGGCTAAATTCGACAAGGATGGGGACGGTCGCTTAAGCCGAGAGGAGCGCGCCTCGGGCATGGCCGCCCGAAAAGCGGATCGAAAACAGGTACAGGACAAGAAATCCGGCGTCTAACGGGTGACGTACCCCGCCCGTGACCGGACACGGGCGGAAGTTCGTCTCTTCGGCAGGACCCTCAATTTGGCAATTTTCTCCCTCCGGGTGAGTTGCTTAAACAGGACCTCCGCCCTCATCGCCTCCTTGCGGTTTCTCTTTTTCCATGCCTTTGCCAGTTTCACAGGCAAACGGCTTCGAGTGTATTTACCCCCCCTGCCCGTTTGGTGCGCCCGCACCCTTTTTTCCAAATTATTTGTCCATCCCGTATAAAAAGATCCGTCCCGACATTGCAGAACATAAACCCAGGCGCTCATTCGCCTCCCCGCCATTTCCCACGACCCGCTTTGATCTTGGCCCGGTTGCGCTTCCCCTCCACCAACTCCCTCTTCGCTCCCCAACTCCGATTCGCCTTCCGACTCCGCTCCCGCGATCTCTCCGCAGCTTTGGCCAGTCGAATCCTTCTTTCCCGTTCCGCCAAGGCTTGGATCATTCGTCTTCTCGCCCTTACCCGGTTGGCTTCCCGGGTTCTCTCTTCCTGAGCGATCACCGTGATCCCCGTGGGCACATGCCGCAAAACAACCTTTGTCTCCACTTTCTGGACGTTTTGCCCGCCCTTTCCACCCGACCGCGAAAACTCCTCGATCAGATCCTCCTTCCTCATGATCGGTTCTTCTTTTATTCCGATCGCAAACTTTCCCCCACGCCCGTGTACTTGGCCGACTGTTCATCCGCATGATACGAACTCCGCACCAAAGGACCACTCTCACAAACTCCAAACCCAAGAACCAGCGCCCTCTCTTTCCACCTCACGAACTCTTCCGGGGTCACCCAGCGATCCACAGGCAGATGTTTTTCCGTCGGACGTAGATATTGACCGAGGGTCAGGATATCCACTTTTTCAGCGGCTAAATCACCCAGCGTCTCCTCAATCTCCTCCTCTTTTTCCCCAATGCCCAGCATCAGCCCGGTTTTCGTGATAAAACCCCTGGCCTTCGCTCGGCGTAATACTTCCATACTCCGCTCATACTGCGCCTGTACCCGCACAGGCTTCTGCAAGCGCCGCACGGTCTCCATATTGTGATTCAAAATATCGGGATCCGCATCCAGCACAGTGTTCAGGGGCTGTTCCTGCCCTTTGAAATCAGGGATCAAAACCTCGATATGAGTCTCCGGATTCACATGTTTCACCGCTCGGACGGTCCTTGCCCAAATTTCCGCCCCCCCGTCGGGTAAATCGTCCCGTGCGACCGAAGTGATCACAGCATGTTTTAACCCCATGATCCTCACTGCATCCGCCACCCGTGCCGGTTCCCCGAAATCCACCTCTCCCGGTTTTCCCGTCGCAATGGCACAAAAACGGCAACTCCGGGTGCAGGTCTCCCCCAGAATCATGATCGTGGCGGTTCCCCGGCTCCAACACTCTCCCAAGTTCGGGCAGTGGGCACTTTCACAAACCGTATGCAGGCGGTTCTCCTGCACCAGATCCCGAACCTTGGTATAGCCGGGTCCTCCGGGGATTTTTGCCCTTAACCATGGGGGTTTGCGCTCCATCTCCATACCCTAGCAAAACAAAAACCTGCGACCAGTCCGGCTTGTCATTAAAAGGAACCTCTTTATCAATAGCCCATGCAAAAAATTCTACTTCCTTTGATGCTTGTTCTAGCAACGAATTCTTTCTCTTGGTCTGAAATTAAAATGGAGGGTGCCAAAGCCACTCTCGAAAAAGGAAATCAGCGTTTCACGGAGGGAAAAGCACTCGCCCATAGCTGGCAAAAGGGCATGGTGGCGAAAACGGGTAGCCTTGGCCAAACACCTTCCGTCGCCGTCCTGACCTGTGCTGATTCCCGTACTCCTCCGGAAGTAGTTTTCGATTTCGGTGTAGGCGACCTTTTTGTATGCAGAAACGCAGGAGGCTTCGATACCCCCGAAGTCAATGCCACCTTCGAATATGGAGTCGCCGCCCTTGGCGTGCATACCATTCTCGTACTCGGCCACACGAAATGCGGTGCCGTGACTGCCACCCTCGAAGGCAAACCTGTCCCTGGAAACATCTCCCTTTTAACGAAAGCCCTCCAACCCGGGATTAAAAAAATCCACCAAGAACACAAGGACTTGTCGAAAGAAGATCAGCTGAATCACGCTGTCGAAGCTCTCGTCCGTTATCAGATGATCGAACTCATCAAAAACAGTGAACTCCTTCAGAAGGCCAAGGCAGACGGCAAACTGCAGGTCATGGGTGCAGTCTACGACGTGGAAACTGGCAAGGTCCGTTTCCTCGACTAAGACCTCTCCGCTCGTTTCCCCTCCCGGATGAGGCTACCTTCTGGGATGGCCTCGCCACATCAACCTGAGCTCCTCGCCCCAGCTGGCGATTGGGAGTGCCTCAAAGCTGCCGTCACTGCTGGTGCCGATGCCGTCTATTTCGGCCTCCCCGCCTTCAATGCCCGTATCCGGGCCGAAAATTTCACTGAAACCGACCTCCCCCTCGTCATGGATTACCTCCATGCCCGCGGTCGTCGGGGATACCTCACGCTCAATGTGCTGATCTTCCCCTCCGAACTCGCCGAAGCCGAACGGCTGCTTCGCTGGGTGGGGGAATCCCATGTGGACGCCATCATTGTTCAGGATTTGGGCCTAATCCGTTTGGCCCGGGAAATTTGCCCGCAAGTGGAGATTCATGCTTCGACCCAGATGACCCTCACCTCTCCTGAAGGGGTCGCATTTGCCCGTCGCCAAGGCATCTCTCTTGCCGTTCTTGCCCGTGAACTCTCCCTCCGCGAACTCGCCAAATTCCCATCTCCCAAAGACCCCTCGGGTCTGCCTTTAGAGGTCTTTGTCCACGGCGCACTTTGCGTCGCCTACTCGGGCCAGTGCCTGACCAGTGAAGTCCTGGGTCGCCGTAGCGCGAACCGAGGGGAGTGCGCCCAAGCCTGTCGTCTTCCGTACGGACTTGAGGTCGATGGACAACCCAAAGATCTCGGGGATCGTGCATACCTTTTATCCCCCCAAGACCTCGCCGCCGTGGATGAAATTCCTGAACTGATCAAACTCGGCCTTCACTCATTTAAAATCGAGGGCCGGCTCAAGTCTGCCGATTACATCACGGCGGTGACCTCGGTCTATCGAAAGGCCATCAATCGTGCATTAGCCAACCACCCCGCCCCCGCCTCCAAGGAAGATAAATACCGACTGGAAATGACATTCAGCCGAGGCCTTTTTTCGGGTTGGTTCCATGGCGTCGACCATCAGCAACTCGTTCACGCCCGATTCGGAAAAAAACGGGGCCCTTTCGCAGGAAAAATAGCCCGGACTGGACCCGACTGGATCGAGATCGAGGAAATGCTCACCCCACTTCATCCAGGCGATGGAGTCGTCATCGATCGGGGTACAGACACAGATAAAGAACCGGGCGGTTTTCTCTTCGGAGTGCAGGGGAATCGACTTCTTTTCCGCCACGGCTCCCTGCCTGCTAACACCGCCAGACCCGGCGACCGGGTCTGGAAAACCAAAGATCCACAACTGGAAAAACAGTTAAAAGCCGAACGCTCCAAGGAAGCTCCAACTCAAACTGCCTCCTTGAACATAAAAGTATCTGGTCAACCCGGACAGCAGCTTCACATCCATGCCGTGACTGGAAACCAAGAGATTCAGTTATCATCCACCACCCCACTAGCCCCAGCCAGGAATCGCCCCTTAACTCCGGAGACCCTGCAGGAGCAGTTTGGCCGGCTGGGAGGAACCCCGTTTCATCTCGGCGACCTAGCGATCGACCTACCCCAGCCCGTGATTCTGCCTGTCTCTGAACTGAACCGCATCCGACGCGAACTCGTTGCCCGCCTCTCCCTTCCCCCCGAACCCCCCAACTGTCCTAGTCCTGTGCGCCCCTCCCGAGAAAAAGCCCTCCCAAACCTCCTCGGCCCCATCACTGCTCGTGCCAAAAGCACAAATCTAACGGATCCGATCCAACTCTCCGTCCTCTGTCGTAATCCCGGTCAGGCGGAGGCCCTGCTGCCGGAGAATCCCGATCTCCTGTATCTCGATTTTGAAGATCTCCGCCGTTTCAATCCCACAGTCGAAGCCATCCGCCAAAAATCAAAGGTTCCCGTCTACCTTGCCACCCCACGAATCCAAAAAGCCGGAGAGACCGGGTTTTTTCGTCTGATCGAGAACGCCAAGCCGGATGGAGTTCTCATCCGCAACCTCGGAGCTCTCGACTACTTCCGATCTGCCAAACTCCCCATGATCGGTGACTTTTCCCTCAACGTTTCCAATCCGCTTTCTGCCGATCTCTTCATCTCCGAAGGTCTTCAACGCCTCACTCCCAGCTACGATCTCGATATCACCCAGCTCATTGAACTTCTTCGCTTAGCACCGCCCGCTTGGTTCGAACTCACCCTTCACCAGCACATCCCCATGTTTCATATGGAACACTGCGTCTTCGCGGCTTTTCTGTCCCAAGGCCAAGACCACCTCACCTGCGGCCGTCCCTGCGACCATCACCGAATCGCCGTCCGCGACCGCGTCGGAGAATCTCATCCCATTCGGGCCGATGTTGGTTGCCGCAATACCGTTTTCAACTCCCGCCCCCAATCAGGCGCCTCTCACCTCCCCCAACTTCTCGCCGCGGGCTTGGGCCACTTCCGTCTGGAACTGCTGGAAGAATCTCCTGAAGAAGCCGTCCGCTTACTTCAATCCTATCGAGAATCCTTGGCTGGCCACACAGATCCCAGTCACCTCGCCCGATCCCTGGGTGCCCGCGATCAGTTGGGTGTCCTTGCTGGCTAAACTTTAGCCGGACTCGGAGACAAATTAGCCCTTTGCAAAACCGGCCTTGCCATCGAAGTTGTAAAGACCTTCCGTCTTAACAAACTCGACCCCGGCTTGCGTGACTCGCTCCAAAAGTTTCACCACCGCAGTGTGGGACACGACTCCTTTTCCGTCAGGCAGCTGAAAACGGCAGGCGGTCGAATCCACCGTAAAGGTCTCCTTATGCCCACCGGGCCAGACCTTCATTCCGCGATTCGATAAGGACTCCAGTTTCAGCCCGTCCCCAGCCAGAGGCTCCAGCTTCTTGGCCAGCTCCTCCATCGTCCCAGTCGGCCAACAAACAAACACATCCACTCCTACCAACTCCCTCTTGGAAGTCTCCCGCTTGTATGGAGGCCGATTCGTCAAAGGCCGGGTGCTCGCCTTGCTGTAATCCACCGCCTTGAGGTGGCTCGGTTTCTGTCCAATCCGTGCCACCACCGCCGCCGCAAACTCCTTGGTCCCCACCTTTTCTTTGCTCACCCCCTCTTTGAAAATGTCGTAGGTATGCACTCCATCCTCAATCGTCTTGAGCCACGCGTTGTGCACCTTCTCCGCCACATCCGCCTGCCCGATATGGACGAGCATCTGAACGGCACCGAGGAATAG
>CANEUY010000065.1 GCA_947442065.1 Verrucomicrobia subdivision 6 bacterium | reverse complement strand
TCTTCCAAGGAGACCGCTGAGCGGGTTCTGATCCTTGATTTCGGTTCCCAATACACTCAGGTCATCGCCCGCAGGATTCGTGAGGCCAAGGTCTATTCGGAGATCGTCCCTCACACCATTTCGGCCAAGGAGATTCTCATGCTGCGACCCAAAGGAATCGTGCTCAGCGGAGGGCCCGCCAGCGTGTATGCCCCTCATGCCCCGAAGATGGACCGGGCCATCTTTCATCTGGGCATTCCCATCCTCGGTATTTGTTATGGAATGCAACTTCTCGTTCAGGAGTTCGGAGGACAAGTCGCCCGCGGCACCCGCCGCGAATATGGTCGGGGGATCCTTCGTCGTAAGAAAAACTGTCCTTTGCTCGAAAAGCTTCCGGCACATCTTGAGATTTGGAATAGCCACGGAGATCGGGTGACCCGGTTGCCCCGCGGATTCCAACCGGTCGCCACCACGGAAAATAGTCCTTACGCCGTTGTGCAGAGGGGGAATATTTATGGGCTGCAATTTCATCCGGAGGTCTCCCACACTCCGAAGGGGCAGCAGATTTTGGGTAATTTTCTGAAAAAGATCTGCGGATGTCGGGGGACTTGGACCATGGGTTCGTTTGTGAAGCGGGCCGTTTCCGAGGTCCGGCAACAGGTTGGCAACGGACGTGTGATTCTCGGGCTGAGCGGAGGGGTTGATTCCAGTGTGGCGGCCGCCCTTTTGCATAAGGCGATCGGGAATCGATTGCGCTGTATTTTTGTTGATAATGGTCTTCTTCGAAAAGGGGAGGTGGAGAGCGTGAAACGGATTTTCGGGAAACACCGGCATTTCAACCTGACGGTCATTGATGCCCGGCAGAGGTTTTTGCGGAGACTCCGAGGGGTGGCCGATCCGGAAAAAAAACGGAAGATCATCGGTCGGGAGTTCATTCACGTCTTTAACGACGCGGCCAAAAAAGTAGGGCGGGGAGCTCGGTTTCTTGCCCAAGGAACCCTTTATCCCGATGTCATTGAAAGCGTGCCGATCGCCGGCAATCCCGCCTCCCTGATCAAGAGTCACCATAATGTCGGGGGTTTGCCGAAGAGGATGAAACTCGGACTGGTGGAACCCCTGCGGCAGCTTTTTAAGGACGAGGTGCGCAAAGTGGGCGAGGTGCTGGGCCTGCCCAAGGAGATGGTCTGGCGGCAACCGTTCCCCGGACCCGGGCTGGCGGTCCGTTGTCTGGGAGCGATAGAGGAGAAGAAGTTGTCGGTCCTGCGGGAGGCGGATGCGATCGTGGTCGAGGAAATGAAGGATTCCGGGTGGTACTATCGGATCTGGCAAAGCTTTGCTGTGCTGCTGCCCTGTCGAAGCGTCGGGGTGATGGGGGATGAGCGAACCTACGACAATGCGGTGGCCATCCGAGCGGTGGAGAGCAAGGACGGGATGACGGCGGATTGGGTAAGATTGCCGGGGGATCTTTTGGGGAAAATCTCCAACCGCATCTGCAACGAAGTGAAAGGGGTGAATCGGGTGGTGTTGGATGTGAGTTCCAAACCGCCGGCGACGATCGAGTGGGAATAAAATGAAAATTCTTGATGCACGTGGAAAAGAGAATACCGAATGGGCCTTGCGGGAGTTGACCCGGCGAGCCGAGCCCGACCGGAAGGTTCGGGCTGCGGTTGAGCGAATCATCTCCGAAGTGCGGAAGGGTGGGGATGTGGCGTTGGTGAAGATCCATAACCGCTTTGCCCAAAAAAAAATCCGGAGAAATGAGCTCAAGGTAAAAGGAAAATTCCGGGCACCTTCAGCGGAGGTGAGGCGGGCGTTGGCATTGGCGGAGAAGAATATCGCCGCCTTCGCCCAAACGACCCGACCCCTAGGATGGAAGAGAAGAAACGCGCAGGGGGCCAGTACGGGGGAGAACTTTCCCGCTTTGGGAAGAGTGGGGGTGTATGTGCCCGGGGGGACGGCTCCGCTGGTTTCGACAGCCTTGATGACGGTTGTGCTGGCCCGGGTTGCGGGGGTGAAGGAGATCGTGGCATGCACTCCGGGGCCGTTGAATCCCGTCTTGGGGTGGGCTTTGCAGAAGGCAGGGGCAACCGAGATTTATCAGGTGGGTGGGGCACAGGCGGTGGCTGCGATGGCCTATGGAACTGAAACGATTCGGCCGGTGGAGAAGATTTGTGGTCCGGGGAGCGCGTGGGTGGTGGAAGCAAAACGGCAGGTGTTTGGGACGGTGGGAATTGATCTGTTGCCGGGGCCCAGTGAAATTGCCGTGATTGCGGATGAGACTGCCCGACCGGAATGGGTTGCGGCCGACCTGGTGGCACAGGCGGAGCATGGTCCAGGCAGCCAGATCTATTTATTAACCCCTTCGATGAAAGTGTTGGGCCAGGTGTTGGCCCATGTGTTGAGCCAGAGTGCCCGACAATCTCGTGCAAAATATCTTAGGGGAGTCATGAAGAGCGGAGCGGTGTTGGTCAGGACGGCGAATTTGGCGCAGGCGGTGGAATTGGCCGAGGCGATTGCGCCCGAGCATCTGTCGTTGCAGTGTCGCGGGGCGAAGAAAATTGCCGAAAAGATCCGCTGTGCGGGTGGAGTGTTTGTGGGAAATTATTCCGCGGTGGCGTTGGGGGACTATGTGGCGGGCCCGAGCCACACCCTGCCCACCGGGGGTGCGGGCCGGGCGTTCGCGGGTCTGAGGGTGGAGGATTTTGTAAAACGGGTGAGCGTGGTGGAGTATGGTTTGGGGGCGGTACAAAAATCCGCCCGGGCGGCGGGAGTTTTGGCGCGGCTCGAACGGCTCGACGCCCATGCCGATTCCGTGGAAACTCGTCTCCGATGAGCATTCAAACCAAGCGCCAGGCCCGGAAAATTCGCAAAACCAGCGAGACGGAAATTTCCATTCATCTTTGCGTGGACGGAAAAGGGAGTTCCAGAGTGAAGACGGGGATTCCGTTTTTTGACCACATGCTGAATCTTTTTGCGAAGCACGGCCTGTTTGATTTGGAAGTGAAGGCCAAGGGGGATCTGGATGTGGATCTTCACCACACCGTGGAGGATGTTGGCATTGTGTTGGGACAGGCTTTGGCGACCGCAATCGGAAGAAAAGAGGGGATTCGCCGGTACGGCTGCGCCCATGTGCCGATGGATGAAACGTTGGCCCGCGTGGTGGTGGATTTGAGTGGGCGTCCTTATCTGGAGCTACGCGGACTGAATCAGCGGGGTAGGGCAGGAAACTTCCCCGCCCAACTGGTGGAGGAGTTTCTGCGTTCGTTCGCCGTTCAAGCAGGAATGAACCTGCATGCGGAAATTTTATACGGACGGGATGTCCATCATCAGATCGAGGCGATTTTTAAGGCTCTGGCCCGTGCGTTAGAAGAGGCAGTCCGCCGGGATTCCAGGGTCAGGGGCGTGCCCAGCACCAAGGGGCGAATTTAACAGTAGATTTATTCGTTGCGGATGTGGTTTGGGGTGGGGTTCCTCTGAATGCGAAATTCCTGGTGGCGAATCCGACCCCCCAAGAGGGCGGATTGCAGGGTGAAAAAAGTGGCCCCCAAGGCGGTGAGAATCACGATGACCGTAATGTGATTTTTCCATGCGGGGCGGAAACGGAGGATCAGGAGTCCAGCAATGCCTCCAAAACCGACGAAGTAGAGAAGAGGGGCGGCTTTTTCTGCCATATCCTCGTGCATTTCGGCCGCAATGTCCCCCTCTTCGTCCAGCGGGGGTTTGATCTGGCCCATTTCAAACCGGGTATGAGCCGATTCTCCCGTTTGCATCACCACCGGGGTAATCAGGTCGGCCAAGATGCAAAAGGAAAAGCCGAGGACCAGAATGGAATCTTTCCGGAAAAAGAGACCGGCAAGAAGAACCGGTGGGATCAGAAGAATCAGGGTGACGGGAAAATGGTTGGTCATCACATGCAGGTGTTCGGGGGTGAAAAGGTTGGGGATCATTCATTCACAATGGGGGCAGACGGGGCACTTTCCAACTGAAACTCTCTCGCTAGAAATTGATTATGGATTGGAGCATCCGCCCCCGGGCATCCCTTTGCGCAGGATCGGGCACAGAATTTATCGATGGGCAGGTGGTGTACACCGTGTTGGTGTCGGTCGAGGGGGGGATGGAGAGGAAGGACTTTGCGGAGGTGGTGTGGGATGATGTGGGCTCCCGACCGGCCTATTTTTGTTTTTGGAAGGGGAAGTTCCGGGCGCAGCCACCCGAGCCAGAAAAGGAGCCTCCTGCCGCTCGGGCGGAGGCGGAGCTTCGGCGACGATTGGCCCAACCCGTCCAAGCGGAGAGTCCTGAAGCCCGGGTGATCTTTCTTTTTGCGCTTCTTTTGGAGAGAAAAAAAATCCTATTGGTCCGGGAACGAACGACGGGTCCGGAGGGGAGAGTGACGGTCTATGAACATAAAATGACTGGAGAAGTGATTTTGGTGCCCGAACCCGAGGTCCGTTTGACCGAGGTGGACCAGTTGCGATCCGAGGTCGAGGCCTTGGCAGCCGCTTGGGGAGCCTGAATTCGTCATGAGAATGTCACTTTGGCGATCTTGCCCGAAGGGAAAGAGGGGCGGATAAGATGGAGGCTATGCGTGAGCGAATTTTAGTGGTGGAGGACGAAAAAGATGTCCGAGAGATGATTCGTCTTAATTTGAAGGCGGCGGGCTTTGACGTGGTGGAGGCTGGCAATGGGGCTGAGGCTTTGGCTTTGGCGAAGAATGATCCGCCGAAGGTGATTATTCTCGATCTGATGATGCCGGAGATGAGTGGAGTTGAGGTTTGTCGGGCCTTGCGCAGAAACCCGTCCACTTCAAGAATTCCCGTTTTGATGCTGACTGCCAAGTCTACCGAGGAGGATAAGGTCGTGGGCTTTGAGGTGGGGGCAGACGATTATGTCACAAAACCGTTCAGCCCAAGGGAGTTGGTCTTGAGGGTGCGCGCCGTGGCACGAAGGCAGCCTGATCAGGGAGCGGCCAAAGCAGCCCCTCTGAAGGCGGGAACGATTCAGTTGGACCGGGGCAGCATGATCGCCACGATTGGAGGGAAAAAACTCCCCCTGACTTCGACCGAATTTCGTCTTTTGGAGCTTTTGCTCCGACGGGCGGGGAGTATTCAATCCCGGGATGCGCTATTGAGCGAAGTTTGGGGATACCAAGCGAATCTGGACACCCGGACCGTGGATACGCATATCCGGCGGTTACGGGACAAAATGGGAAAAGCGGGGGTTTTGGTTGAGACTGTCCGTGGAAGTGGTTACCGATTAAATAACAGCCGGGCGTAAACGGTTTTGCCCCGCAGGGGGGATTGGGGGCAAGGTAGAGGGATGGACGGATGGAACTGGATCATTCTCGTGGCATTGGCCGGATCAATCTTTTGGTTTGTGGCCGAAGTGGTCCGACCCCTACGACAATTACAGCGACTCATTTCGAATTTGGCGGAGGGAAAGAAAACAACAGGGTTTGTCGCCCGTGGGGGATGGGGCTTGCGAAAATCGATCATCCACCTGGAACAAGTGGCCAAACAGTTGGAGGGGATCTCCTCCCTAGAAGAGGAAAAAAGATTCAGCCTTCAGGCCATTTTAGGAAGTGTGAATGAAGGGGTTTTGGTGGGGGATTTGGATGGAAAAATCACGCTGGCCAATCAGGAGTTCCTTCGGATGTTTGCTTTGGATGGAATTCCAAGGGGTTGGACGGTGATGGAGGCGACCCGGTTGGTCGAGTTGGATCGTGTTGTGGGAGAGGTCAACCGTGGGGGTGGGGCGAGCAGTCTGGAAGTGCAGATTCCCGGAATCGAATCGGGACCCAGTCGAACCCTGGCCGTGAATTTGGCCCCGATCCTTGAAGGGAACCAGGAGCGATCGGGCGTGGTGATGGTGTTTCACGACCTATCCAAGATTCGCCGTCTGGAGATGGTACGGCAGGAGTTTGTCACGAATCTTTCCCATGAACTCCGCACCCCTCTTTCGATTTTGGCGGGTTACCTCGAAACCGTAGAGGATCCGGTAATGCTGAAGGGGGCGGAAGGAAAAAAAATACTAGAAGTGATGCGTAGGAATTGCGAGCGGTTGACTCTACTGGTGAGTGATCTTTTGGAGTTGTCCCGGATCGAATCGGGTCAATTGGAATTGAAGTTGAGAGCTCAACCCCCCAAGGAAATCTTAGCAGAAGTGAAGGAGGATTGGAGTCGGGCCTTTTCCGGAAAAAAAGTGAGAGTAAAGATCCAGTGTGAGGGTGATTTGCCGGTTGTCCATGGTGACCCTTTGAGGGTCAGCCAGATTTTTTCGAATTTGATGGAAAATGCCCTACGTTTTGCCCCTTCCGGCAGCGAGGTGATTCTGGGGGCTCGGCCTGGGGCTTCTTCCAATCGGGTGGAATTCTTCGTGCAGGACGAGGGGGAGGGGATTCCTCCGGACAAGGTAGACCGCATTTTCGAAAGATTTTTTCGTGGAGACGCCTCCCGGGTTAGGGAAAAAGGTGGAACCGGGTTGGGGTTGGCGATTGTGAAGCATCTGGTCCAGTTGCACGGGGGAGAAGTCCGTGCCGAAAGCGCTTTGGAGCAGGGGACCCGGGTTAGCTTCACCTTGCCGGCTTAAAATCAAGGATAGTGGATTTACTGGAATATATACGCTTTTCTGCTTGAAAAATGCTGCTCCTTAAAGTCCTTGTTGAGTGTTGCCTGTTACGAATTGAATTATTCCAAGTGCCTTATAAGAATCGGCTTAAGAATAATTAAAATGTCTTAATATTGTCACAATTCGATGGTTGGTGGTACTTGTTCTATTCTCTAATCAACTTGTATGACAAAACGTAGTTCATCGCCTCTTTGTTTCGTATTGCTCGGGTTAACCCCCTTTCTTCCAAGCCTTTTGAAGGCTGATGGAGTTGTCAAAATCGATGGTTCGAGCACGGTTTATCCGATTACGGAGGCGGTTGCGGAAGAGTTTCAGAAATCGACGGGGACCAAAGTCACGGTTGGGATTTCCGGAACCGGCGGTGGTTTTAAAAAATTCAGCCGAGGAGAGATCGATGTGCAGGATGCGAGCCGACCGATCAAGCCTGAAGAAGCCAAAGCGGCGAAGGAAGGCGGAGTGGAGTATCTGGAGCTTCCGATCGCGTATGATGCCTTGACCGTGGTGGTGAACTCCAAAAACGACTGGGTCGATTCCATCAAAGTTTCCGAATTAAAAAAGATATGGGAGCCGGAAGCCCAGGGAAAAATCAAAAAATGGAATCAGATCCGTCCTGAGTGGCCGGACAAGGAGATTAAACTGTATGGCGCCGGGTCGGATTCCGGAACCTTTGATTATTTTACCGAGGCGGTCAACGGAAAGAGCAAAGCCAGTCGGGGGGATTATACGGCCAGCGAGGACGACAACGTTTTGGTCCAAGGTGTCGAGGGGGACAAGTATGCCATGGGATACATGGGGTACTCCTACTATGCCGCCCATCAAAAACGATTGAAGGCACTCGGTATTGAGTGGGATGCCAAGAACAAGCCCTCTTCCAAACCCTTGGAAGAGACGGTTTTGGCGGGCATCTATAATCCGCTTTCCCGGCCTCTGTTTATCTACGTGAATGTGAAGTCCCTGGCCAAACCGGAGGTGAAAAAATTTGTGGAATTCTATCTCGCCAATGTGGATCGCCTGACCCGGGAAGTGAAATACATCGCTTTGCCGGGCACGGCGTACGAAAAAATCAAATCCCGTTTTGAGAAAACGGA
>CANEUY010000064.1 GCA_947442065.1 Verrucomicrobia subdivision 6 bacterium | reverse complement strand
CGGATCAGGCACGGACGATCCGTATTCCGGTCCACATGATCGAGACGATCAACAAGCTGATGCGAGTGCAGAAGCAGTTGGTGCAGGAGTTTGGCCGCGAACCGACGCCAGAAGAGGTGGCGGACGAAACCGGCATGCCGGTCGAGCGGGTGCGGGCGGTCCTCAAGATGGCCCAGCAACCGATTTCCCTCCAGGCGCAAGTGGGAGACAGCGACGACACGACTTTCGGGGATTTCATCGAGGACAAGAGCGCCGAGAACCCGTCCGACATGACGGCCTACTCGATGCTCAAGGAGAAGATCAAGGATGTGTTGGACAGTCTGACCGACCGCGAACGCGCGGTGTTGGAACAACGATTCGGTCTGGTGGACGGGTATTCCCGCACGCTCGAAGAGGTGGGTCGCCAGTTCAAGGTGACCCGGGAGCGTATCCGTCAGATCGAAGCGAAGGCTTTGCGGAAGATGCGGCATCCGACACGGATCCGGCATCTGCGTGGATTTTTAGAGAACGAGCACCAGCTTTGAAACGCGTAGGCGTTTCAAAGCCAGTTTAAGTTTAAGATTAAGTAAATGATTGGGTAGCCGGCCCAAGGCCTGAAAAAATCCTTAAACTTCAACCTTAATTGGGGATCACCCGGGCTTGAGTGGTTGAGGGTTTAAGTTACGATATTTTCCGATGGGGGTATAGCTCAGTTGGTAGAGCGTCTCGTTCGCAATGAGAAGGTCTGGGGTTCGAATCCCCATACCTCCAAAGCAGTGCGAGGAGGTAAAGGTTTAGATTCCGCGGAGCGGGAAATAAGGATGGATCGGGGAAGGTCTGAGGGGGATCAATCCCCATACCTCCAAGGCAGTGCGAGGGAGGGATCAAAATCCGCAGAGCGGTAATTAAGGAAGTTTTCTACAGACGGTCAGTCTGACCAAACCGAGGGACATCGACCGCGTAAAGAGCAGTTTGAGTCCGGCTTCGTGGAGCTCGTGGTAGAGGTCGGAAGGGGCGGGGAATTGGGAGATGCTCCGGGCGAGGTAGCGAAAGGAGTCGCCTTGGCGGCTGAGGAGTTGGGCCACCCAGGGCATGAAATGAAACAGGTAAAAGTTCCAAAAGAATTTCCATGGAAAGGGAGGTGGACTGAATTCCAGCAGGGCAAAGACCCCGCCCGGTTGGAGGACCCGGTGGATTTCCGAAAGGCCTTTGGGGCGGTCGGCAAAGTTACGCAGTCCGAAGGCAAGGGTGACGGCATCCATGCTTTGATCTGGGAAGGGGAGATTGAGGGCATCGCCTTCTACCGTTTGTTTTACGCCCCGGGCTTTTGCCTGATCGAGGAGAGGCCGGCAGAAATCCAGTGCGATCACCTCGGCGGATGGAAATTCTTTTTGGAGAAGCAGGCTGACGTCGCCTGAACCGCAAGCCAGATCGAGGATTTTTTGGGGAGACTGACGGGTGAGGGAGGCGACCAGCTTCTTTCGCCAACCGACATCGAGGCCGAGGCTAAAAAGCCGGTTCAAGAGGTCGTAGGAGGGTGCGAGATCGCCGAAAAGAGTGCGGATCCGCGTGGCGTGATCGGGCGTGTTCAGCTGGCGGTGGATTTGGCGGGTGCGCTGGGCGAGGTGGTGGTGAAAGTGAGGTTTTCCTTGTCGGCCCCGACTTTAACCCGGTCGCCCGCCTTGATTTTCCCACGGATGACTTCCTCGGCGATCGGGTCCTCAAGATAGCGTTCGATGGCGCGGCGGAGGGGACGGGCGCCGTAGACGGGTTCATAACCTTTTTCGATGAGGAAGGTGGAGGCTTCGGGGGTAAGTTCGATTTCCACGCCCTTTTCACGGACTCGTGCGGCCACCTTGGCGACTTCAAGGGAAACAATTTTCGAGAGGTCTTCGCGGGTGAGGGAGTGGAAGACAATCTGGTCATCGAGACGATTCAGGAACTCGGGTTTGAAAACCTTCTTGGTCTCTCCGAGGATTTTTTCCTTAATCGCGCTGTAGTCCTGTTCATGGACGGGCGTGCCGAAGCCCATCACGTTGCCCTTGCGGATAAGTTCCGCACCGACATTCGAGGTCATGATGATGATGGTGTTCCGGAAATCGACTTTACGGGCGAGGCTGTCGGTGACCTGACCGTCTTCGAGGATTTGGAGCAGGACGTTCCAGACATCGGGGTGGGCCTTCTCGATTTCGTCGAACAGGACGACGCAATAAGGGCGACGGCGGACTTTTTCGGTTAGCTGACCGCCTTCCTCGTAACCGACGTAGCCGGGAGGGGAGCCGATGAGGCGGGAGACATTGAACTTCTCCATGTATTCCGACATGTCGAGTTGCACGAGGGCGTCTTTTTCCCCGAAGACTTCTTCGGCGAGGGCTTTGGCGAGATGGGTTTTTCCCACTCCAGTGGGACCGAGGAAGATGAAGGAACCGATCGGGCGTTTGGGATCCTTGAGATCCGCGCGGGAACGGCGGAGCGCTTTGGCGAGGGCTTGAACGGCCTCGTGTTGTCCGATAACGCGGGATTGGAGGGTTTCGCCGATATTGAGGAGCTTGGAGAGGTCGCCTTCTCCCATACGGGTGAGGGGGATGCCCGTCCACTTCGAGATGACGTGCTTTACGTCCTCTTCCCCTACATCGACGATAATTTCATCCCGTTTTTTGCGCCAGGCGTTGAGGTCGGCCTCGAGCTTTGCGGTGGACTCTTTTTCCCGGTCACGCAAGGAGGCGGCTTTTTCAAAATCCTGGGCCTTGATGGCGGCTTCTTTTTCCACACGGATGGTTTCGATTTCGGCCTCGGCGAGCTTGAATTCGGGAGGGCGGATGCTGGCGGCGATCCGGCAGCGGGAACCGGCTTCGTCCATCACATCGATTGCCTTGTCGGGCAGATAGCGACCGGTGATGTAGCGTTCGCTCAAGCGGACGGCGGAGGCGATGGCTTCATTCGAAATCTTGGCGTGGTGATGTTCCTCGTACTTGGCACGGAGCCCGTGGAGGATGGCGATGGCTTCGTCGATCGTGGGGGCATCGACGCGGACCGTCTGAAAGCGGCGTTCGAGGGCGGAATCCTTTTCGATGTACTTGCGGTACTCGTTCATCGTGGTGGCCCCGATGCATTGCAGTTCCCCACGAGAGAGGGCGGGTTTGATGATGTTTGAGGCGTCCATCGCGCCTTCGGCCGAGCCGGCGCCCACGAGGGTGTGAAGCTCATCGATAAAGAGGATGACCGACTTCAGCTTGCGGATTTCCTCCATCACGGCCTTGATGCGTTCCTCGAACTGCCCGCGGTATTTGGTGCCGGCGACCATCAGGGCGAGGTCGAGCGTGATGACCTTCTTGTCGCGAAGAATTTCAGGAACGTTGCCCGAGGCGATTTCCTGGGCGAGGCCCTCCACGATGGCGGTTTTGCCGACGCCGGCTTCGCCGATCAGAACGGGGTTGTTCTTCGTGCGACGGCAGAGGATCTGGACGACGCGCTCGATTTCATTTTTGCGGCCGATGACGGGATCCATTTCGCCTTTGCGGGCGAGTTCTGTGAGGTCGCGACCGAAGGCCTTGAGGGCGGGGGTTTTGAGGTCTTTCCGACCGGGGGCCGAACCGGCAGCAGGGGCGGATTCGGGTCCGGCGGAGGCGGTTTCCTCCATGCCACCCTGGGGTTCGGCGCCTTCCTCGAAATTCGGATCGAGTTCTTTGAGAACTTCCTGACGGGCACGTTCGATGTCGACCTCGAGGGATTTCAGGACGCGGGCAGCGACGCCGTCGCCTTCGCGGAGGAGTCCGAGGAGGATGTGTTCCGTGCCGACATAGGAGTGGTGCAGGGCTTTGGCTTCCTTGCTGGCGAGAGCGAGGACTTTCTTCACCCGGGGGGTGTAGGGGATGTTGCCGGTGACCTTGGTGTCGGGGCCGGTGCCCACCTGTTTTTCGACCTCCATCCGAACGGTTTCCAGATCGAGGCCCATCTTTTGGAGGACATTTACGGCCACGCCTTGGCCGAGCTTGATTAGGCCCAGGAGGATATGCTCCGTGCCCACATAGTTGTGGTTGAAGCGGTCGGCCTCTTTGCGGGCGAGGGCGAGGACCTGTTGGGCGCGAGGGGTGAAATTATTCACGGGGTATATTTTAGCTCAGGAAGGTCAGAGGTGCAATTTACGCATGGCGGGCTCGGGGACGCCTTTGAGTTTTTCGCGGAGGAGATCGGCGCGGAAGGCGTCGCGCTCCTCGGCTCCGAGTTTTTTCTGGGAGGCCTGCTGGAGGTGGGCGGGTTGGGTCGAAATGAGAAGAGTATCGAGCTTGGGTTTGAGATTGGCCGGGAGCAGGGCGAGATCGGCCGCCAGGCGGAGGAGGGAGATGAGGTTGAGGGCTTCCTTGGAGGAGATGGAGTAGGAGTGCAGGACAATGCCGTAGGAGCGGCCGACCTGATCGGCCAGCATGCGGGCCTTTTCCTGAAGAAGTTTTTGGCGGGCATTGTTTTCGAGTTCGATGAGCTGGCGGACCACCTTGAGGAGGCGGTCGAGGATTTGGCGTTCCGACTCGCCGAGGGTGGTTTGGTTGGAAATCTGGAAAAGGTTGCCCAGGGCTTCCGTGCCCTCGCCATAGAGTCCGCGGACGGCGAGGCCGAGCTGGTTGACCGACTTGATGACCTGGTTGATCTGTTCACCGAGGACGAGGCCGGGAAGATGGAGCATGGCAGAGGCGCGCATACCCGTGCCGACATTGGTCGGGCAGGCAGTGAGGTAGCCGAGGGAGGGGGAGAAGGAGAATTCGAGTTTGTCCTCGAGGGCTGTGTCGAGCTTGTCGGCAGCCTCCCACGCTTCGAGAAGATGGAAGCCGGGGCGGAGGGCCTGAAGGCGGATGTGGTCCTCCTCGTTGATCATGACCGATAGGGTTTCGTCGCCGTTCACAACAAGTCCGCTCCCAGCGTTCTTGGCAGCATGTTCGCGGCTGATGAGGTGTTTTTCGACGAGAAGCTGTTTGTCGAGAGGAGTGAGGGTTTCCATGGCGACGGAAACCTTGGCAGGGCGCATGGTGGAGAGATCGGCCACGGCCGGCTGGATCGTTTCGAGAAGCTTTAGGCGGTCGGCTTTTTTGAGCCAACCGGGAAAGGGGAAGTCCTTCACATTGCGGGCGAGACGGACCCGGCTGGTGATGACGATTCCCGATTCGTTTTCCGGGGACGGGGCGGCGGAGGAATGGCCGTTTTCCGCTTTCATATCGGAAAAGATTACCCGCGAGCGGGGGGGTTTGCAACGGGATGCGCGGAGGTGTGGGTTGACGAAGCGAATAACCCTCGGGACGATGGAGGGATGGCAGCAACCCGGACAACGGAATATGCGGTGAGGGCTTTGGTGGCCTTGGCATTGGAGGGGGGAAACGGCCGGGTGAAGCAGGCGGCCTCTTTGGCACAGGTTTCCGGCACGCCGGGAAAATTCATGGAACAGGTGTTGAGGCTGTTGCGTCAGGGAGGGTTTATCGTGAGTCGCCGGGGATCGGGCGGGGGATATGAATTGGCCCGGCCGGCGGAAAAGATCCGGATGAGTGAAGTCGTCGAGTGGGTGGATGGGAAGGGGCGGGGGCGGGATGAACCACGGGATGTGTTGGGCGAGGCTTGGGGGAAGTTGAGAAAAGAGTCCGAAGCGGCGGCCAGCCGGGTGTTGGCGGCCGAGTCCTTGGCCAAGTTGGCGGAACGGGTGCAGGCGAAGTTGGCGGCCAAGGGCAAAACGACGGAATACCAGATCTGACCCGCACGGCTTGCCCCGGTTCGGGTTCCGTTTCATAATCTTTCAACAATGGCTTGGGAAAATCCATGGAATCGGTGGGAAGGGCCGGAAGGCCCCATTTTCGTCGTGGGCAATGTCCGGGTGGATTTGACGATTCTTTTCGTGGCGGTGCACACCCTTGCGATGGCTGTGGCGGCTGGGTTGTCGGCGGTGGGGTTGGGCGAATGGGTGAAGCACGCGGTTTATACCCCGGCGGCGCTCCAACAGGGGCACGTTTGGACCTTGTTGACCTATCCTTTTGTTCATGACATTCGGCAGGAGGGGATTTGGTTCGCAATGGAGATGCTGATGCTTTTTTGGTTCGGCCGGGAAGTGGAATCGGCCATCGGGCGGAAGCCGTTGGCGTTTCTGTACGCAACTTTGGCGGTGGGGCCGGCGTTGATCTTGGCGGGGTTGACTCCCTGGCTTGGGTCGGCCCTTCTGGCGGGATCGGGCACGATCAGTTTTGCGATCTTTTTGGCGTTTTGTGCGTTGCATCCCGGGGCGCAGTTTTTCTTTGGGTTGTCGGCCCGGTGGGTGGGTTGGATTTTGTTGGGGGTCTATAGTCTGACCTATTTCGCGGGGAGGGATTGGGCGGGGGGGATTCAAATGTGGGTTTGCGCCTTCCTTGCGGTGCTGTGGGTTCGGCAGGGCGGGGTGCAGTGGCCGAAGATTTCCTTCGCTTCCAAGACTAAAAACCAAGCGAAAAAGAAAACGGCGACCCGGAAACCGGTCAGTTCCATTCCGGTGGAAAAAGTGGATACGATTCTCGAAAAGATTTCGAAGGAAGGGATGGGATCCCTGACGGCAGCGGAGAAAAAACTGCTGGAGGAGACACGAGCCAAACTTTTGCAAAAAGATCGGCAAATTCCCCCTGTCCGCTAGCCCGAGAAAATGGCACTCATCGTTCAGGAGGAAGCGGCGGGCCGGGTGGACTGGAACAACTGGCAACCGAAGGAAAAAGGAACACTCTGTTTTGTGGTCACGCAGGGGAGGATTTTGTTGATTGAGAAGAAGAGGGGGTTGGGACAGGGAAAAGTGAACGGGCCTGGCGGAAGAATTGAGGCAGGCGAGACGGCGGAGCAGGCGGCGATTCGGGAGACGCAGGAGGAAGTGGGGATCACGCCGACGGGGATTGAATGGGCAGGAGAGTTGAGTTTTCAGTTTCGGGACGGGTACGCGCTGCACTGTGTGGTGTACCGGGCGTCGGGCTGGCATGGGGAATTGGTCGAGACGGATGAAGCCAAGCCATTTTGGATGGGGACGGGGGAAATTCCGTACGAGCGGATGTGGGCGGATGACTCGTATTGGATGCCGAAACTATTGGCGGGGGAAAAGTTCCGGGGTTGGTTCGAATTTGACGAAGACCGGATGGAGTGGTCGAAAATGGAGAAAGCATGAGCCGCCGGGTGCTGGTCACGGGGGCGGCGGGCTTCATCGGGTATCACCTGAGCGAGCGGTTGCTCAAGCAAGGGGACGAGGTCGTCGGTCTCGACAACCTGAACGATTACTATGACGTGAGGCTGAAGGAGGCACGTCTGGAGCGGCTGCAAAAGAGCTCCGCGTTCCGGTTTTTAAAGACCGATCTGGGGGATCGGACGGGGGTGGAGAAGATTTGGCATGAGGTGAAGCCCGAGGTGGTCGTCCATCTGGCGGCGCAGGCGGGGGTGCGGTACAGCCTGACCCATCCGCACGCCTACGCGCGCAGCAACCTAGAAGGGATGTTGGATGTGTTGGAGGCCTGCCGGGCGGAGAAGACGGAGAATCTGATTTTTGCGAGTTCCAGTTCGGTCTATGGACTGAATCAGAGCCTGCCGTTTTCCGAGAGGGACAATGTGGATCATCCGGTTTCGCTCTATGCCGCGACGAAGAAGGCAAACGAGCTGATGGCGCATTCCTACGCGCATCTTTATGGGATTCCGTGCACGGGGCTGAGATTTTTCACGGTGTACGGACCGTGGGGCCGGCCGGACATGGCCTATTACAAATTCACCCGGGCGATTTTGGAAGGGAAAGAGATCGAACTTTACGGGGAGGGAAAAATGCAAAGAGACTTCACCTATGTGGATGACAT
>CANEUY010000063.1 GCA_947442065.1 Verrucomicrobia subdivision 6 bacterium | reverse complement strand
TTTTGGCATGGGTTAGTCTATGCGGGTGAAGTACTTACCGGGCATTTGTCGCACCCGGCGTTTAATTTCTAGTTTCAGAAGGGTGGCAGACACCACCGGGGATGGCAACCCACACTTTCGGGTCAAAACATCCAGATGCATCTCCTCCCTCCCCAACCCATCCAAAATCTTCCTCTCCTCCGGCCCCAGATCCCCCGAAGGCGGGGTCGGCGAAGGCATTTCCGATTTTGGAATCAAAAACTCAAACTCCGCCAAAACATCCTCCACCGACTCGACCAACCGGGCCCCCTCTTTTAACAACTGGTGGCATCCACCCGACTGCGGGTGATCAATCCTGCCCGGCACGGCAAACACCTGCCTCCCCTGCTCCAGAGCCTGCTTGGCTGTGATCATCGCCCCGCTCGCCCGTGCGGCTTCGATCACCAAAACTCCTTTGCTAAGCCCGCTGACAATCCGGTTCCGCATCGGAAACGTCTGCCGATCCGGAGCTGTCCCCAGACAAAACTCACTCATCACACAGCCTCCCGACTCTTCCATTTTTTCCGCCAACGATCGGTTTTCCGCAGGATAAATCTGATCCAAGGAGCAGCCCAACACTCCCGCCGTCCGCCCCTTTGCCGCCAAGGCCCCCTGATGCGCCGCCGTATCGATCCCTCGCGCCAACCCGCTCACCACCCCCACGCCGGCATAAGCCAGCTGGTATCCCAATTTTTTGGCCAGTTCGATCCCGTACCCCGTCGCCTCCCTCGTTCCCACGATTCCAACACATGCCCCGCGCACAGCCTCCAAACTGCCCCGGTAATAAAGCACCAACGGAGGATCATGAATTTCCCGGAGCAGCGAGGGATAGAAAGGATCCTCGCAGTCCACCACCTGCAATTTGAGTTGGGCGATCTTTTTTAACTCCGCCGCCAGATCAAAATCCCTCTCCCATCCGCGGATCGATTCCGCCACCGCCTGCCCCACCCCTTCGACGCCCGCCATCCTCGCCGTGCCCTGCCCAAACAAACCCTCCACCGCCCCCAGCGCTTCCCGCAACCTTCTCACCCGGACCGGCCCCACCCGACGCAGGGCGTTCAGGACAAGATAAGCCTCCGTCCGTGTCATCCCTTCGGAAGTTTTCCCTCCCGCACTTCCTCCAGGGCCAGTTGGATCTTCTTCTCCGTCACGCCCGATACCAGATCCGCCTTGCCGATCTTCCTTAAAAGCACCCAGCGGATTCCCTGCGTCGTCGCCTTCTTGTCCCGCGCCATCACAGGCGAAAGCCGCTCCCAACGGAGTTCGGGATGCGTCACCGGCAATCCGTGGGCCCGGATCACGGCTTTCAGTTTTTCCGCGGCTTTTTTCTTTAACCGCCGCGCCTTCACGGAAAGATGCGCCGCCACCACCATCCCGATCGCCACCGCTTCTCCATGCCGCAATCCCTCATACCCCACCACTCCCTCCAACCCATGCGCCACGGTATGACCAAAGTTCAGCAGCGCCCTCTTTCCTTTCAGGTCTTTCTCATCTTCCCCGGCCAGCTTGGCCTTGATCTCCACACACCGCTTCACCACCTTCTTCATCGAGCGGGGCGGACCTTTCGCCAGCGAACCGAAAAGTTTTGAATCCGCAATCGCTCCATATTTGAGCACCTCGGCCATCCCTGCCCTCTTCTCCGCCAAGGGCAACGTCTCCAGCCACCGCAGATCGGCAAGCACCGCCTTCGGAGGATGAAACGCCCCGACCAAATTTTTCCCCTCGGGCAGATCGATGCCCGTCTTGCCCCCAACACTGCTGTCGACCATGGCGACAACCGTCGTCGGAATCTGAATCACCGGGAGCCCACGCAGATAGGTCGCGGCCACAAAACCGGCCAGATCCCCTGTCACCCCACCCCCCACGGCCACAATCCAGCCATCCCGCGTCAGACCCGCCCCCGCAAGCTGGCGCACCACCCGCCCATACTCCTCCACCGATTTGGACCGTTCCCCCGCCGGAACTCTGACCCGGATCACGCGCGAAGCCCGTTTTTCGAGCCAGGCAAAAATCGCCAACGTCAGGGGAAGCCCTGCAATTCCCTCATCCACCAGCATTGCCACGGGAACCTTGACCGGCAGATGGGACTGCAGGCCCTGGGGAAGAATCTTTTCCCCCACATAAACCGGGTACATTCCGGCCGATGACTTCACCCGAACCCGCTGGGCATTCATAAAACCCTTTTTATGCCGACCCTTGGGCGAGACAAGCCGTCCATTAAGCCCCTCATCGGGGATAAAACCGCCCGGAAGGCCGAAAGGTGCGCCCCTTTTCCTAATTGCCACCAAGGGAAGGAAATCCAATCCCGCCCGGCAAACCCGTTTGTATCTGATTTTCTCGGCTTAAGTAAAAACGCTTTGCCCGATTCTGTTTAATTTTTCAAAACCTCTTCAGAGGTTTGATCGGAAGTTTTGGAGGCGAGGGTCGGAATCGAACCGACGAATACAGCTTTTGCAGAGCCGTGCCTTACCACTTGGCTACCCCGCCCAAAATTCTCCTTCATCATTCTCCCACTCCGCCCTTCCGTCAAATCCCTCCGCCCTAATTCTTCGAAGGTGCCACCAACAGCTTGTCCAGCCGGTGACGATCCATATCCACCACCTCATACCGGTGACCACGATATTCAAAATGGTCCCCTTCCTTGGGCACCTTCGCCAGGTGATGCACCACAAACCCGCCCAAGGTCTGATAATCCCCGTTTAAATGGAAATGATCCTTCCCCTTCCCCAGTTCCTTCGCGAAATCCTCAACCGGCAGGGTGGCATCCACCAGCCACGATCCATCCTCCCGCTTCACCACCCGTGCCTTCTGCCGGTCATCATGCGACGGCAGATCCCCCACGATCGCTTCGAGCAGATCCAATAAACTCAAAATTCCCGTGATGCTGCCGAACTCATCACTCACCAGCGCCACCCGCTGTTTGGCTTTTTGCAACTGCTCCAGAGCCCGCAGGGCGGGAATGGTTTCCGGAACAATCAACGCCGGCGTCGCCAGATCCGCCGGCCGGGCAGGCAACCCGGCTGCCGTGTTCGCCCAAAGTGCTTTGACGGAAACCACCCCGACCACATTTTCCCGGCTCCCCTGATACACGGGGAAGTGGGAGTGCCCGCTGGCCACCAGCGCCCGCCACGTCACCTCCGACTCCTCCTCCGCATTGATCCAGACAATCCTCACGCTCGGAGTCATCAACTCCTCCACCCGCAACTCATCCAGCCGCAACACCCGCTCCACCATCCCCTGCTCGGTCGAACTAAACACTCCCGCCCGCTGCCCCTGCTCCAAAAGATGCCGCAACTCCTCATCGCTGACCGGGGCTGTCTCGCCCGTTCCCCTCACCCCAAAAAGCGCCGCCAAGGCGTCGGTGATCCAGCTGAACAATTTCACAATCGGCCCCATGCCCGCCGCCACAGCCTGAATCGGTCGGGACAAACGCGAGGCAATGACCTCGCTGTGAGCCAAAGCCAGTCGCTTGGGTAGAAGTTCCCCGAAAATAATCGAGACCGCTGTGATGATGAAAACCACCACGCCCAGCGCCAACGGGTCCGCCACCGAAGCCGGAACAGAAATCGCCACCAGTTTTTCCGCCAAAGGCTTCGCCAACACCGCCCCTCCCATCGCACCGGACAAAACTGCGATCATCGTGATGGCTACACTCACCGTGGAAAGCAGCGCGCTCGGTGAACAAGCCAAGTCATATGCCGCCTTGGCTCCGTTATCTCCCGCATCCGCCTTCTGCTTCAATTTGCTCCGGCGACTCGACACAACCGCCAATTCAGCCATGGCAAACATGCCATTCGCCAAAATCAGAATACTAAGTATAAATCCTTCCATAAGAGTACTTTAGAGTTTTTTTGTGGTGGTTGTAGGGTTATCCCAACCCAAAATCATAGGGTAAAACAGCCTCGGGGGAAAGCCCCCCAGCTTAGGCGAAAAAATGGCCCAACCAGGCCCACAACCCCAAGACAGCCTTCGGCCCATACAAAAAAAGTGCTCCAAAAAACACCCCGCACGGAACCGCCGTCAAATAACCGGCAATCAGAAAGCCCCCGTCATCCTCCAAGAGAGCCAGTGATATCAAAAGAATCGGCACGGCCGCCAACAGGTTGCTGAAAGGCACCGGCAAAGGCAGGGCGAGAAGAATCGCGAGGAATGCAATCAGCAGTCCATGCATCCGATGCAGAAACCGATTCCGGCAAAGGACGGTCAACCGCGGATGCAGAATTTTTTCCGCAGGAACCGCAATCTTCCTTAACCCTTCCAGAAGTCCGTACGCCGTCTTCGTGGGAATTTCCCGGACCAATAACCATCCGGGCAACCATGGGGCCTGGGCAAAAGCGATTCGCAACCCGCTAAAAATCAAAATCACGCCGAAGGGGGTCGACAACCCGGGAATCTGAATCGGAAAACAGAAAGGCAGGGCCAAGACCGCCATGATCGCCGCATGCCCCTTTCCCTCCATCGCCAAAAGAAGCTGCGCCACAGTGAGCCCCTTTTGTTCCAGGGTTTTTTCCAGCCGCAAGACAATGGAGGAGATGGCTCCCACCCGCACAGCCCCACCCGTCCCCGACTTCGCCGGTTTTCTCACAATTGACCCACAGCACCCCGGCCCAATAAATGCGCCCAGTACATCCCATACCCCGCCAGCAAGCCGAACCCGAGAATGCGACGTCCCTTTTTCCCTGCCCGCATCATCGGCAACACTGCCAGCGTTCCAATCAGCATCACTCCAAAATCAAATACCCCCACATGGGGCGCAAAAATCGGGCGATACAAGGCCGCCACCCCCAACACTCCCAGGGAATGAAAAATACAACTCCCGACGATGACTCCTCCCGCCAAATCCTTCTCCCCGTTCCACAGGGCCGAAATCAAAGACAGAATTTGCGGAGAGGCCAACGCCAAGGGGATCACTCCCAAGGCCAATACCGGTTCGGACAAATGAAACATCTCGGCTCCGGTGATGGCCGACTTCACCAAATACCTCGACCCGGCGATCAGCAGCACGATTCCCCCGGCCAACTGCGCCAACTCCACCCGCTTGGCCGCCCCGGGCTTGGGCAGGTCCCTCTCCATTTCCTCAATGACCCGTGTGTCCGCTTCCACCCCGGCCGACAGCCAAAGAAAAAGCAGATACCCCATCAGGGAAAACAAAAGCAGGCATGCCTCAAATCTCCCCAAAGCCCCATTCCTCATCAGAAATCCAACCAAAGCGGCCGAAGCCACCAGAATGGGAACATCCGCCTGAAAAAGTTGGGGGCGAAACCGGAGCGGACGCGCCACGCAGGAAATCCCCAGAATCAATCCCAGATCCAGCAAAACACTTCCCACCGCACTCCCCGTGGCAATATCGCCCAACCCTTTTCCCGCCGCCCAGACGCTCACGAACAAATCCGGAGTCGATACCCCGAAGGCCACCACCGTGGCTCCGATAACCAAAGACGGGATTCCCAACCTCCTCGCCAACCCGGCTCCGCCCTGCACCAACAGCCGCGCCCCGTAGAGCTGGAGAAGAATCCCCACCACCAGGATCACTCCAACCTGGAACGGATCTTGCGTGTCCAAACCAAGCTGGGGGGGGAAAGCAGAAAACATCGGTATCCTTCTTCTCTAGCTTCTTGGTGGCCTTAGGCCAAGACCGCCCATACGGCCCCAAAAAGCAATCCCGCCCCCGCCGCCCGGAACGCCATCACTTTCCCCGGCAACCCGGCCTCCCGGTTTCCCACCCACCTTCCCACCCACACCATCAGACCCACCGACCACAACCCCCGCAACGCATACACCACATTCACCCCGATCGGATCCCCGGAAATCACAATCGCACTCAAAACCCCCACCGCCTGGACTCCAATCATTCCCACCCCCCACCCCAGCCAACCTTTTCCCGATCCGCTCGCCAACCCGCCCCAAGCCCACATGGGCAAAACCAAAACGGAAAGCATGGCCACCCCCGCCATCATCACCGGTCCAAACAAGGCGAGCCCAAGGTGCGGGGCCACCTTGGCAACAATCACATCCGTCAGCGAAAAACTTGCCGCCGCCGCGATTCCCCAGCCCACCGCCTTCAGCGCCCCCTTCTTTTTCTCTCCTCCCCCGAATCCCAACAAAGCCACCCCGGCCGAACACAATCCCGCCCCCAACCAAAACTTCCCCGATACCCCGCCCGGCAACAGAAAAGCACTCCCCACCGCCGTCAGCACCACTTTGCTTCCGAGAACAGGCGTCGCCACGGACACATCCCCGCCGGACAACGCCCGAAACGTTCCCACCTGCCCAAGAAAAAAAAGGAGGGAGCAAACCATCGGTCCCAACCACATCCAAACGGGAAAATCCCCCGTCGGCACCTTCGCCCAAAACAAAAGCGGGGCAAAAGAGGCCCCCATCGCAAGGTTCGATCCCACCAAGACTCTCCGTGGCGGTTGCCCCAGCTCCAAAGCCCGCTTAAGAAAAATCATTCCTCCCGCGTAGACCAGAGAGGAAAAGAGAGGCAGTATCAGATACGTATGGCCCGTCATCCCAAGAAACTGCCCCAAACCCCTCCTCCTGCCAAAGAAAGGATCTGGACCGGGGTGACCACCCCTTTCGATGTCCACGACCGGGCGGACGTCGCCCTCGCCCGGCTAAGCGGCGAATCCCGCTCGCGCATCCAGCAGTGGATGAAGGAGGACCGCATCCTTCTCAACGGAAAACCCGTCCACGCCCGCGATCAACTCCCCGCCGAAGCCACCATCACCATCCGGATCCCCGCCTCCGCTCCCCGGGATGTCACGGCCGAGGATCTTCCCCTCGATATCCTCCATGAGGACAAGGACATCCTCGTCATCAACAAGGCCGCCGGCATGCACGTCCATCCCGGAGCCGGCCGCCCGACCGGATCCCTCGCGGCCGCCCTCCTGCATCATTGCGAAGGCCGACTCGCCCCCGGAGGCGCACCCGACCGACCCGGAATCGTCCATCGGCTTGACCGCGAAACCACCGGTTTGCTCGTCGCCGCCAAAAACGACGCCGCCCACCGGGAACTCAGCCGCCAGTTCCGCGAACGGGAAACCGAAAAAACCTACCTCGCCTTTGTCGTTGGACGTCCCCGGGGCAATGCCGGCACATGGGAGGGCTCGATCGGCCGCCATCCCGTCGCCCGCCAGCGCATGGCCATCCGCAGCCGCGGCCGCACCGCAAAGACCGACTGGAAAATCGTCTCTTCCTGGCCCGGCGCCAGCCTTCTCGAACTCCAACTCCACACCGGACGCACCCATCAGATCCGTGTCCACGCCTCGGCCGCCGGTTGCCCCGTTGCAGGAGACGCCACCTACGGCGGGGTAAACTCCCTGACCCGCGTGGCCAAGGTGTCCCGCCAGCTTCTCCACGCCCACCAGTTGTCCTTCACCCACCCCCGCACCGGTGAACAGCTTTCGTTTACCGCTCCCCCGCCGGCCGATTTTGCGGCATTCCAGTCTTATCTCGATGAATCCCGAACTTCGTGAACATACCGCCCGCTACGTCGAACTCCTCCGCCGCCACGGTCGGAAGGACGCCTGGCTTCCCACCGGCCTTGTCCGCCGTCTACCCGGATCCGGAGCTTTACCTTCCGCGTCTGCTTCTCCTTTTTCCTCTTCCTCTCCCTCTCCCTCTCCCTCTCCCATGAAAAAATCCAACCCTCTGCCCTCCGCTCCCGCTCCTACTCCTGCCCCCGAAGCAAAGCCAAAAATCAAATTGGACTTCAACCTGACCACCGGCTCGAAAGCGGAACGTCTGGAAGAACTGAAAAAGAAAACCGCCGCCTGCCAAATCTGTCCCCACCTCGCCAAATCCCGTACTCAGGTGGTC
>CANEUY010000062.1 GCA_947442065.1 Verrucomicrobia subdivision 6 bacterium | reverse complement strand
TCGATTCTACCTATCGCGCGAAAATCGCTGAGCGGGAGACTTTTCTCGGGACCAAGATTGCGAGTGCCCGGGCAGGTGGGGGACATGAAGAAGCGGCCATTCTCCAGGAAGAATTGGCGCGGGATTTGCGGGGCATCCGTGAAGAGTGGGATCGGAAAAAAGAACAGGCCCGACTGACAAGCTGATTTATGGGGCCCATTCCAGAGCCGCAGGGACGGGTGGAGCGCATTCTGCTCCGCTGGGCCAGGACATTGATCCGGAGCCAACGGAAAGTTCTCTGGGTGAGTCTCGCCTTGGTCGTGGTCTCGGGGGTTGTTGCGGGCACCCGGTTGGTGGTCCGAAACAGCACGATGGATCTGATCCGGAAGGAATCACCGGTTTTCAAAAAATATCTGGCTTATGCGGACGAGTTTGATGTGCGGGATGAGATTGTTGTCGTCCTGAAAAGCGACGATCTAAAGGCCAGCCGGGCCGCAGCGAACGCTCTGGCAGAAAAGTTCAAGGCCGAGAAGGGAATCGACCGGATTTATTATCGGCATGATTTCACTCCGATGGCGGACCGTCTTTTGCTTCTGGCCAATGAGGAGCAGCTCACGGGCATCCGGAGGCAAATGGAGGAGCTGGCCGCCCTTGTCAAAGGCAACAAGCAGGCCCTCAATCTGAACGGAATCCTGGCGGAAGCTTCCGCGAAATTTAACGATCCATATCTCCGAAAGTCGTCCAGTTGGCAGGAATTCATTCCGTTCATTGAGGAGTTCGTTCGGAATCTGACCCGGTTGGCGAAGGATTTGGAAACACCCGGTGAGGCTTTGGAGAAGGGAAGTTTGGGTGAGCTTTCCGAATTTGAGACAGATCTTTTGAAGAACGAATACCTGAGCCTCGGGGAGGACGGGAAAACCATCATGATGTTGTTACGTCCCTCGAAGAAGGAGGAGGAGAGTGCGACTCCCTACTCGGGGGTGATTCATCGGGTAAAGAAAATGGTCAAGGAAAGCCGACCTCTTTTCCCCGGTGTCACGATGGGGGTGACGGGGGAACCGGTTCTTCTGGATGATGAGCTCCTTCAAAGTGAAGAGGATATGAAGATCGCCACCCTGATCACGGTTGCCCTGATTGCGATCATGTTCTTTTTTGCCTACGGGGAATTTTCCCGTCCGATTCTCGCCCTAGCCGCCCTCCTTGCCAGTATCGTGGTCTGTCTGGGGGTGACCACGGTCACCATCGGGCATCTGAATATCATCTCCCAAGCCTTCATCGTCATGATTCTGGGTTTGGGGATTGATTTCGGGATTCAGTTTCTTGGGCGTTATGAGGAAGAAATGAGCGTGGGGAAAAGTTCGGCGGAGGCGGTTGAGATCACGATGATGAGCACGGGGAAGGCCCTGCTGACGGGTGGAGGGACAACAGCGGTCGCTTTTTATGCAATGTGTTTCAATGACTTTATCGGGCTGACTGAGCTGGGATGGATCGCGGGAGCCGGTGTCCTGCTTTCTTTGGTCGCCAGTCTTTCCATTCTCCCGGCGCTGCTGCTTTGGCGGGACCGAAAAGGGGACGTTCCGGTTGGAAAAATGCTCAAGTTTGGTTATGGAGGGAACCTCGATCGGACGATTACCTCCCATCCCTACATCGTTTTGGCCTTTGCCGCTGTTCTCAGTTTCTTTGCTTGGGGAGAGGCCAAAAAAGTGACTTTCGACCACAATCTTTTGCATATCCAGAACCCAAAAATGGAATCGGTCAAACTGACGCGTGAATTGCTCGATACCGGAAAAGGATCCGTCATTTACGGTGTGATTGTGGCCAACAGTGTTCAGGAGGCCGATACTTTGGCAGACCAGTTGCGCCAACTCCCCACTGTCAGCAAGGTTCGTACTTTGGGAGATCTGGTGCCCCGGGATCAGAAAAAGCGGATGGAAGAGGTCACCCGTATTTCAAAAGTAGCGGGGGAAATCACCCTTGGAACCGGGGCGGGGCAACCGGTGGACGTGCCGAAGGCCAAAAAGGACTTGGAGTTTCTACTCGAGTCCTCCCAGGAAGGAGCCAAGCAGGCGAAGCAGTACCTTGGGCTTTCGGGGCGTGCACGACAGGCTGTGACCACTTTTGAGAAACTAATCCCCCCGCTGGAACGCGCGGTGACTGCGCTGGACAAACTCACGCAGGAGGAGGCAAAGAAAAGACTGGATCGGCATCAAGTGAAACTGGTCGGATCGATTTCGCAGAATCTTGGTTGGCTGAAAACCCAGCGAGGAGATCGTCCGATCTCGGTCGCTGACCTGCCGCCGCAACTCCAAGAACGTTACCTTTCCAAAAGTGGAAAGGTTTTGATCGAAGTGGAGCCGTCTGTGGATGTGTGGGAAAGAAAACCGAACGAGGATTTTGTGCATGATTTGGAGAAAGTCTCCTCCACCGCCACCGGGACTCCGGTGATGAATCTTGAGTATATCGATCTTTTGAAACGGAGTTATATCGAGGCCCTGCTTTATGCCATCGGCATTATCGTGGTGATGATTTTCCTGATGTTTCGGAGGATCGAGGATCTCCTTCTTACTCTTCTGCCTCTCGGGGTGGGGGTACTTTGGATGTTTGGGATTCTTGGCCTGTTTAAGATCCAATTGGATCCCGCAAATATTGTGACGTTGCCGATGGTTCACGGAATCGGCGTTGCCTACGGCGTTTATGTGATGGATCGCTACCGGGAAGAGAAACGGGTTCGTATCTTTGAATCCAGCACGGGGAAAGCCGTCATTCTTTCCGCCCTCACGACGTTATTCGGATTCGGTTCGATGTTGGTCGGGCAATATCGCGGACTCGTGACCCTTGGATTGGTCATGTGTATCGGAATTATCTGCACACTGACCTCGGCGATGGTGTTGTTGCCCCAAATTCTTTCCCTTCATGACCGGATGGCCGATGAAGAAAAAGATCCGGGTCCGGGAGACTAAAAAAACTAAAACTGGAAGCGGTACGGTTTGAGTCGGGAGGCCAATTCGGCCAGGACGCGATCTTCATCCTTCCGGTCCTTGGCGGCAAAGGTCACGCTGAATCGGACATTCGCCCCCGCCTCATCCCAGGGAACGGTCGATACCAACTGCTCTTCAATCAGCCATTTGGAGAAGGCCTCCCCGTTGGAGAATGTTTCTGATTTTGCCCCGGTCGCGGATTTCGGTGCCTGGGTGTAGAGGAAAAAAGAGCCGGAGGGTTTTTGGGCGGAAAAGCCAGCCTCCCGCAGGATTTTGACCAAACTATCCATTCGTCGGCTGTATTTGGCGGAAGTGTCCCGGGTGATCTGGGGATTCTCGAGGGCTGTTGCGCAGGCATTTTGGATGGCAAGGAACTGACCGGAGTCTGTGTTGTCCTTCACATCGGCGTAGGCTTTGACGAGCAGGGGATGTCCGACAACAAATCCGCACCGCCAACCGGTCATATTGAAGGCCTTGCTGACGCTGTGGAGCTCCAGTCCCACGTCCTTGGCTCCTGGGATGGAAAGGAAGCTGAGGGGCTTTCCTTCAAAAATCAGCGCGGTGTAAGCGGCATCATGAATAACAACGATCTCCTCCTTTTTTGCGAACTCGACCACTTGTTTGAAAAATTCAGGAGTAGCGGAGGCTCCCGTCGGATTGTTCGGGTAGTTGAGAACAAGGACCTTCGCTTTGTCCAAAATCTCCCGGGGGATGGTATCGAGGCGAGGTAGGAATTTGTTCTCAGGGGTGAGCGGTAGGGAATGAACGATCCCACCGTAATAGGCGGCATGGGTGCCGAAAACGGGATACCCGGGGCTGGTCATCAAGACGACGTCGCCTGGGTCAATCAGGGCCGCGGGGAGAATGGAGAGGGCTGCCTTGCTTCCGATGGAGTGAAGAATCTCGGTCTCGGGATCAGCGGTCACCCCAAAGACCTCTTTCATATAATGAGCGGCGGCTTTTCGTAAACGTGGTCCGCCGTTATCTGCATAGCCACGGTTTTCTGGAAGGGAGGCCTCTTTGGCTAGGCTGGCGACCACCTTGGGATCCGCCATGGAATCGGGTTCTCCGACCCCGAAATCGAGGAGTTCTTTCCCAGGATGAGCAGCCAAGGCGGCACGCTTGGCGCGCTTAATTCGTTCAAATTTATAGATAGGGGCTTCCTTGAGGCCGTATCCGGGGCCACCAATTCTTTGGGCGAAGAGATTGTGAAGGTAGGTAGACATTTTGTAAGCTCCGTAAGACGTGAAGATTATGACAAAACCCGCCGAAATGCAAAAGGCGTCATCGTCATGGCGAAAGAAAGGGTTAACGGTCGCCCTGGTCCCTACGATGGGGGCACTTCATATGGGTCATGCGGCCCTGATCCGGCGCGCGGCGAAGATAGCCGACCGGGTAGTGGTGAGTGCCTATGTGAATCCGACCCAGTTCAACTCCAGGGGCGACTTTGAGAAATATCCGAAACGGACCCTGGCCGACATGAAATTGGCTGCTCAAGCCGGGACCGACGTTCTGTTTCGTCCGCGGAACCTGTATGCGTCCGATGCTTCAACATGGGTGGAGGAGACTGTTCTTTCCAAGGGTCGGTGCGGGGCAAGAAGGCCGGGGCACTTTCGAGGGGTGGCAACAGTGGTGGTGAAACTTCTTGGAATTGTGCAACCCGATCTGGCGATCTTTGGAGAAAAAGACCGGCAACAGTGTGAGATGGTCGAACGGGTGGTTCGGGACCTTTATCTCTCGGTCAGGATCTTGCGTCATCCGACCGTTCGGGAGAGAGACGGGCTTCCAATGAGTTCGCGGAATCTTCGTCTGAATCCCGCACAACGGGAACTGGCCGGGAAATGGGCAACGGCAGTCCGCCTCGCCGCGAGAAAAGGTCCCCGAAAGGCACCCTCCTTTCTGAGGAACCTGCTGCGCAAGGTGGGGGGGATCCGATTGGAGTATGCCGAGGTGGCAGGGAGGCAGTTTTGTGCGGCAGCATGGATTGGGAAAATCCGGTTGATTGATCATCGACCCTTCGGAGGGAGAGCATGATCCGCAGCTTGGTTTTTCTGATCGGAATGACCGCGGCCTTACAGGCTTCGGAGACTTGGGAGAAGGTAAAGGTTGGCCGGGTGGAGTATGTTTCCCTCGATTCCTTTGCGAAATTTTACGGATTCAAAATTGCCGAGCCGATTGAAAACAATCGGCCGTTTGATCTGACTTCCCCGATGGGATCCATGCAACTGACCTTGGACAGCCGTGAAATGAGATGGAAGGGTTCCCGGTATTGGCTGAGTCATTCCATTCGGCAGAACGATGGAAAAATCCTCATTCCAAAAGTGGATTTGGTAAAGACATTCGATCCTCTTTTGCGTCCGAATGTGGAGGTCCCCAGACGGCCGGTTCAGGGAGTGGTGGTGGATCCCGGACATGGAGGAGGAGATGAGGGCACCCGGGCGGCCCGGGGCTTGAGTGAAAAAACAGCCAATCTGGACATTGCAAAGCGTCTGGTCCGATTGTTGGATCAGGCGGGGATTCCTTGGGTTCTCACCCGGACGAAAGATCGTTATGTGGATCACGGGGACCGATCGAAACTTGCGGATGATCACCCGGGCTATATTTTCGTCAGCCTTCATCTGAATGAGGATTCCAGCCGTTCCTCTGAAGGGTGGGAAACGTACAGCCTCTCACCCCAGTTTGCTCCGTCTACTTCCTCGGGAGGATCTTTTTTCGGGGATGAGGATGAGGTGTGGCCCGGAAACGAGTACGACCATCATAACTTTCTGCTGACTCAGGCGATTCATCGTGCGGCGGTTCTGGCCAAAACCAATGCCCCCATGGATCGAGGTCTGAAGCGGGCCCGTTTCAAGGTGTTGCGTTTGGCGAATTCTCCCTCAGTGCTTGTGGAAGGCGGGTTTTTATCGAATCCCGGGGAGGCAGCCGATTTGAGAACGGAGGCGTATCGGCAGCAGGTCGCGTCATGGGTTTTTGAGGGGATTCAGGCCTATAAACGGTCCCAGGAAAGTCCGGAGGCTGTGGCCCGGTTGAAGTTGGTCACGAATTCCATCAATCCCTTGGCGTCTGGGGCAGGGCAGTCGACCAAGCGTTTGGAGGAAGTTCCGGGTTTTCGTCCCAAAAGCACCAATTCCGGCGTGGTTTCCACCCCTCAACCTGCTTCGGCTCCGATCGTAAAAACCAATGTGGAGCCCGAGATCAGGAAGGCCTTGCCTGTTTCAACGGAGAAGAAAGAGTAGTCCATGCCACTTGGGGTTTTCGATTCCGGAATTGGTGGGTTGACGGTTGTCCGCTCCTTGAGGGTGGCATTCCCGAAAAGGGATATTCTCTATGTGGGGGATACGGCACGGGTTCCGTACGGGAACAAGTCGCCCGAAACAGTCAGGAGCTACAGTCGGGAAATCATTTCTTTTTTGAAGGCCCAAGGGGCAGATCGTATGGTGGTGGCTTGCAACACGGCTTCAGCACTGGCGGTGGAAAGCCTGCGCCCCGGTGTTGGCGTGCCTTTGCACGGAATGATTGAGTCGGGTGTGGCGGCTGCACTGGCTGCATCCGCCGAGGGGCCGGTCGGCGTCATTGGGACCTCGGCTACGATTGCCAGCGGTGCGTATCAACAGGCTTTGGCCAAAGAGCGACCGGGCTGGAAAGTCTTTGCCCGAGCGACTCCGTTGCTCGTTCCCTTGGTCGAGGAGGGATGGTTGGATGGGGAGGTCACGGAAAAGGTAGTCCGGGAATATCTCCAACCCCTGATGAAGGAAAAGATCCGGGTATTGGTTTTGGCGTGCACCCATTACCCGTTGCTGAAGGGGGTTTTGGCGAAGGTCCTAGGACCCGGGGTCAAGCTGGTGGATTCGTCGGAAGCCTGTGCGGATTCCATGCGGGCATCCGAAAACGGGATTCAGGAAAAAGGACGGCTAAAGATTTTTCTGACGGATGAGCCGGGGCCCTTTTTGGGGCGAGTGGAGGGGTTTTTGGGAAAGGGCACAGTGGATTCCGTTGAACGGATTCAGTTGGTTTCCCAAGCCTGAGAATCACTCTTCGAATCCGCTGTTCCAGGTGGGTGGGATATGGATCAGCAGGGATTCCGTCTCTCCCGTCGATCGGCGGACCTTGACTCGTAAATCGGCTCTCTTTTTTGCTGCATTTTCGCGGGCGGCTTTGAAGCGGGACGAAAACTCGGTGAGATTTTCTCCGGCGGGTTGGCCGGCAATTTCCAGAATGATGTCGCCGCCCCGGAGTCCAGCTTTGGCCCCGCGGCTTTCCTTGAGGACGGAGAGGATCTGGGGAGTGGGGTGCCCGACGATGCAGAGGCCTTCGGGAAAATCGGGAATCTCCACGGGGGGTGGGGTAACGCCGGGAGCGGGTTCCAGAACGAAGCGAAGATTTTCCGGGAGGCTGAGTTCGACGATTCGACGGAATTCGATCGGATTGGTCCAGACGGTTCCGTAGGCCCGGTCCATGACTTTCCGTTCCGTTTCCGTCATAAGGTCTTTCGTGGTGACCTTGGGTTGAACGCGGGAAAATGCTTCTTCATCCACGCCCCGTTTGGTTCTTTTTTCCTCGCCGTCGGCAAGTGTGACGGGACGGAAGATCGTGCGAAGCACGGTCCCCGCGGGAAGAATCTTGTCCGGAGTCAGAAGAAGGTCCTGGGACAGAACGACCCGATTGTTTTTGACCTCGAGGGGAAGGGCCAGTCCCAGCGGGGGATCCATCATTGGATCCCATTCTGTGGCAAAGCCTTGGGCAAATAGTACAAGGCAGAGAAGGAGGGTGCAGGAAGTTTTAGGAAACATGGGTGGGATGTGGTATTATCACAGGATTACCGGGGGCGTCACGGTTTCGATTCAAACTGGAAGCGACCTGCGGCAAGCCGAGGGCCCGGATTGGTTGGCCTCGTTAAAAAGCCGATCCACAAAAATAAAAGCT
>CANEUY010000061.1 GCA_947442065.1 Verrucomicrobia subdivision 6 bacterium | reverse complement strand
GGCATTTTATCTCACAAGCGGGCCTCCCCTTTCTCGACGTGGCTTCGATTCCCCTGCATGCCAGAGAAGTGAAATTTTGCTCATTTCTTCTTGGTCTTTCCTTTTTGATGGGAGCGATTTGCCAAGCTCAAACCCCGATGGCCGCACCCTCGGCTGCTCCCATGAATGAGGAAAATTATGTTCCCCCATGGGTCAAAGAGGAATCGAAGGAGGTTGCCGGACTGGATTGGTATGTGGCTCCCGCTCTTGGAATTTCCCTGGTTTCGGATACGGACATCAACCAGTTCTCCGGCACATCGGGTGGAACCAGCATTAGCAGCGGCGCAGCCACCCTCGCCTATAATCCGGGCTTCCGCATGGATTGCCCTATCGGCACTCGAATCACCGAATGGTTTGCTCTCGAATTCGCCCCCGGCTTTATGGTGAACACCATCAACTATTTGAAACCGACGCAGGGCAGTCTGAATGTGGGCAGCCAAACGGTTTCACAGAACGACCAAGCCTCTTTGGTTGGCGATTATTACCAGGTTCCCATTCTCGCAAACTTCCTCTTCACCATTCCCATCCATCCCCAATTCACCATCTCGGCAGGATTTGGCGTGGGCGGAATGGTTTCCGCCGCCCAAACCACCTCCCTGCAAGGCGTCTCCCTCGAAGACTCGGACGGAATCAGCACCGCTCTATCTTTTGCCTACTCCGGCCAATTCGGTCTGGATTTTCCCTTTGCGGACAACATGCAAGCCGGCCTTTATTACAAATACACCGGGACTGGCGCTCAGGACTTTACCGGGGGCAATTTTTTCCAATTCGTCCAGAATAACAACGGCACCTCCACCCAAAGTGTGGAAGGCTACTTCCTCTATCGGTTTTAGTTTTTTCCTCCGGCGGCCTGCACTCTTTCCCTAAGTTCCCGCGTTGCCTGATTTGCTTCCCGCCATCCCTTGGCGTCAAACACAGAGGATGGGCTGAGCAACGTCTTCCCAAATTTCTCCACGGAGGCCACCGCACCCGACCACTCCTTCTCCGGCATTTCCGCCAAGGCATCCCGTGCGATTTCCACGCACGCCGGATTATGACAAATCAACAGAATCTCCTCTCCCGCACGCACCGCACGCCGGGTGGCCTCCGCACTCCCATATCGGTTGGCAATCGCCCCCATCTCCAGATCATCCGTCATGACCAAACCGCGATACCCCAGCGTCTCTTTTAAAAGTCCGGTGACAATGTCCCGGTTCAAACTGGCCGGCCCCGAGTCCTTTCCCCAAGCGGGAAACTGCGCGTGCCCCACCATCACCGAATCACACTTCTGACCCACCTCACGGAAAACCGACAACTCCTCCTCCATCTGCGCCTTCGTCCGGTCGACCAAAGGCAAATCCCCATGCGGATCCAATCCGCAAAAGGTGTATCCGGGAAAATGTTTTCCCGTTCCCTTCACCCCCTCCTCCTGCATCCCCTTTAAAAACTCTCCCGCCCGTCGAATCACCTCCTGGGGGTTTTCCCCAAAACAACGCCCCGCCAGTGAATTGTCGATCCCCGACCGCTCCAGTGGCGCATAGTCGAGTACGGGTGCCAAATTCAGATTCAGTCCCACCAGCTTCATCACCCGCCCGGTCAACCGACCGTGCTCATAAAACCATTCCTCTTTCCCCGCCCGTGCCAGTTCCTCTCCCGACGGGGGTCGTTCCCCCATCACCGCCAACCGGGCCACCCTTCCCCCCTCCTGATCCACGGTCATGATTGCCGGATGTTCCAGTAGATCCGCACACTCCTTGACGAGCCCGTGAAACTGCCCCGGTTCGGCCATGTTCCTGGTGAAAAAAATAAATCCCCCGGGCTGAACCCGACGAATCAGATCCCTCAAACCGTCGGTTAGCTCGGGTCCGGGCAACCCCATAACAATCAACCGGCCTGCAGGATGAACTTTCACCCCTTGGCTTTAAGGAAATTCATCGCTCCACGCACGCTAAAACCGGCGCCTCCGCTCTCGACCTCTCCCCCTCCTCCCGTTAAGTTTTATATGCACATGGCTTCGTTTCAGATCATCTTTTCTCCTGCCAGCTCGGCTGAAATCACCCAATTACCCACCCCTCTTCAGGTGGAGGTCCTTCGCGAATTTGATGTCCTCACCTCTGATTTCCTCGAAAAACATCCTGACCGCTTTGGCATCGTCCGACGGCCGGACCGCACCCTGTACCGGTACAGGGCGGACGAATACCGAATCTATTTTGAGAAAACGGAGAAGGGCCTGATCATCCACCGCGTTCTCCACAAAAACTCCCTGAAGGACTTCGCCTTTCGCTCCCAACTCCCCCTTTCGGAAGACGAGGTTCTTGCCGAAAATCCAAAATTCTGGGAACTGATCAATTCGGGCGAAACCGGAAAGAAATAATCCATGCACCGTATCCTCCTTCTTTTCCTTGCCCTTTCCCCTTGGCTTGCCGGATGCCAATCTTCCCATCCCGTGAGCAACCTCGTGGCCCTCTTCACCGACTTCGGGTCGGGCGATCCCTATGTCGCCCAGCTCAAAGGGGCCATTAAAACCATCGCTCCCTCCGCAGAAATTCTTGATCTCTCCCACGAAAATGCCGACTTCGACATCTCCGCGGCTTCGTATCTCCTCGCCAAGTCAACCCACACGCTGCCTCCCGGCACCATCATTGTTGCCGTGGTCGATCCCGGTGTCGGCTCCAACCGTGGCGGGGTCGCTGTCCGCACCGCCTCCGGTCATATCTTTGTCGCCCCGGACAACGGCATTCTCACGGAAGTCCTCGCCCGGGAAGGCGTTGCCGAAGCCCGTACCCTGAACAACCAAAATACTCCGGGAGTCTCCTCCACTTTTCACGCCCGGGACATCTTCGGCCCGGTCGCCGCCCGTCTCGTTGGTTCCAAATCCATGGAGTCCTGCGGACCCAAAGCGGAAAAGATTCTTCGCCTGCCCCGCAACACCGCAACGGTCATGGCCAATCTGGCCAAGGGTCAGGTTCTTTATGTCGACCATTATGGAAATATTTTGACCAACATCCCCGGGTCGGAAATCGCCAAGCTGAAGCCCGGCCAACTCCTTAGTGTGACAATCAAAGGAAAAAATCTTTCCGTTCCCTTCCTCCGGACCTACGCCGAAGCCCCCGCTGACCGACCCTTCGCCCTCATCAACAGCGATGGCGAGTTTGAAATTGCCGTCAACAAGGGGAACGCTGCACGCGAGCTGGGTATAAAAGCCGGTGACCCCGTGGTCCTGAAACTCTAGTCCGCCTTAGCCCCGTCGGTTCCATTCAAACACGCCTTTTTTGTAGGCGTAGAGATGCCCGACCTCCACCAGCAGAACAAACGCCAGCATCATTCCGAAAACCTGCCAGCCCATTCCGCTTTCCTTGAATCCCATCAGACTGACCGCCCATGGGTACATAAAGATCACCTCAATATCGAACAGAATGAAAATCATCGCCACGAGATAGAACTTCACCGAGAACCGGGCCGAAGGGGAACCGATCGGATCCTTCCCGCACTCATACGCCATATCCTTCCCCTTGTTTCTTCGCCCCACCTTTCCAAGAACGATCCCCAGCCCGATCCCTCCCAAGGCGATCGCCAACGCCATCCCCAGCGAAAATAAAACCGGAATAAACTCACGAATCACCCTCTTTTCCTAACGACCCCGGCGCCCACAAGCAAGTCTGGGCCTTTGCGCCCCAAAGCCTTTGGGTGCATTCTCCCCGAATGCCCCTGGCCCTGCCCCTTCTCGCCTCGCTGCTTTACGCCGTCGGCTCGTGGGGGTTGAAGCTGGGCCTACGCCGCGGGGCCCGCCCAGGCATCGTCACCGCCCTCTCGAACCTTGCGATGGCCGGCTGGTCCGCCCCCCTGGTTTTCTTTTTTCCGGGGCATCCCAACGCCTCCGGATTCTGGGGTGCCATTCTCGCAGGAACCGCCCTTTTCGTGGGGCGCACCTGCGCCATCCGCGCCCTTTCTCATGGAGACCTCTCCCACGCCACCCCCCTTCTCGGAACAAAAACAGTTTTTGTTGCTGTTCTGACCTCCTTCTTTTTGGAGGACCCAATCACCCCGGGATTGATGGCTGGAGCCGTCCTCACCAGCCTGGCCATCACACTCCTTTCCATCACTCCCACTCCCTCGGCAAAATCGTGGTGGCCGGGAAAATTCGACCGCGCCACGACTCTCTGGGCCCTCCTTGCCGCCTTCTTTTTTGCCCTGACCGATATCATCGTCCAAAAATTTGCCCGCCTCTTAGGTGTCGGCTGGTTTCAACCCCTGATGTTCTCCACCCTCGCCCTCCTGACCCCCCTGCTCTTTCTTCCCAAACTTTCTCGCCCCAACTCCCTTCATACCCTTCTGCCACCTCCCTCCCGGCCCGGCATATTGGCCGGTTCTGCCGTGATCGGTTTTCAAACATCCCTGGTGATTTTGGTCATCGGAATTTTCGGCCATGCCACTGCCACGAACGTCGTTTACGCCGCCCGTGGGCTCTGGGCCGTTCTGCTCGAGGGAGCCGCAGGGGGAGGTGCCGCCGCGAACGATCGCCGTATTCTTATTCTCCGCCTGACGGGTGCAGCCCTTCTTCTCGCGGCCGTCGCACTGGCCGTCGGATCTCTTTAAGCTCGGCCCAACTGCAACATCACCAACCCCACCGCCGTCAATGCGAGACCGCCCAATTGCATGGCCGTGACAGGTGCTTTGAACCACCACCAAGCGGCCAACTGCAACAGCACAAAACCCGATCCGAGCGTGAAGGCATACACGAGTTGCGGACTCTCCTCACGCAAGGCGTAGGTGATCAGTACCGGACATCCAAACCCCGCCACATTCCCAGCCAAAAACCATAGCCACCACTCCGTTCCGCTCCTGGAGGCAGCCATTTTGAAGAGAAGATTGGATCCGGCCATCGAGGCCGCGTAGCCCAAAACCAAAAAGAAAAATTTCACCCGGAAATCGGTTCAGGCCACGACCGAGCCGCCACAGCAACTCGAACCATCCCGATGCCCCGGTTGGCAATGCATCGCATATTCCGCCCCACCCATCCGGTCGCACCAGGCCACGAAAGCTTTTCTCTCGTCCTCATTCATCGGACTCTTCGTGGCCGCCACCGCCGCCTGTTCGACATAATCAAATTTTTCCACCCCGATGAGGTGGGTGCAGACTTCCGGATAACTCAGCGAGTACCGCATCACTTTTTCCGCCGTCATCAGCCCCTTCTCGCTCGACCGCTTACTCCCGCCAAATCCCTTCATGCCGATGACTGCTATTTTTCTTTTCGCCAGCTCTGGAATGACTTCCGTCTCAAACTTCCGGGAGTCCAACGTCCCCAACGCCGAGACAGGCTGGAGTGAGGCATCGAACGGATAGCCTCCGGCAAGAATCTTCAGATGCATTGCGGGATCCGTATGTCCGGTGAACCCCAAATACCGCACCTTGCCCTGTTTCTTCGCCAGATCAAACGCCTCGGCCGCACCGCCCGGCCCGTAAAACTTCTCCACTTCCGCCGGCCCCTTGAGTTCATGCAACATCCATAAATCGATCCGGTCGGTCCGCAATCTCTGCAAGGACTCCTCCAACATCTTCATCGCCCCTTCTTTCCCACCCTCAGGCAGGGGCTTCTGGTGAGAACAGCACTTGGTCATCAAAAAGACCTTATCGCGGATTCCTTCCAAGGCCTTCCCCATCCGGACCTGTGCTTCGCCCTGATGATAACACCAGGCATTGTCAAAAAAACGGATCCCGCGATCCACGCCTGCATGGGCGATTCGGGTCGCCTCGGCATCCGATCCGGAAAGATAAAGGGTATGCCCCCCCAACCCCACCACCGTGACCTGCTCCTCATGCCGGCCGAACTTCCGCGTCGGAATCTCTCCGGCGGCTCCGGCCCAGCTCTTGGCCAAACCGAGCCCGGGAATCAAACCAAGGAATCCGCGTCGTGTGATCATGGGTTAATTCTGCTCCAGTCCCCGACCTCGGCAAGCCGAGAAACCATTCCCCGTCCATTGTGAGGAAGTGGAATAAAAGAGTTTTCAAATCTCCACCGGAACGCAATCTAACCCCTAGCGGCCAGTCCGGTCGCACAACCAAAGGAGAAACCTCTATGCCATTCAGCAGCGCCAGCAAGAAAAACGGAAAAACTTACTTCCTCCACAGCCGCCAACAGACCCTCCGTGGCGGAGCCACCGTCACCCTTTACTATTTCGCCTCCGCCCCCGGCGCCGGCGCCGTCGATGCCCTTCCCGAAGGCTACGTCGTGACCGAAAACGAGCGCACCGGTCTCCCTCTCCTCAAAAAAGCCAAATAATTCACCTCGGTTCGCCCTCTCGGCAGGCCCCTTGGAACCCAAGTGGCCTGCCGAATCGGTATTTCAGACCCTCTTCCCGTCAAAGTCCCGCGTATCCGCGGTACCAATCGACAAACTTTTGAATCCCCGCCTCAATCGAGGTCTTCGGCCGAAAATCTACTGCCGCTGCTAAATCATCCACCCTAGCGGCCGTCGCCAGAACATCCCCCGGTGGAACCGGTTTTTTTACAATTTTGGCTTTCTTGCCTGTAGCGGCCTCAATAGCTGAAACAAAACGCGCCAGCTCAACCGGAGCGTTGTTCCCAATATTGTAAATCCGGTACGGCGCCAGACTGGTGGCCGGATCCGGATTTTTCCCGTCCCACTTCGGATTCCCCACTGCCGGCTTCGAGGTCAATCGGGCAACTGCCTCGACAATGTCATCCACATAGGTGAAGTCTCTTTGCATTTTCCCCTCCCCGTAAAGTTCGATCTCTTTCCCTTCCAAAATCGCCCGGGTGAATTTGTAATAGGCCATGTCCGGCCGGCCCCACGGTCCGTACACCGTGAAAAATCTCAGCCCCGTGCAAGGAATCCCATAAAGATGCGCGTAGGAATGCGCCATCAGCTCGTTTGCCTTCTTCGTCGCGGCATAGAGCGAAACCGGATGATCCACATTGTCCCGCTCGGAAAACGGCAGGCTCTGATTCAGTCCATAGACCGAACTGGAGCTCGCAAAAATCAGATTCTCCGTCTTCTCCGCCCGGCACGCCTCCAACACATCCAACATCCCCTCCAGGTTGCTACGCGCATAGGCATGCGGATGGGTCAGGCTGTACCGCACGCCCGCCTGGGCTGCCAGATGCACGACCACCTCGGGCTTCACCTCATGCCAAATCTTCTCCACCCCTGTCCGATCCCCCAGATCGGTCTTTAAAAAACGGAAGGCCCGGCTCCTTTGTAACCGCGCCAGACGCGCTTCCTTCAGCTTCACGTCATAGTAATCGTTCAGGTTGTCGAGGCCGACAACCTCATCCCCTTGCTTGAGCAACCGCTCGCTCAGATGATACCCGATGAAACCCGCCGCCCCCGTCACCAGAACCCGGCGACTCATGCTTTCTCCATTTTCGACCACTCCATCCGGTCTCCGTCAAATTCGAACCACCCCCGAAACTTTTCCCCCACCAGCAGTTTCGGCATCCAATACGAGTCATCCGCCCACATCCGCTCGTACGGAATTTCCCCTGTCCCCATCCAAAATGGTTTGGCTTCATCCGTCTCGATCAATTCCCCGTGCCAGCCCGAGGCCCGGTACACCACACAGTGCAGCGCGTAGCCGTCCCGAAACTGAAAACTCAACTCTCCCGCCCATTCAACCCCCGTCGGCGTGATCCCCACCTCCTCCTGTGTCTCCCGAATCGCCGCCTGCTCCGCCGTCTCGCCCGGCTCAATTCTTCCTCCGGGCCCGTTCACCTTTCCTTGTCCCAATCCCCTCTTTTTCTCAATCAACAAAATCCTCCCTTGCGTGACCACAAAACAGAGTGTCCCTTTTTCCTTCGGTTGCCAGTTGCTCCAGTCGATCCGGCCCGCCGCTTCCTCCTGGACGATGAGTGCCATTCTCTCGGGCTAGCGGACGGGGGGAATTTGCCGATCTTTTTGCAAAAGCTTGGCCCGTGTCTCCTCCAGCAACTTTTTCTCCGCCACCGTCAGGGATCCCATCCCCTCCTTGGAAATCTTCTCGAGAATTGCATCCACTTTTTCCACCGGAATGGAACTGGCCGGTTTCCGGGTCGCCGTTTTCTTTTTTGCTTGGGTTTTGGTCTTGGAAGCAAAGGAAATCTTCGGCCACTGCACCCCGCCCTGCCGGACCCACAGCACCGCAAGGAAGGCGGAAACCCACATTTGAATCCCCCCCGCCCAATCTCTCCCCGCGAAATAGGTCAGACTATAGACCCCCAACAAAATCCAACCCACCCACCGGGCTGACAACCCGAAG
>CANEUY010000060.1 GCA_947442065.1 Verrucomicrobia subdivision 6 bacterium | reverse complement strand
TGGTGCTCGATGTGGAATCCAAGTTGCCTGTGGGTTCGTCGGCGAGAAGGATCGAGGGCTGGTGGATGAGGGCTCGGGCCAAGGCGGCTCGTTGGAGTTGGCCTCCTGAAAGTTGATGGGGCCTGTGATGGGAGCGATCGCTGAGGCCGACCGTGGCAAGGAGTTCACGGGCACGGGTCCGGGCCGGGGCTTTGACCCGGCCGGATAGAAGGAGGGGGAGGAGAACGTTCTCTTCGACCGTGAGGGTGGGGAGAAGGTGGAAGAATTGGAAAACGAAACCGATTTTTAGTCGTCGGATTGCGGTGAGTTTATCGTCGCTCAGAGAGTGGAGGGGGTGACCTTCGAGGTAAGCTTGGCCAGAGGTGGGGGTGTCGAGGGCGCCGAGGATATGGAGGAGAGTGCTTTTTCCGCAACCGCTGGGTCCCGTGATGGCAACGATTTCGCCGGGAAGAATTTTCAGGGTGATGCCACGCAAGGCATCGACACGGGCTTCGCCAGCTTCATACGATTTATGGAGATCACGGGTTTCGAGCATGGGAAGGGAGTAAATCCTATATGTGGATAAGTTGTAAGAAAACCAATAATCCAAATAATCTAATAAATATTATCTACCTAACCAACAGAGATTTCGGAATTCCTATGTGATATGTGAATAAGTTGGGAAAAACAGACTTTTTTCGAAGTGCTGTGGAGGGCGATGACTCCCCAAGGGGAGGGGCAATCGGGGGATTAAAATGCCCAGGTGACCGAGAGGGTCGGCCCGATGGAGTCGAGTCCGACATTTTCATTGTCTGGCTCGGAGAGGCCGCCGTTGGAGATATGTTGGTAAAGGATGCCGAGATTGACGGAGAGTTGATCCATGACTGGGATTCTCACTCCTGTTCCGATCGTGAAGCTGAAGCAGAAGTCCTGTCCTTGGGAATTGGGGGCGCCGGTCGCATCCGTGAACATGAAACCGACCCTGGATTCGAGGTAAGGGACAACGGGCCATCCTTCCTGGATGAAGTTGTAGCGAGGACCGAGGAGGCCCCCGGTGAACCAGGGATTGGGACCATGGATTACGGGGGCGTACATGCCGCTGAAGAGGAATTCGGTATTGCCGCGGTTCCAGCCTTCATTTCCGATTTGATCCAACTGCCAGCCCACGGTGATGAGTTGGGGGAGATAACGATAATTGTTTGAGTTATTGATCGAGAAGAGGCCGGCTGTTTCGGCCGAGAGGCTGACCACATCCTCGCCAAAGAGGCGGGAGGATCCGGAAACAGGGGCTTGGACGCCCGAGTCGTTGATGGTTGTTCCCGACCAACCTGTACTCGTCCAAGGCAAAGTCATGACCAAGGCAAGGAGGACGGTCAGGAGACGATTTGTCTCTCGCGTCTTTCTTAAGTTGATCATGGGTAGTCTCATGGGCAATAGTATTTTGGTTTTCTGGAGGATATGTAAACACGAATTTTCTGTTTGGGAATACTTTTTATCTATATAACATTAAAAACTATGAAACATATCTGGATCACGGGAGGGAGTGGTTTTATTGGATCGAATCTTGTTTTACGGCTCCAAGAGGAGTTCCCGGAAGCCTCACTCACGGTTTTGGATGATTTCCGCAGTGGATCCTTTCCCAACCTCGAGGGGTATCGGGGCGATTTTGTGGCGGCGGACATTTCCCGGTTGGATTGGGATGCGGAATTTCGGGGAAGAAGGCCGGATGCGATCTTCCATCTGGCTTCGATCACGGACACGACCCTGCAGGATCAAAAAATCCAGACGCATGACAATGTCGAGGGATTCCGTCGGTTGCTCGACTATCTCCGCCCCGAAAAGACTCCGATCGTGTATGCCTCCAGCGCCGCGACTTATGGAATCCGGGCGGGGGTGAACCGGATCGGAGATCCTTTGGCGCCGGCGAACGCTTACGCCTTTTCAAAAGTTCAGTTGGAGAATTTGGCCCGGAAGATTCGGGAAGAAGAACCTTCATGGAAGATTGCCGGGCTCCGGTATTTCAATGTGTACGGACCCCGCGAGGGGCACAAAGGGGTGCCGGCGAGCATGGCTTGGCATTTGGCCGGGCAGATGCTTCTCGGAAAACGTCCGAGAATTTTTAAGAACGGCGAGCAGAAGCGGGATTTTGTTTACGTCAAAGACATCGTCTCCATGACCGTGGCGGCGATGAAATCGGGGAAAACGGGGGTGTGGAATGCGGGGTCGGGCCAACCGAGAAGTTTTAATGAAATGGTCGAGGGATTGAACGGCGTCCTTGGGACGAAATTCAAGCCGGAGTATTTCCCGTGTCCCTATCCCTTTTACCAACCCCATACGGAGGCGGATATGTCGGCAACCCAACGGGATTTGGGAATCCGGCCCAAGTACAGTCTCGAGGACGGATTGCGGGATTATTTTGAATCCGGATGGCTGACGCGGGGTCGGCCCAAGGCCAAGACTCGGAAGAAATAACCCTTAGGTCGGCGGAGTCGTCGTCGGTCGGATCGAGACATCCGAACCGGGAACCGCCCCTTCCAAAGCTCCGCGGATCGCATCGATCCGTCTTTGCACCTCCCCCATCAAAAGAAGGGGATCAAACTCGAGAAAGATTTCCACGTAGACATGCGGGCCGGAGCGGCGGGTGCGGATTTTGTGCAGACGCTCGTAATCGTCCAAACGTTGGACGAGTTGGCGCAGGATGCGGAGTTGGGTTGTTTCCTCCACGGTGGCGTCGAGCAGGTCCACAACGGAGGAGGAGGCCATGGCCCAAGCGGCATGGAGCATGAAAAGCACCCCGAGCAAAGAGGCAAGAGGGTCAAGATACCAACTCCATGATTCCGTTTGAAAAAAGTAGGCGACCAACAGGGCGGAGCCCATCACGGCATCGAAGCTGGCCTTGGAAAACCAGAGGCGAGCCTGGGATTCCATGATGATGGAGGCCTGTTCCCGGGCCAGTCGTCGGGTTCGGAAACAAATTCCGTAACCAATGATGCTATAAAGTCCAAAAATCAAAATTCCGGGAAGGGTTCCATGTGCCACTCTTGGTTCATGCAAATGATGAGTCGCCCTCCAAGTGATGAAGAGAGCGGAGGCGAGCATGGCCACGCCGATCGTGAGGCTGGCCAGATTTTCCAGTTTTCCGATCCCGTAGGTGAACTGATGATCGGGGGAGCGACGGACGGCGCGGATGGTGAGGACGGCGGCCAGAACAGAGAGAAAGTCGGTAAACTCCTTTAGGACATCCCCTAGAATCGTGACCGAGCTTGAAAAGTAGGCTGCCGTTCCCATGAGGCAAAGATCGAGGAGGCAAAAGAGGAGGGCATGTTGCAGGCTGCGCTCGCGGGTGCCGGGGGAGGAAGAGATCATCGTGGAGACTGGTGGAACACCGGAAACTCGTCTAGAAATTAGGGCATGAAAATGAAGCCCGCCGCTTGGATTCGGATCTTTCCGGGAGCCAGAAAAAAGATTTTTAAAAAAGGAGAGGTCATGGTCTTGGAGGGGGGATCGGCACGTGAACTTTTCGTGATTTTATCCGGAAAGGTAAGGGTGGAGAAGAGGATTCGGGGGCGGGATCCCTTGCTTTTGGCAAGGTTGGGGCCGGGGGAGATTCTTGGGGAACTTTCGATTTTGACCGGTCGACGTCGCTCGGCCTCGGCGGTGGCGGAGGGCAATGTGGCGGCCCTGCTGGTTCCTTCGGTTCAGGTGAAAGCGATGTTGGTCGGCGGGCGGGAAGTGAAGGGCAGATTTCAGGAACAAATGATGGAATCCTTGGCCCGGAGACTTGTGCGTTTGCTTGAGAGATTGCCGATGTATCAGGGGGTTTTTTCAGAACCCCGAACGGCGGCTGGATTGCGGCGGGCGATGGAAAAGATGTACGCGAATTGGGCGATTTAAAGGGTCGTAAGCTTGGCGAAAGAAAGGAAGCGGGTAATTTAAGGCCATGGCCACCCGTACAGCTGGCGCGGTGAAGCGGTCTACTTCAGCCTCCCCTCACGATTCTTGGGAAAGTTTTGGACGAGCCATGCTTCGTGCCCGTTTTGCCGAAGACAAACTGGCGAGTCTTTATCGGGCGGGACGGATTGTGGGGGGCGTCTATCTGGGCCGGGGGCAGGAGGCTTTAAGTGCGGCTGGTGGAGTGGCTTTGCGGAAGGGGGATGTTTTTGCTCCTTTGATACGCGACATGGCGGGACGACTCGCCTTTGGGGAACCGTTGATCGATGTGATGCGGACTTATCTGGGGTCGCGGCTGGGGCCGATGAAGGGGCGGGATGGGAATATTCACCGGGGGGATCTTGCTCGCGGGATTCTGCCGATGATCAGTCACCTAGGTGCAATGGTTTCCGCCACGGCGGGGGTTCTGTTGGCCAAAAGAATGAAAAAAGAGAAAGGCAGTGTGGGACTGACCTGTCTCGGGGACGGTGCGACTTCGACCGGATCCTTTCACGAAGGGCTCAATGTGGCTGCGGTCGAAAAATTACCGCTGGTGGTGGTTGTGGCCGACAATGCTTATGCCTATTCGACCCCCAAGGACCGGCAGTTTGCCTGTGCTGATCTTCTCGACCGGGCGAAAGGATATGGGATTGAAGGTGAAGGAGTGGACGGAACCGATCCGGAGGCTTGTCTGGATGTTCTTGGCCGGGCGGTGCAAAAGGCCAGAGAGGGATCCGGCCCGCAATTGGTTGTCGGAAGGTTGTTACGGCTCTGCGGTCACGGCGAGCATGACGATGGGTTGTATGTCGAAAAAGAACTGAAAAATTCCGAAAGGGGCAGGGACTGCCTCAGCGTGATGGAGAAAATGACGCAAGATCGAGGAATGGGAAAAGATTGGGAGAAGTGGAAGGAGGCGGCCCATCAGGAAGTGGAGGAGGCGGTGAAGAAGGCGTCGGAGGAGCCGGTGCCTGATCCGTTCGAGGAGGATTGGCGGGCCACCCGGACCCAAGGGGCGGCGGAGGCGTGGGTCGAGGAATGAGTATCACTTATCTGGATGCGATCCGGGCCGCCCAAGAGAAAGCGTTGCGGGATGATCCGAGTGTTTTCATCTATGGACAAGATGTCGGGAAATTCGGCGGAGCTTTCAAGGCGACCAAAAATCTGGCCGAAAAATATCCGGGCAGGGTGATTGATTCACCCATCTCCGAGGATGCCATGGTGGGCTTGGCGGTCGGGGCGGCGATGGAGGGAATGAAGCCGGTGGTCGAGATGCAGTTTGCCGATTTTTCCACCGTGGGTCTAAACCAGATGCTGAATCATGCGGCCACGACGTATTGGCGGACGGGGCGGCCTTGCCCGATGGTGTTGCGGTTGCCGTCCGGTGGAACTCCCGGGAGCGGACCGTTTCACAGCCAATCGATGGAAACGATTTACTCGCACTATCCGGGTTTGGTGGTGATGACGCCCGCCACGGTGGAGGACGCCTACAGCATGCTGCTCGAAGCGATTGGCATGGAGGATCCGGTGGTCTTTTGTGAACACAAACTGCTGTATTACCACCTCAAGGCGGAGGCCCTGCCCTCTGAGGCGGTTCCAGCATTCCGTGCCCACGTCGCCCGCCCAGGTCGGGATGTAACCTGTGTGGCCTATAGTGCGATGGTGCACGAGGCTTTGGCAGCGGCGGAAGAACTGGCGGGAGAGGGCCATGAGATTGAAGTGGTGGATCTGCGGACGGTGAAGCCCCTCGATACGGACACGATTTTGGCGAGTGTGGCACGCACCGGACGATTGCTGGCGGTCGGAGAATCGTGGCCTTGGGGTGGGGCTTCGGCAGAAGTCGTGGCGAGGGTGGCTTCCGAGGGGTTTGAACTGCTGGATGCACCTCCGCAGAGGTTGAATGCGAAGGACACGCCGATTCCCTACCATCCCAATTTATGGGCGGCCCATCGGCCGACGGCCGTCCGGATCGCCGCCGCGTTGAGGGAAGTCCTGCGCTACTAAAAAAACGTCCCTCTTAAGAAGCCGAGGTGTGACAACACACTCGACGATTTCAAATCGGGAAGGCATACTCCTCTCTTTCAAATATCCTTATGGCCAAAGAGATCACCATGCCCGCGTTGAGCCCCTCGATGACCGAGGGCGTACTGGCCAAGTGGCATAAAAAAGTTGGCGATACCATCAAGCCCGGCGAAGTGATCGCCGAAGTCGAGACCGATAAAGCGACGATGGATCTCGAGGCATACGACAAAGGGACGATTTTACAGATTTCCGCTCCCGAAGGTTCCAAAGTGGCGATCAACGGACGAATCGCCATCGTCGGAGAACCCGGGGAAAAGGTCGATTCTTTCAGCGCCCCGGCTCCAGTGGCCTCCGCTGCATCAGTTGCCAAGACTGCAACCAGCAGTGCTCCGGCGCCCGCGGTTGCAGCGGCTCCTGCCGTGCCACCTGTGAACATGGGTCGGGTGAAGATTTCGCCGTTGGCCAAGAAGGTGGCAGCGGAGAAGGGGGTGGATGTGACCCGGGTGGCGGGCACAGGTCCCGGGGGAAGAATCGTTCGTCGGGACGTGGAAGGAGCCGGCGGTGGTTCGGGGCGTGTTTCGGTTGGAATTTTTGGTGGGAAGCCGATTGCGCAGGATGGGGTTCGTCCGGTTTCCCAGATGAGGGCGGCGATCGCCCGTCGTTTGGTCGAGAGCAAAACCACCGCTCCTCATTTTTACGTCGAACGGGAGGTGGATGCGGCTCCGTTGGCCAAATTGCGGGCTTCGGCGAATGTCGCGCTCGAAATGGCAGGGGAAAAGTTGAAGCTGAGTGTGAATGATTTTGTTTTGAAGGCGGCGGTGGAGGCACTTCGGAGAGTTCCGGGGGTCAACTCCTCGTGGGAAGGATCTTCCATCCGGCAACATGGGGCGGTGCATCTGGCCTTTGCGGTTGCGTTACCCGACGGGTTGATCACGCCCGTGATCCGCAATGCCCATGCGAAGGATTTCCGGACGATCGCCCGGGAAGCCAAGGATCTCGGGGCGAAGGCGAAAGCCGGAAAGTTGCAGCCCGAGGAGTACACGGGCGGGACCTTTACCGTGAGCAACCTCGGGATGATTGGAGTAGAGAGATTTTCAGCGATCTTGAATCCTCCCCAGGCGGCAATTTTGGCTGTGGGGGCAACAGTCAAAAAGCCCGTGGTGGCGTCGAACGGGGCGATTGTTCCCGGCGAAAGAATGAGCCTGACCGTTTCGGCCGATCACCGGGTGGTGGATGGCCTGATGGCGGGTGAGTTTCTCAAAGCGTTGGTGGAAGTGCTGGAAAGTCCCGGCGTTCTTTTGATGTAAGGGGAATTTATGGCGACCTATGATCTGGCAGTTTTAGGAGGAGGCCCAGCCGGTTATGTCGGGGCGATCCGTGCGGCTCAACTGGGCAAGAAGGTTATCGTCATCGAGAAGGAACGTGCGGGGGGAACCTGCCTGAACTGGGGATGTATTCCCTCCAAGTCGCTTCTTAAGAATGCCGAGGTTTATCAGCACATCCTGCACGCCGAGGAGTATGGAATCACCACGGGGAAAGTTTCCTTTGATTTCGCAAAAGTGATCGGGCGAAGCCGGAACGTTTCCGACCGGATTGCGAAGGGAGTCGAGTTCCTCCTCAAGGCCAAGAAGGTGGATTATCTGGTTGGGGAGGGAAAGTTGGGGACAGACCGCAAGATTAAGGTGAAGACGGCCGACGGGAAGAGTCAGGTGATTGAGGCAACGAATGTCATGTTGGCGACCGGATGTCTCCCGCGGGTTCTCCCTGGAATGAAGGTGGACGGCAAGGTCGTGATGACCAGTCGCGAGGCGCTGGAGATGAAGAAGCAGCCCAAGAGCATCATTATTCTTGGGGCGGGAGCGATCGGAGTGGAGTTTGCGTATTTCCTGAATTCGTTTGGAACGAAGGTGACTCTCGTCGAGATGAAGCCGCGGGTTTTGCCGATCGAGGATGAGGAAATTTCCGACCTGTTGGGCAAGAACCTGGCCAAGCAGGGGATCGAAATCCTAGCCGAAACCTCCATGGAAAGCGTCACCGCTTCGGCCTCCGGGGTAAAGGTGAAGTTGTCGGGGAAAAATGCCAAGACGATCGAAGCGGAAGCGTTGCTCTGTGCGGTCGGGGTTCAGGCAAATCTGGACGGGGCGCTGGAGGCGGGAGTGAAGTTGGATCTGGACCGGGGCTATGTGAAAGTCGACGGACGATATAAGAGTTCGATGGCGGGAGTGTTTGCGGCCGGGGATATCATCGGACCGCCTTGGCTAGCCCACGTGGCCTCGTTTGAGGCGATCGAGGCGGTGAACGGAATTTTTGATGCCAAGTATCAACCGAAGAAAGTCGGAGTTTTCCCGGGCTGCACTTACTGCCAACCGCAAGTCGCGAGCATTGGGCTGACCGAAGCCGCGGCGAAGGAGAAGAAGCTGAAGTTCAAGGTCGGCCGGTTCCCGT
>CANEUY010000059.1 GCA_947442065.1 Verrucomicrobia subdivision 6 bacterium | reverse complement strand
TAACCCCTTAATCCCTTCTCTCCGTCACACCGCGCCATGCGCAGCGAACTGTTTTAAAAATCTCACATCATTCTCGTAAAAGAGGCGCAGATCGGGAATCCCGTGCCGGACCATGGCGATCCGCTCCACTCCCAACCCGAAAGCATAGCCGGTATATTTTTCCGGATCGACCCCCACCCCGCGCAGCACGTTGGGATGAACCAGTCCGCACCCGGCGATTTCGAGCCACTCTTTCCCTCGAAACGTTTTTCCGGGAATTGAAAAATCGACCTCAAAGCTCGGTTCGGTGAACGGAAAGTAGTGGGGCCGCAACCGCACCTTGGTCCCCTCGCCCATCAGTTCGCGGAAGAAATATTCCAGCACCCCCTTGAGGTGCGGCAACCCGATCCCCTCGCCGACGCACAAACCCTCGACCTGATGAAAGAAAATCCCGTGGGTCGCATCCACCTCGTCCCGCCGGTAGCAGCGTCCGGGCGCGATGATCTTGATCGGCGGTTTCCGGTTTTCCAAAACACGGATCTGCACGGTGGAGGTCTGGGTCCGGAGCAACCACCGACCGTGCGGTCCCGGAGGAAGATTGAGATAGAAGGTGTCCTGCTCGTCCCGCGCCGGGTGGTCGGCATGGGTGTTGAGGGCATCGAAGTTATGGTGCTCGGTCTCAATCTCCGGCCCATCTGCCAGGGCGAAGCCGAGCCGATGAAAGATGTCGGTGATCCGGTCGAGCGTCTGCGTCAGGACATGAACGGCGCCCGAGGGATAGGGTTTGCCCGGCAGCGTGGGATCCAGTTCCCCGGGAGCAGCGGCTGTTCCCGTCGTCTCACCTCCTCCTTTTTCCGCCCACGCCTCTTCGAGCGCTTTGCGCAGATCGTTGGCGGCTTTGCCGGCGGCGGGCCGTTCGGCCGGCGGAAGGGATTTCAATCCATCGAGAAGTTTTTGGGTTTCCCCCTGTCGGCCGAGGTAGCGGTTGCGCCATGCCTGCAGGGCAGCGGGATCGGCGGCGGCGGAAAGTTCCGTGAGAGCCTGTTGGCGGATCCCCGCAAAATCCGGGGAAGATGGGCGGGACACGGGTGGTCCCGCGGGTTAGGCGCGGGTGGCTTGAACCACCGCAGCGAAGGCCGCGGGTTCGTGAATGGCGAGGTCGGCCAGGACCTTGCGGTCGAGTTCGACTCCGGCCTTGCGGAGAGCTCCGGCAAAGGAGCTGTAGTTCATCCCCTGGGCCTTGAGGGCGGCGCTCAAACGGGCGATCCAGAGGTGGCGGAAATTACGTTTTTTGGTCTTCCGGTCCCGGTAGGACCAGTACTTGGCCTTCATCCGGGCATCTTTGGCGTAACGGAAAAGTTTGCTGCGGCGGCCGCGGTATCCGGCGGCGCTGGCGACCATCCGTTTCCGGCGTTCGCGTGAGGCGGGGGCGTTCGTGGCGCGGGGCATGGTGAACTCCTAGCGGAAGGGCAGGTTTTCCAGGATCCGGGCCATGTCGGTCTTATCCAACACGGCGATCTTGCCCAGACGACGCATGCGCTTCCGGTTCTTGCTGGAGGCCAGATGACGGCGACCCGGCTTGCCGAACAAAATCTTGCCGCTGCCAGTCACTTTGAAGCGCTTGGCGGCCGACTTTTTTGTTTTCCGGCGGGAGATGGGGCGGGGCATAAAAACCTCAGGAAGGGGTGGGTGTCGGGTTGGATACGGGGGGGGCCTCGTTTTCCTCTTGGCCTCCGGTTTCGCTGTCGTCTTCCTCGTAGGCCCCTTCGGCCTTCTCGGTCGTCCAACGCCGTACCCGCTTCTTAGCGGGGAGAGGATTTAACATCATCGTGATGTTTCTGCCAATCAATTTCGGGTTGGAATCCGCCACGGCCACCAGCTTCAAATCCTCCCGGATGGTCTTCACCAGAGCCTGGCCGAGGTCCTGGTGCTGCATTTCCCGGCCCCGGAAGGCCATGACCACCTTCACCTTCATCCCCTTCCAGAGGAAATTCTCGGTCTGGCGCATCTTGGTGGCGTAGTCATGCGGGTCGATGTTCACGTGAAACTTCATTTCCTTCACCTTGGCGGCGAGGTTGTGGCGTTTGGACTCCCGCTCCCGTTTGTCCATCTCGTAGCGGTACTTCCCGAAATCGAGGATCTTGCAGACGGGGGGATTGCTGTTGCCGTTGACTTCAACCAGATCGAGTCCGGCCGCACGGGCGGAATTCATGGCGTCATTAAAATTGACGACGCCCATTTTCTGGCCCGAGGCGTCCACGAGGAAAACCTCGCGCGCACGGATCCGGTGATTGGCCCGAAGTTCCTGCATCAGGAATGGAAACCGGCTCGTTTGGAACGGAGCGGCTTCAAAGGCGGAAAAAGGGGGGCATCAGAAAACAGAAGGGTCAAGATACGAGCGTCGTTTCGCTAGGCAGAGACAAAGTCATCGATAAAGAGAGTATTTCAACAAAGCTCCCTTGGAAGCAAGGGCAAAAACGCTGTAGTTCCGCTGGCGGAAAGATGGCGAACCCCGTAAGGTTTCCCCTGCCATGAAACCGGCCGCCTTCTCCTTCGGGCCCTCCGCCCTGGTCGTGGCCCTTCTCTTTGCCGTTCCCCTCCGGGCGCAGGACAACACGGAGCAGGCGAAAAAGATTCTCGATTCCTACCACGGCGGAAAGTTCGAGGAGGTGGTGAAATTGGCCAACGAATTCATCCAGGCCAAACCCCAGGATCCGAATCTGCCGAGCGCCTACCTTCTTCTGGCCCGATCTTACTACAATCTGGGCAAATGGACGGAGGCGGTTCCGGCCTACCGAAAGGTCCAGACCGTGACGACCGAGAAGGATGTGAAGGAAGAGGCGGGGTATTGCCTCGCCCAATCCCTCGCGGCCCAGGCCGAAGCGAGCCCGGAAAAGTCGGCCGACCGGAAAAAATATCTGGAAGAGGCCATCCAACTCACCGGGGAGTTCGGCAAATCTTTCCCCGAATCAAAATCCGTCCCGGAGATCCTCCTTCTCCAGGCCCGCCTGCACGTCCAGCAGGGCAAATACGCCGAGGCCAGCAAGGATCTGGATGCGGCGAGGAAGGCCGACACGGAAAAGTCACTCGGCGAAGAGCTGGATTACCTCCAAGGCTTTGCGGAAGCCCAACGGGCACGCGAACTCCTCGCTGAATTCAAAAAGGCGGATGGAGAGGCGGCGGTTGCCCGGGCCAGCCAGATTTACGCCCGCCTCGCCTCTGCCGGAAACCCTGCCCTCGCGACCGAAGCCACCCTGCAGCTGGCCAACCTCGACATGGCAGCCGGACGATATAACGAGGCAATCGAACGGCTGCGGACCATCCCGGGTCGCACGGAACTCCTGGCCCGACTGGAGGCAAAACTCGCCCCGCTCCGGGCCGAGGTTGCCTCCCAAAGCACCCCGGCTCCGGAAAAACTCCGGCGAATGCAGAAAGCCCAACAGAAAATCGAGGAAATCAAAAACCGGCCCGACCTCTCCGGCCAAGCTCTCTTCCAGCTGGGTCAGGCCTTTTTGCAGACCCGAAGATATGACGAGGCCCGCCTGGTTTTCCGCCAGATCGCCCGCTACGGCAGCGCGGATCTGGTCGGACCGGCAGAGCAGCAGATCATCCTCACCTTTGCGTTGCAGGGACGGACGGGAGAAGCCGACCGGCTGGTCGAGGAATACCGCAAAAAGTATCCTTCCGAAAAAGGGATCGAGGGCCTGGTGGATTATCTGGTCGGACGGGCCTTGCTGGAGGACGGAGACTACGAAGGGGCCCTCCGGCGGCTCAAATCCGCACAGGAAAAAATCGCCGACGACCGCTACGCCGACGAAATCCCCCGGTTCATCGCCACCGCTTACCAGAAATCCGGAAAAGGCGCGGAGGCCCTGAAGTACTACGAATCCTTTCTGGCCGATGTGAAGTCCGGCAAGCGCAAGGTTCCGGACGAAAGCGCCGAACAGACCCAGCTCCTCTACGCCACGGCCCTGATCGCTGAAAAGAAATTCCCGGAAGGCATCGCCAAGCTGACGGAACTTTCCACCACCGCCAAGACGTCCTCGGTCAAGGAGGATGCCGCCCTGCGTCTGGGATATGCCCTCCGCACGTCGCAAAAGTTTGTTGAAGCCGCCGGGGCTTTCGAAAAATTTGCCGCAGCCTATCCGCAATCCCCCAGTCTGGGGAACGCCCTGCTCTCCCGTGGCGATGCCCTGAACGACGCCAAGAAACCCGAGGAAGCCTTGGCCGCCTGGAAGGAAGCGGCAACCAAGCTGGCGGGTTCCCCCTCCGGGCTGGAGGCGTATGAGCGGATCTGGAAAAACTACGCCCGGGAAAAGAAAAAGGATCTGATGTTCGCCGCGCAGGAGGACCAGTTCCGGACCTACCCGAAGGATCCCCGGAACCTTGTGGCCTATCTCGCACGCGGAACGGTCTTCACGGAGGAACGGGATGAAAGCCAGGCCCTTCAGGCCTACCGCCGGGCCTTCGAGCTTTTCCGCGAACTCTATCCCGATCCCACCGTCTCCCCTCCTCCGGCTGCCGTTTCGGATGCGGCCTATTCCGCCCTCGAAAAATCCGCCGATCTCGAACTAACGAAGGCCAAAACCCTCGGAACCTATTCGCAACTTTCCGATGACGCGAAAAAGCAGTGGAAGGCATCCATTCAACAAGGCACCGATTTTCTCAGCCAAGCCATCCTGGGCTACTCCAGCGCCCGGGTCGCTCCCACCCTCTCGAAACTGGTGAATCTCTGCCTGTTCCGCCTGCAAAGCGGCGAAGCTCCGGTGGACGAATGCCTTCAGCCTTTCCGCAATCTGGCCGGCAAAGCCAGCCAGAACCCCGGTTTGGTCGCCCAGATTCTTTTCTCCCAAGCCAGTGTCCCGTTTGAAGCGGGTCAGACCGCCCTGGCCCTGCGCCTGTACGAGGAAGCCTACAAACAGTCCCTGGAAAACAAGGTCGCACTCGACTGGCGGGACCTGCAGCGCTTTGCCAACGCCCTGCTCGCCGCCGGAAAAGGAGAAGAGGCCCGCCCTGTTTTCGAACGCATCCGGAAGGAATTCCCCGCCAGCGGACCCAAGGATCCCAAGCAGTACGCCCAGGCTTCCGCCCTTTTCGGACTCGGACAGATTGATTTTCAAGCCGGACGCAAAGCGGAGTCGGAAAAATATTTCTCCGAGCTGGCCACGAAGTACCCCTGGTCCGACAAACTTCAGGAAGCCAATTTTCTCCGTGCGCAGGCCCTGGCCGAGGCCGGCAAATATGACGGAACCAAATCGGACCCGGGCGCCTTCGATCTTTGGATCGGGGTGATTGAGAGCGGCACCGCATCGAATGAAATGAAGGCCCGTTCGATGCTCACCTTCGGCCAATCCCTGGAAACCCTCGCGAGCAAAAACCTCTCCACCCGCCAACTGGATCAGGGCGTCGGAAAGGCAAAGCTGGATCCCCTTGATCTGGCCGTGACCTACTATCGGAAAATCGATCTCTATTACGACAGCCTTCCGGAACTTTCCGCCCAGGGTCTTCTGCGGGCGGCCAAAATCCGGCGGGGTCAGCAAAGAAACGACGAGGCCCGAAAAATCGTGACCACCCTTCTCTCCAAATACGGAAATTCCTCCGTAGGTTCCGAAGCCGCCGAGCTATTGAAATCGCTACCGGCTTCCTCGGGCACTACCCCCCAGTGACCCCCTCTGCGACCCTCGCCCAACGGACGAGGCAAATCATCGCTCGCCTCAATCGGGCGTATCCCGATGCCCACTGCGCCTTGGATCATACCAACCCGCTGCAACTTCTCATGGCCACGATTCTTTCTGCCCAGTGCACCGATGAGCGGGTGAACCAGGTCACACCTGCCCTTTTTGTCCGTTGCCACACTTCAGCCGATTTCGCGTCGATTCCCCAGGCTGAACTCGAAGCGATCATCCGATCCACCGGGTTTTATCGGGCCAAGGCCCGTTCCATTCGTGGTTGTGCCGCCGCCCTGATGGCCGACCACCAAGGCGAAGTTCCCCGCACGATGGAGGAGCTGCACCGGTTGCCCGGTGTCGGTCGCAAGACAGCCAATGTGGTTTTGGGGAACGCCTTCAATCTTTCGGAAGGCATCGTGGTCGACACCCATGTCGGCCGTCTTTCCCGAAGGATGGGCCTTACCCGTCAAAACGACCCCGTGAAAGTCGAGTCGGCCTTGGTCAAGATTGTGCCCCAGAAAGACTGGACCCTTTTCTCCCACCTTCTGATCTGGCACGGGCGCAAACGTTGCTCCGCACGAAAACCCGACTGTGCCCATTGCGAGATCCGGAGTCTTTGCCCCGCCCGCGGGGTGCCTCGAAGCCGGGCTTAAGCCCGGCCTGTTTACATTTTCTTGGCGGCGGAGACGGCGTAGTCCCGGTTCATCCGGGCGATCGTGTCGGCCGAGATCTCTTTCGGGCAAACCGCTTCGCAGGCGTATTGATTCGAACAGTTCCCAAAACCCTCGGCATCCATCGTCGCCACCATTTTTCTGACCCGTTCCGCCCGCTCGGGTTGGCCTTGAGGAAGGAGTCCGAGGTGGGAAACCTTGGCGGCCACAAAAAGCATCGCGGATCCGTTCCGGCAGGCGGCGACACAGGCCCCGCAACCGATGCAATGAGCCGCATCAAACGCCTTTTCGGCATCGTCTTTCCCAATCGGCATCGCATTTGCATCCGGAGCCTGACCGGTGTTCACCGAAACAAATCCCCCCGCCTGAATGATTTTGTCAAAACTGGACCGGTCCGTGACCAGATCCTTGATGACCGGGAAGGCCTTCGCCCGCCATGGTTCCACCGTCAACGTCTCCCCATCCTTGAACGAGCGGAGATAGACCTGACAAGTCGTGGCTCCCTTGTTGGGTCCGTGGGGTTCGCCATTGATGGCCATCGCGCAGGAACCGCAAATTCCCTCACGGCAGTCGTGATCAAAAGCGATCGGTTCTTTTCCGTCCTTCGTCAATCGGTCATTCACCACATCCAACATTTCCAAAAAGGACATGTTCGGATTCAGACCGTCCGCCTCATGGGTCTCAAAATGCCCTTCGGCCATTTTCGATTTCTGACGCCAGATGCGCAGATGAAGCTTCATTTGTAACTCCTCGTGGCCAACTCCACTTCCTCAAAAGGCAACGGTTCGGTGTGGCGAACCTCCGGCTTCCCTTCGCCCTGATATTCCCAGGCGGAAACATGGGAAAATTCCTTGTCCCGGCGGGCACACTCTCCATCCGGCGTCTGGTGTTCCTCCCGGAAATGACAACCGCAGGACTCGTCCCTCTCGAGGGCGTCCCGGCACATCAGTTCGCCCAACTCCAAAAAGTCCGACACCCGTCCCGCTTTTTCCAGGGATTGATTCAGATCCTCCCCCGAACCCGGGACATTCACATTCTCCCAGAACTCCTTCCGCAATCCCCGGATCGCATCGATTCCCTCCTCCAATCCCTTTTTCGTCCGGCTCATGCCGCAGTGATCCCACAGGATTTTGCCCAACCGCCGATGGAAATCGCTGACCGGCTTGGCTCCCCGGATGCCGAGGAGTTTTTTGGTCCGTGTCTGCACCGCCTCGGTTGCCTCCCAGAAAGCCTCTGTCTCGGAGGCCTTTTTTGCTCCTCCGGGCTTCTGCTGGGACAGGTAGTCCCCAATGGTATAAGGCAGAACAAAATAACCGTCCGCCAAACCCTGCATCAGCGCGCTCGCGCCCAGACGATTGGCTCCGTGGTCGGAAAAGTTTGCCTCCCCCAAAACAAAAAGGCCCGGGACGTTGCTCATCAGATGATAATCCACCCACAGACCGCCCATGGTGTAGTGCACCGCAGGGAAGATCCGCATGGGGGATCCGTAGGCACTCTCTCCGGTGATCTCGTGATACATCGAAAAAAGATTCGCATACCGTTCCCGCACGGTGTTTTCGCCCAAACGCCCGATCGCCTCGGCAAAATCGAGGTACACGCCCAATCCCGACGCGCCGACTCCCCGTCCTTCGTCGCACACCCGCTTGGCCGCCCGGGACGCAATATCCCGGGGTGCCAGATTGCCGTAGCTGGGGTACAGCCGCTCCAGAAAATAGTCCCGTTCGCCTTCCGGGATCTGGTCGGCCGAGCGTTTGTCCCCCTTGGTCTTGGGCACCCAGCAACGCCCGTCGTTCCGCAACGACTCGGACATCAGGGTCAACTTCGACTGGTAGTCCCCCGAAACAGGAATGCAGGTGGGATGGATCTGGGTGAAACAGGGATTGGAAAAGAGCGCTCCCCGGCGATGAGCCCTCCAGATCGCCGTCGCATTGGAACCACGCGCATAGGTGGAGAGATAGTAGGCATTCCCGTATCCTCCCGTGCAGAGGAGAACGGCATCGGCCTCATGCGCCGTTAATTCCCCCGTGACGAGATTCCGCGTGATGATCCCCTGGGC
>CANEUY010000058.1 GCA_947442065.1 Verrucomicrobia subdivision 6 bacterium | reverse complement strand
GCAAGTTGCCAGAACAGAACGCTTCATGGCGGAGTCATTCACCGTGCTGATTGTGGGAGGGGGCGGGAGGGAACATGCCTTGGGCTGGAAGTTTGCCCAGGATCCCCGGATCCAAAAAATCTGGTTTGCCCCGGGAAATGCCGGAACGGCGGGGATCGGCACCAATCTTCCCATCCCCGCATCCGATGTCGCGGGGATCACGGCTTGGGCAAAAGCGGAGAAACCGGGGTTGGTGGTGGTGGGGCCAGAAGCTCCCTTGTGTGAGGGATTAGCCGACCAGTTGCGCTCGATCGGATGCCGTGTCTTTGGCCCCGGGGCTGCGGGGGCTCAGTTGGAGGGGAGTAAGTCGTTTTGCAAGGATCTCCTTGTTTCGCAGAATATCCCCACGGCTCGGGCAGGGTCCTTCACCGGCCTGAAGGAGGCTGTCCGTTTTAGCGAAACCCTGTCCTGTCCCCAGGTGGTGAAGGCGGATGGTCTGGCGGCCGGAAAGGGTGTGGTGATCGCCCAAACGCATGCGGAAGCCGCCCGGGCGATCCAGGAAATGATGGGGGATCGGGTTTTTGGCGAGGCAGGGGCCAAGGTGTTGATTGAGGAGTTTTTGCCGGGGGAGGAATTAAGTGTGCATGCCGTGACGGACGGCCGAAACCTGGTGATCCTGCCCGGGGCCCAGGATCATAAAAGGGTGGGAGAGGGTGACACGGGGCTGAACACGGGGGGGATGGGGGCTTATGCTCCGGCGCCTCAAGCGACCTCGGAACTATTGCAGGAGGTGAAGGAAAAAGTGTTGTTACCGATCCTTGCGGGATTGGCGGCCCGTGGGATTGATTACCGAGGAGTTCTTTATGCCGGACTGATGCTGACTCCTCAGGGGCCGAAGGTGCTTGAATTTAACTGTCGGTTTGGGGATCCGGAGACAGAGGTTCTGCTTCCTTTGTTGGATTCCCCCTTGTGGGACTTGCTGTCGGCGGCGGCGGATGGGGATCTGGGGAAAATCTCATTCAAGACGCGCCCTGGGGCTGCGATGACCGTTGTCCTGGCTGCTCCTGGATATCCCGACCGCCCTGTTTTTGGTCAAAAGATCAGTATGGCGGCTCCGATGGCGGATTCGGCGGTTTTTCATGCGGGGACCCGGGAAGGGACGCAGGGGGTCGAAGTGGCGGGAGGCAGAGTTTTGGCGGTGACGGGTTGGGGGAAAGATTTGCGGGGGGCCAAGAAGCGGGCTTATGAGGCGGTGGGGGGAATTTGTTTTTCGGGGATGCATTTTCGAAGGGATATCGGCCATCGGGCCTTGGGAAAAACCGTAGATTCAGTTAGGGTGCCGTCTTGATGAGAACTTTCCGTGTGTTTGGGGTTCTTGTTGGGGGAATGCTCCTTGGAATTGGGGTGGCCCCTTCCATTCCCAAGATGCAATCCAAGGCGGGGGAAGTGATGGAGAAGATCAGGGCCAGAAATCGAGCCCCTTCTGCATCCTCAACGACTGCAAGTCCGATCCGGCCTGCTGTGGTGCCCGTTCCCCAGCCGGTCAGTCCGCTGAAGCCGGGAGAGGGGGTGGAAATTGCACGTGTGTTGGGTGTCTCGACGGAATCTTCCCTTCCGCAGATTACAAAAATCCTTGAGCAGTCCAATGGGCGGTGGGCGGTGGCCGAACCGAGGAGGACGGTGTCTCCGGAGCGTCCGTGGGTTGCGGAATTTCTTCCCGGGAATGTGGCGTATTGGCGAGTGCGCAGCTTGGGAGTTCCTGTTGCGGAAGCGATTGGAAGGGATTGGGCTGTATGGCGGCAAAAGAACCCCTTGGGGGCTGTCTTGGATTTACGGGAATGTTTGCCGTCCCAAAGTCTGGAATCGGTCGCAGAGGTTTGCGGTCTGTTTGTCACTCCCGGAGAGGTTCTTTTCACTTGGCGGGATGGGGCGGGAAAAGAAAAGGTGTTTCGGTCGGATCGCCAACCCCTCGGGTTGGGATCCTCCATGCCGCTGATTGTCCTGGTCGGACCCAACCTGAGGGGGTCCGGCGAATTGGTCGCTTCGATCCTTCAGGAACGGGGCGGCGGAATTCTGATTGGCCAGTCAACCGCCGGACAAATGGGAATATTGTCTGAAACACGTCTCTCTTCGGGGCGTTCCCTTTTTCGGATGCAGGGGGAGATTGCGCTGCCGGGTGGGCAGACCCAACCGGGACGGCCCTTGCCAGCCGATTTGGAATTGGCGGGTGATCACTTTGTGGATACGGAGATTTGGCCGGGAGGGGAAGCCACCATTGCTTCGACCGTGGAGGAAGTCCCCCGGATCAAACGACCCAATGAAGCCTCGTTAATCAAGGAAGAGGAGGTGGATTCTGAAGAGATCACGCCTCCTGTTGCGAGCAAGGAAGACGGGGTAAAACGCCCGCCTCAGGATCGGGGCTTACAAAGAGCAGGGGATCTTTTACGGGCTCTTCGGAAGATGCCTCCGGCCCGGCGGGCTTCGTTTGACCCGGAACTTTTTCGAGGCCAAAGTCATATCACCATTTCCTAAAATGAAGCGCATTGTTTTCATCTGTACCGGCAACGTTTGTCGGAGTCCCATGGCGGAAGAACTTTTCCGTCAGAAACTCAACGGGGATCGGGCAATCGAGGTTGAATCGGCCGGAATCGGGGCGGTTTCAGGACAGGCGCCGAGTTCTTATGCGGTGGATGTCATGCGGGAGTTGGGGGCGGATATTTCAAGGCAACGCAGCCAGCCCATCCATCACGAAATGGTTCGGCGTGCGGACTATATTTTTGTCATGACCTATGGGCATCTGGATTCCCTGCTTCTGCTGTACCCGTCTGCTGGCGACAAAGTCTTTCTTCTCCGCGACTTTGATCCGGGGCTGTCTCCGGAGGAGCGGGAAGTGGATGACCCCATTGGACAATCCAAAGAAACCTATCGGGCTTGTCGGGATCAAATTCAAAAATCGATTCCGTATTTGCTCGAAGTGGTGCGCAACGGCGTTCAGTCGGTTCCCGCCTCCTCGTTTGGAAATCAGGTATCCATCGGACTGGCGGGGGATAGCTCGGGCAGGATTCTCTTGTCGGAAGCCACGGAGGTTTTACGGCGGGAAGGATGTGTTTCGGTCACTTTGTCCGGAGGAGATGGGGCGGAATTTCCCGATATTGCGAAAGTCGCGGCCGAAGCCATTGCGCAGGGTAGGATTCAAGGAGCGATTTTGGTTGGAAGGACCGGGATGGGGTTATGCATGGCGGCCAACCGATTTGCAAAAGTGCGGGCCGTGGTGGTGGATTCTCCTGAATCAGCCCGGTTGGCCAGGGAAAGGTATCACGCGAATGTTCTTTGTTTTGGGGCGGATGAAATGGGCGCCTCCGATGCCCGGGCCTGTGTACAGGCTTGGATTTCAACTTCCTTTACCGGGGCGCGGTATGAAAAACAGGTGAGCCGATTGGAATCCCTGGGCGGAGGTCGGCAGGGAGAGCCGGTGGGCCCCGATTTGGCGCGGACAGATGTCCGGATTGCGGAGGCCATCCGCAAGGAACACCGGCGCCAGACTGAAAACATTGAGTTGATTGCATCGGAAAATTTCACCAGTCCGGCCGTGATGCAGGCGCAGGGATCGTGTCTGACGAATAAATATGCCGAGGGCTACCCCGGGCGCCGTTGGTATGGCGGATGCGAGTTTGTCGATGATGTGGAGCAGGCGGCCATCGACCGGGCCAAGGAACTTTTCGGTGCGGAGCATGTGAATGTGCAACCGCATTCGGGAGCGCAGGCAAACACCGCCGTCTATTTCGCCTTTCTCAAGCATGGGGACAAAATTTTGACGATGGATTTGGCTCATGGAGGGCATTTGACCCATGGGCACCCGAAGAATTTCTCCGGCATGTTTTACACCGTGAAGCACTATGGGGTGGATCCCCAGACCGAAAGGGTGGATTACGATTTGCTCGAAAAGGCTGCGATCGAGTTTCAGCCTAAAATGATCACGGTGGGCGCTTCGGCCTATTCCCGGCTCTTGGATTACGCTCGGATGAGGGAGATCGCGGACAAGGTGGGGGCGCTGCTCTTTGCCGACATGGCCCATGTTTCCGGCTTGGTGGCGGGGGGAGTGCATCCGAATCCGGTTCCGTACGCGGATTTTGTCACCACAACCACCCATAAGGGACTGAGGGGACCGCGGGGCGGGATCATCATGTGCAAGGCCAAGTATGCGAAGGAAATCGATTCCATGGTGTTCCCCGGAGTGCAAGGGGGGCCACTGATGCATGTTATCGCCGGCAAGGCGATCTGCTTCCTCGAGGCCCTCAAGCCCGAATTCAAAGTCTATCAGGCGCAGGTCGTGCGGAATGCCAGAGCTTTGGCCGAAGGACTCAAGAAGCACGGTTATAAGATTGTTTCGGGCGGGACGGATAATCACCTCATGCTGGTGGATCTGCGTCCATCCGGAATGGATGGCAAAGCCGCACAGGAGGCTCTCGATGCAGCTGGAATCACGGTGAACAAGAATTCGATTCCGTTCGATACGGCTTCACCGATGAAACCCTCGGGAATCCGTTTGGGGACTCCGGCCATGACGACCCGGGGTATGAAAGAGTCGGAAATGTTTGATATTGCGAATCTGATTCATCAGGCCTTGCAGAAACGGAACGATCCAGTCGCCCTCGAAAACATCCGGAGCGAAGTCCGGCGGCTCACCGTCCTTTTCCCGCTTGCCGGCTAGGGGATCTTTGCAGGCGCCCGCGGACTTGCAGGTCATCGGGACGGAGTTGGCGATCCGTTGGCCGAACGGGACCGAGAGTTATCTTTCCCTTGAAGAGATGCGGAGGCGGTGTCCGTGTGCTGCTTGTGCGGGGGAACCGGGATTAACCCGGCCGGTGCCTGCAACGGGGGTCAGGCTCACTGCAGAAAGCTTTCTTTTGAAAGGGATGCAAACCGTCGGAGGCTATGCGATCCAACCGACCTGGCAGGACGGTCACGGGACGGGAATTTATTCGTGGGAGTACCTCTCCAAACTGGCTCCCTCGGAGGCATGAAGACGAGTCGGGTCTCGGGACCGGCAGGGTGGGGGGAAATCTTTGCCTGGTGCTGGTACGATTTTTCCAACAGCGCGTTTGTCACCGTGATCATCACAGTGGTGGGAGGTGTTTTTTTTACCCAAAGTATTTGTGGGGGGGCTCCGTGGGGGGAATTGGTCTGGGGGACATCCCTTTCTATTTCGGCGACTGTTGCGATGCTGGCCGGTCCCTTTTTGGGCCGTTGGGCAGACCATAAAGCATCCAAAAAAACGGCCCTGATGATTTGCACGCTCGTTTGTGTGAGTGCGACCTCGGTTTTTGGTGTGGAGGGTCTGGGGGTTTGGCTGGCTGTTGCACTTTTGGTGGCTGCAAACGGGGCCTTTTTATTGGGAGAAAACCTGGTCGCGGCGTTTCTTCCCGAATTGGCTGAACTAGGGAAAAGAGGTCGGATCAGTGCCTATGGATGGGCTTTTGGCTACTTGGGGGGTCTCTCATCCCTTGGATTGGCATTGTGGCTTATCCAATCCGGCGAGGCGGATTCCGTTCGAAGGGTTTTTCCGGCCACAGCATTTTTTATATTGGCTGCAGCCATTCCAACCCTGCTGTTTTTAAAGGAGCGGGCCATCCCGCGGGATGAGAAGGGGGCGGAACCGGGCTGGAGAGCTATTCTTCGGACCCTTGGGCAGCATCATGAACTGCGGCGACTTTTGTGGGGACTGGCAGCCGGGTTGACGGGATTGAGCGCGGTGGTGGGTTTTGCCTCAATTTACGCGACGCAGGAGATCGGGTTTACATTGGAGGGAACGGTGAAGCTGTTTGTCTGTCTGCAATTGGCTGCCGCGGTCGGAGCTCTGGTCACGGGTCCTTGGCAGGACAAGATCGGGCCTCGATGGGTTCTACTGGGGGCCTTGGGGCTCTGGATTCTTGTCAGCGCCGGGGCCTACGGGAGTCACTCGGTGGCATCTTTTTATTGGGTTGCGGCTTTTGCAGGGATTGGCATGGGATGGCTGCAGTCAGCGGGAAGGGCGGCCGTCGCGGATCTAACCCCTTATGGGCAGGAAGGAGAGCTCTTTGGTCTATGGGGTTTTGCAGGGAAATTGGCAGGGATCATCGGACCTCTTGTTTTTGGCGGGATGGCGATGTTATTCGGAATGCGTGGTGCGATCATTCTCAATGGAATCTGGTTTTTGCTCGGGGCGGTGCTTTTGGCGAGGGTAAGCTGGAGGCATGGGCAACCTCTCGTGGAGTCAGGGCGATAATCAGGACAAGCGCAAAGAGTTAGGCGTCTATAAGATGCTGGGGTTGGGGCGGGAGATGAAATCGATCCGCCGAAGGTCGGCGACGGATCAGGCGGGTCTCTACCGCTATATTGGAGAAGGCACGGCCGAACGGCCTTGGTTGAAGGTCACCCGGGCGGAATATCTTCTGGTACGGCAAGAGGTTCAGACGGAATTGTTGGGGCGGAAGAATCCACAGGATGCCGACCGTTTGAGGATTGAACGAAAAGCCTACGACCGCCTGGCAACCCGGGAAACCACAGCCGCCGGTTTACGGGAGGCGTTCCGTCAGGCTCACGGAAGAGGTATGACGCCACGGGAACTTGAGTTGTACGGAAAAGCAGCGGGTCAGGCCGGACTCGAAATCAAGCCGGACCCAAAAGTGAAGGCGGCCGGATTGCGTAGACGGATATTGGCTGAAGTCGTGGAAAAAGTGGAAAATCGGGCGAGGGGAGGGCAGGTCAAGTTACAGGAGGCATGGGCGTCGGTTGCGGGGGAGGAAACGGCTCAAGAGTCGATGTTGGAAAGAATCGACGGTTTTAAGGGTGTGGCCTACATCCGGTGTCTGAGTTCCACCCGTCGGCATGAAATAGGCCGGAGAATGGGTCTGAAGGAAAAACTTTCATCCAAGCTCGGCGTGAAAATTCAACGGTTGGCGTTTCGCTAAAACAGTTTCCCGCAGTGCCCGGGATCCAAGGGAGGGTTCAGTATTTGACGGAGCAGCCGTACGATTTTGTTTCGGGGGTCGCTACGGGCTTGCCGGCCAAAGCGGCATCGAGGGCCAGTCGCACGTAGTTTTCGGCCTTGGAGCAATCGGCCGAATTGGTTGACCGGATACTGTCGATCGCCCCCATATAAATGATTTTTCCCTCGGGATTGATAACAAACATCTGGGGGGTGGTTTTGGCGCCGTATTTTTGTCCCACATCGCCGGAGGGATCGAGGAGGACGGCGGTGGGTGAGGCTTTCTGGTCCTTGGTGTTGGCTTCGGCCTGGGGCCCGGTGCAGTAGCCCTGCTTTCCGGGAGCGGACGAGATGATGGAGAGCCAGATCACTCCCTTGGAAGTGTATTCTTTTTGCAGGGCCTGCATGTTCCCGCCGGAATAGTGTTTTTTGACAAAGGGACATTCCGGATTCATCCATTCCAGGACGACGAATTTCCCGGCATAGGCAGACAATTTCTGCGGGCCTTCTTTGGAGTCTTTCAGGGTGAAATCCGGAGCGGTTTGGCCCGGTTCGATTTCCGCCCGGATGTTTTGTGTGAGGGGGGAGAGGAGAGCAACCAACGCCATCAAGGAAGGAATGATCTTCATGGAGCTGATCCTCGCCCGAAGAGTCGGAGCGTCAAGGCAAGCCGTCAGCAGGCCTGGAGGGTAGACTTGATTTTTTCGAAATTGGGCAGTTCGAGAGGGGTGGGGGTTTGCTCGGAATAGTGAATGACCCCGGCCTTATCGATCACGAACGCGGCGCGGGCGCTGACTGAGCCCAGCCCGATCAAATCGGGGAGGAGGGTGCCGTAGGCTTTGCTGACTTCCTTGTTGAGATCGCTGAGAAGGTGGATCTGGATCTTCTCCTTGTCGGCCCAAGCTTCCTGGGCGAAAGGGGAGTCCACGCTGATGCCATAAACAGCCGCATCCAACTTTTCGTATGCCGAGAGTCCGGAAGACACATCACACATTTCCTTGGTGCAGACTCCGGTGAAGGCGAGTGGGAAGAACAAAAGAACGGTCTTTTTCTTACCGAAGTTTTCGGAAAGTTTGATGTCCTTGAGGTCTTCGCCCCGTTTGGTCTTTAGGGTGAAGTCGGGTGCTTTCGTGCCTACGGGAATGGGCATGGGGGACTCCTTCTTGGGTTTAGTTGCGTCCAGGGGCGCCGTTTGAACCGGCGGCTTCGCGAAGAACGGCTTTCCGGGAAAGTTTCACCCGTCCCTTGTCGTCGACGCCGATACATTTCACTTCGATCAGATCCCCCATTTTGACGGCATCGTCGACACGCTCGACCCGGCCTTCGGCCAGTTCCGAGATATGGACCAGTCCGTCCCGACCGGGGAAGATTTCCACGAATGCCCCGAAATCCTTGAGAGAAACGACCCGGCCTTTGTAGGTTTTGCCGACTTCGATTTC
>CANEUY010000057.1 GCA_947442065.1 Verrucomicrobia subdivision 6 bacterium | reverse complement strand
GTTTGCGGAAATCTTCCTTACTCCATCTCCACCCCCCTACTTGTGCAGCTCGCCCTCCGTCCCACCCCTCCGCAAACCGTTGTCGTCACTCTGCAAAAGGAGGTGGCCGATCGGTACGCTGCCCTTCCCAGGACCCCCGACTACGGAGCGGTCACAGTCCTTTTGCAGACTGTTTTTACCATCAAAAAGATCCGTCAGCTTCCACCTGAGGTTTTCTATCCCCGTCCCCAGATCGATTCCTCCGTTCTTCGTTTGACCCGTCGCGACTCCGTCCCCAAGGATCTGGAAAGTTTTTATGCCTTTGTAAAAAAGGGCTTCTCCCAAAGACGAAAAAAACTAAAAGGGCTTCTCCCTGTCGATCTGGACAGCCGGGCGGAAGAGCTGGATCCAGCACAATGGAACACACTTTATGAATCCACCCGACGAAAGGTTTGATATCGTCGACCGGGACGACCGGGTGGTTGGATCCGGCCTTCGCTCCGAGATCCATGCCCGCGGTCTTTTGCATCGGGCGGTTCATCTCTGGCTCTTTCACGAAGATGGCCGGATTCTTCTCCAAAAACGGTCTCTTTCAAAAGACCGTGAGCCCGGCCGCTGGACCTCCAGCGTCAGTGGACATGTCAATTCCGGTGAAGAGTACGACACCGCTATGAAACGAGAGATCCCTGAAGAGATCGGCATCCCCACCGCAACCTGCCAAGGTCTTGGCCGCATCAAATACTTTCCCGCCTGCGATGCGACCGATCAGGAATTCGTCTGGCTCTACCGGGCCACCCACTCGGGCCCGTTTCAACCCGACCCGTCCGAAGTCGCAGGCTTGGAATGGTTCACTCCCACCCAGATTGATCAAATGCTCGTTCACCAACCCGGCGATTTCTCCTCCTGCTTGAAAATGCTTTGGAAGCAACGCCCCCGATGAGCCGTCTTTCCGGAAAGTCAGCTGTGGTCGTCGGTGGAGGCATCGGAGGCCTGGCCACCGCCCTGCGTTTACGACGCGCCGGTTGTCGCGTCACTCTCCTCGAAAAGAACCCCATGGTTGGGGGGAAAGTCGCCGAACGAAAAGTTAACGGCTTTCGCTGGGATCTCGGTCCCTCCCTGTTCACCATGCCCCAGATTCTCGACCGCCTCTTCTCCGATCTGGGCGAAAAGAGGGAGGACTATCTTTCCTTGGAACCCCTTTCCCCAAACTGCCGCTACCGCTGGGCCGACGGATATCAGTTCGATGAAAATGAGTTCTTCTGGTCCCGGCCCGACTCCGCCCGTCTTCTCCGTCATGCCGAGGGCCTCTACAAACTTTCCGCACCTGCTTTCCTTGAAAGTGACCCCTCCGAGATTTGGAAGAAGGTTCTTAACCCAGCACTCCTCCCCCTTCTCCGTTATCTACCCGCCATGAGCCCCTTCCGTTCCCTCGCCTCCGCTTCCCGCCATTTTTATTCCGATCCCCACCTTCAACAATTTCTTCAGCGCTTCGCCACATATAATGGAAGCGACCCCGAACTCACCCCCGCCACCTTTGCCGTCATTCCTTACGTCCAGGCCCGCTTTGGGGGATGGTATATTCGGGGTGGAATCCGACGGCTGGCCGAGGCTCTTGTGCAACTCGCCGAAAAACACGGGGTGAATATCCAGGCCTCGGCAGAAGTCCGATCCATCGGCCCCACAGGCGTTACGCTGGCCTCAGGCAAAATGATCCCCGCCGACCTGATTTTTCATAACGGCGATGTTTTGGGTGCTTATCAGAAATTGATCCAACACGATCGCGCACCTTGGATCGCCTCCAAGATGGCCAAACCGGAACGGGCAATTTCCGGCTTCGTCGTTCTTTTGGGAGTCAAAGGCAAGGACCCCTCTCTCGCGCACCACAACATCTTCTTTTCCGATAACTACCCCCTCGAGTTCCAACAGATGTTCCGGGAACACCGGCCCGCCGAGAATCCCACCATCTATCTCTGCCTGAATTCCCGAACCGATCCAGCCTCCGCCCCGCCCGACCACGACAACTACTTCCTTTTGGTCAACGCACCCGCCAACACCACTAGCATCAATTGGGCCAAGGAATCCCCCCGATACACCGACCAGATCATCCGAATTCTAGATGAGAAGTTTCTGCCCGGCCTACAAACAAAAGTCGTTCACAAGGAATGGATCTCTCCGGCTGACTTTGAATCCAGGGACGGCGCGATCGGCGGTTCACTGTACGGATGGGCCTCTCACGGAATGAAAAGTTCGTTTCTCCGTCCTCCCATCCGCTCTGCCCTCATTCCCAATCTCTACTTTGTCGGTGGAACCACCCATCCCGGGGGTGGACTGCCGCTCGTTCTTCTCTCTGCTGAAATTGCCGTTCGATTGGCTTCGAAGCGCTAGGCCTTCTTCCATCGATCCATTCCCAAGACAACTTCCAACCTTTCAATCAATCCTGTTCGTTGAAAAATCGCTCGGGACGATGCCATATCGATCTCCGTTTTTGCATGCACGCGTTTCATGCCATTTTTCCAGACAATGGTGAGCGAATCCTTCTCGCCCAACTCATAGACAAAAAGGGTTTGGCACAAAGTGAATCCGATGCTTTTGGCAGGAAGAAGGCATCGCCGATTCTGTCCCGCCGCATCGCAATAGATGAACTCTTTCGGCTTATCGAGAAATTCCTCCTTCCGAAGAAGGAGCGGTTCAAGAAGGATTCGTCCTTGATCAACTTTCACTCCCAACTCCCCCCAGCGACATAGGATGTCCTCTTTGACCTGCCCTGTTAATCCCGGTTGCCGTGCCCCAGATTGGGCGGGAGTGTGCGAATAGGGATCCATGGGAAAGGCCCCATAGATTTCAGGCGATTTCGCATCACCCAACCCGTTCCGAATATCCGCATAGGCCTGCGCCAAACCACGGTAAATTTTGGCAGGCGCTTTTTCGGAAACGGCCTGAAAGTAAGTCTCCTGAACTGCCAGAAGAAGCTTGGAAACCATATGCCAGTAAATACAACCCAACCCTTCATACCCGTAAAATGTCCCCGAACGCCCTGTGAAAGACTGATGATCGAACAAGGACTCATAAATCGCGAGCACCTCCTCCGTCTCCTTCCGAACCAGATCCCGATAAGGTTTCCGCTGCGCCAGTTTATCCAATATGCGCTTTAGGTCTCTAGCATTTGTAATGCCCCCTTGAAAATGAACCTTCCCCGAGACATCCCGAATCACCAGATCCTCGTTCCCCTCTTGAATCAGCTTTTTCAAAAGGGCAGACCGGCTGACTCTATTCCTAGGCAGATTGTTGCGCTCAACAAAACGAGGCAGTCGTCGATTGGGATAAAGCAGGTAACTATGCTGATCAGGGCGATAGATCGCACTTCGCTTCAAAGCCTGAAGAAGCTTCAAGGATTCGGCCGGAGAGAGATAGCCGGAGCTAAGAATCGCTACCTGCCCCTCCAACATTTCATAGAGATGCCGGAGAGCGACCTTACCCGGACTCCCCAGATCCATGAGATTGTAGGAGTGATACAAACCATCTTTTCTTCGATTCGCCCGAAGTGTGTGATCCACCCATTCGATGGAGGCAGAGAAAAAGTCCGTTAACCGCTTCCCCGATATGGATATTTTTGCCGAAGATATGCCCTTTTCATAAAGACGTTTTCTGTAAGACGTTCCAGCGATCCCCAGATCATCCATGATACGCCGCCGATCCTGGTCGGAGATTTTGCCTGATATTTTTTTCCGGTGCTTTCGCCAAACATCCTCGAGCGAAGCCAAGAAGGCTGCCACCTCGATCGAAAGGGCGAACTTTTGTGCTTCCCGTCCCTCGAAGATCTTTTTTGCAAAAGCCAGGTAGCGACGGATGTAGGCAAGGGTGACCACTGAGGTCCCCTGTCCCACCAACGCATTATTGGCATCATTCCACTCGGGTCGTTGCGTGTTGAGCCAGATGCCTGCCTCCGGAATCAGGTTCGAAAGTTTGGCGAGGAGGGGAACAAGGAGCTTCTCGGCCATATTGACCTGCTGCACATTCCCCTGCTTATCCCAAAGAAGTCTTCCATCCGCTCCGCGGGTTCGCACCCGTTGTTGTATCGTGTTTTCCAATGTACGATCAAAGACAACGGTATTTTTGGGGTCCTCCACCATCCGGGAATACGGCCGAAGGCGATAAGGCACATTGGCGTAAGCAAAGATTTCGCGATCCAAAAGACTCCCCAATTCCTTCGAATCATGCCTGGAGAAGTGTTCAAGCAACTTTAAAAGATAAATGATCTGATGATCCCCCCAATACCCGATGCAGGCCCAAGGGTCGTGGGCTTCCGGAACTTCCCAATCCATGCCCTGGCGGGTGATTCGATAAGGGTTATATCCATCTGCAGTACTCGCATTGAGAAAACGGCAAATCATCCCTCCCGTGTATCCGGGATAGGAGTGGGCCAGAGCTTCCCAGTTTTGGAAAATATCCCGCCAGTTCCCCTCATAATTCAGAATTCTCCGACCGTCGGAACCGCGTGACGGTATGGAAAAACGGTTCCATGGCCGGCTTGGATCCCCGTGCCGACGGCTAAAGGTGAGCGGCAGATACTCCCTGCAGACGCGTTCCAACTGCGGATCTCCGTTCGCGCGAACGGTTTCCACTAACTTCCGATAGGACAAACCCTCAGGAAGTTGACGCAACAGTAAACCCCATCGGGACGACAACTCAGGACTGGTCAACCGTACGAACGCATCCAGATCCTCCAAGGAAAGGCGGTCCCCATCCTCAAAAACCCCACCCCGCATAATGTTACAAAGCGTGTTGCTGTAGTGCCGGACGGAAGCCATGGATCGGGCTGAAACCTGCAACCCATCCGCCCCCCCCACAATCCGACGCAACTCGTCGGTTCCTCTTTGAATATCTTCGATCACCTTGTTTTTTAGAGCGGCGGGTTTTTGGAGAAACTTTTCCAAGCGGGCCAAATCGGCAGAACTTTGGTCGACGTCGGCAGCAATCAGCCAGTCGATCGACTGTTTCGGCCGAAGAATCTTCTGCCCTTGGAGAAAATAGGCCCCCCGCTCACCACAAACGTCTGTTTCTGTTCGTATTTTTTGGCCTCCCCGAAAAGCGTTCAGCTGATGCGAGGACAGAAGAAGGCCTTTCCGGGAAATCCCAACTGACCACGCCGCCGTGGCGAGAAGCGCTTCCGCTGGTTCGGGTCGATCGACAGGAATTGCACTCAGACGATAAATTCCAAGCCCGGTCTTCGAAAGAAGTTCATTTCTTTTATAGGCATCCAAAAGAGTGCTGAAGCCCAAGTTAAACTGACTCCCCACACCTGAGGGCATCAGATTCTGAATACCATCAAGAAAAACAACCGGGATTTTTGTCGTTGTTGTATTTTGCAACCAAACCCGCCGGACCCATCCGAATTTCTGGCTATTGAACCATCCATAACGGAAGGCCAACCCCAAATCCTGATTCACCTCTTCAAAAAGAAGCTGATTCCCCCACGTATTTTTAAAAAGGTTCCTTTCGATTCGATAAGCCCCGTGTCCCCTTTCGGAAAAAGGCTCCCATAAACACTCCTTTGACCGAACTCGAACCCGCAAGATGGTTTTACTCCCGGTGATTTCCGCCTGATCCCGTATCTTGTCGTCTGTGTAGTACGGAAATAAGGCATGGTCGGCATCCCGCCTTCCAGCAGTCAGACCTCCATTGCTGGAAATAAACATCCAGTGATCGGCATCACTCACCACAGAAATAAAAAATGGCCGCATTCGATCGTAATTGCTGATCCGGTAATAATTCTCACCCTCAAGGCAAACCCAATCCCCTTGGATGGAGTTTTTCTGGGAATGGATAGGGCTTTTTCCCAAATGCAAAGCGGTTCTCATTTTTTCAAAACAAGGCTTAAAGCTTTTCGGGATTTTCCAGAAGCTCTGCCACGCGCGCGAGAAGACGCCCCGCCGCCCCACCGTCAATCACCCTGTGATCAAAACTCAGAGTCAAAGGCGCTTCAGTCACGGGTTGAAAGGATTTCGACACAGGATCCCAGGAAGGCACGGTCTTTCCCGCTCCCAACCCCAACACCAAACTCTGTTCCGGTAAAGGAATCGGAGTCGCCCAATCCAATCCGAATGTCCCATAGTTGGTCACCACCGCGACCGATCCCCCCAATGCCTCAGCGGGAATTTTCCGTTCTTTCGCCTGAACCATTCTTTCCGCGTAAAGGCCGGTGAGTTGATTCAACGTTGTCTGGTTAACCTTCCGAAGAACAGGAACGAGAACCCCGTCCTCGGCTTCCACTGCAAATCCAATATCAATGGAACCTGGGTGCACAATCCGGTTCCCCACCAATCTTCCTGCGGGAAGACTGTTTTCCCCCAAGGCAATTCCCAAGGCCCTCACGGCATAAAGCGTGGGCCCGGGTTTTTCCGGATGTTTTTTCCGATGATGCAAGAGCGCATCCATTTTCGCCGACCTCCCCACCGTGGCCAACGGACGTGTCCAACTCCTGCGCATGGCGTCGGCCACCGCCACCCGCATGGAGGAAGCCGGAGTCAGTTTCTGTTTTTCCAGGTCGGCGATGAATCTTTCAAAGTCCTCGATCGTGACCCGCCCTTTTGCGCCACTCGGTGCCAACCCGGCCAAATCAGCCGCATGTAATCCAAGTTCCTCGATCCGAGCCTTCATCCGCGGAGACATGTAACTCGCGCCGGCCGCCCGGGCAGGGACCGGCAACCCCTTGATCGTGGGCAAAACCCCTCGCCCATTTCCGTTACCCTCCAGTTTTTCCTTTTTATCCGTTTTCACTTCCCGCTTCACCCCTGCAGGGCCTTTCTTGGGGGACTTTTCCTCATTCATTCCAGCCACCTCGACATGCCCCAGCACAAATCCAACCGGATAACTTTTTCCCTCTTTCGCCTTCCATTCCTTCCAAACCCCGCCGTAACTCGTGGTCACACTCATCACGGCCTTGCTCGTCTCAACCTCCGCCACTTCCTGGTCAGCTTTCACCTTTTCTCCAGGTTTCACCTTAAGCCGCAACAAGGTCGCCTCCGCAATCGACTCCCCTAATTGGGGCATGGAAATAGGTATTTGGCCCATGTTTTTGTTCCTTCCAAATCCTACCCAACCTACGGCGCAGGAACAATGCCGAGGGCAGCCGGCCCGGCTCTTCCCCTTAGAAAGGGGATCCGGACCAGCCGCACCCCGGCGGCGACCGTTCCTCAGGCGGCCGCTTTGCTCTCCAGAGTCCGGATGCTGGAAAAGAATATGCGGATCAGAATATCGACCTCCTCCAAGGCCGTTCTCACCGCCTGACCATCACACGGCAGTCCGGCTTTGGCCAAAAGTTGCAATGCCCGGCGGGAAACCCTCAGCTCCGTAAGGCAGGCCCGAAATTTCTCGGCAAACTCTTTGGCTGAGGGAGAACCTTCCGCCTCGCCATGCCGGAAATAGGCTCCCGTGCCGGAGCGGAGAAGTTCCTCCGCCAAATGCCCGCCCGCCCTGTCTTCAGGGAGACTCCCCGCCAGGGCCAGCAGGTTGGCAGTGAACGCCAACAGACGATCGGAAAGATCCGGCCCCTTCCTATCCCCGTCTCCTCCCCCGCCATTTCGGTTGAGGGCTTGGTTTCCTTTGTCTTGTGATTTCCATCGTGTGTCTTGTGTGGTTGTCTTCATGCGGGATTGAACCAACGCAAATAAAAAAAGATGCGCTTTTTTGTTTTCCTCACATTTCCATAGATTGCGCCTCATCCATATTCTTACTTCCTGCCGAATGGGAGAACATTGATAATCATGATTCTATCTCGTTCATGAACTACTCCTCAGGCTTTTGGCTATTCGCCCGTTTGACAGGCCTCGTCTACTTTTTGGCCTTCCTCTCTCTATCCCTGCAAATCCCGGGTCTCATGGGCACAGAAGGCATTCTCCCCGCACAAAACCTGCTCCATCGCGTCACAGAAGTTGTCGGCTCCAATTCCGCCTTCCTCGCGCTCCCATCTTTCGCATGGCCCTTTGGTGCCTCTGATACCTCCCTCCGACTCATCGCCATGCTCGGCCTTCTTTCTTCCCTCGCCCTCACCTTCGGACTTCTCCGCCCTGTCCCCGCCGCCCTCTCGTGGCTCTGCTGGCTTTCCTTAGTAAACATCGGACAAGACTTCCTTTCTTTTCAATGGGATACCCTCCTCCTTGAGGCCGGCTTTCTTCTCATCTTCCTGGAAAAACCCGGACTCCTCCCCCGCCCCGCCGGATCCGATGCCCCTCCCCGTCTCATCTGCTGGGCTCTCTGGTTCCTGCTCGCACGTCTGATGTTCAGTTCCGGAGTCGTAAAACTCCTCAGTGGCGACCCCACCTGGACTGACCTCTCCGCCTTGACTTATCACTTCGAAACCCAGCCCATTCCCAACCCCCTCGCCTGGTTCATTCATCAGCTCCCTCACCCGCTTCTAAAGCTCTCCACCCTCTTTACCTTTATCATCGAACTCCTACTTCCTTTCGCCCTTCTGTTTCCCCAACCCAAAGCCCGCCTCACCGCCTCCCTCGGATTCCTCTCCCTCATGCTCCTGATCAGCTTCACCGGGAACTACGCATTTTTCAATCTCCTCACCGCCGCCCTCTGCCTCACCCTCATCGACAACCGTTACTACCCCGCC
>CANEUY010000056.1 GCA_947442065.1 Verrucomicrobia subdivision 6 bacterium | reverse complement strand
TTTTCCCTCAGCCCGGATTCAGGTGGTGGATGACGGTTCCGGTTCCGAGGAACAGGCGGAAACCGTTCGGCAAATCGGATCTCTTCGAAAAAATTTCTCCAACCTTCTCGAGCCCCTCCTCCTCCCCCACAACCTCGGTAAAGGCGGCGCCATCCTGTCCGCTTGGGACAACAATCCGGGGCTGGACTATCTTGCCTTTGTGGATGCGGATGGCGCCATCTCGCCCAAAGAAGTCTGCCGGTTGGCTTCCCTTTTGCCTGCCTCAGGAACAGAACAGGCACTTTTTGCTTCCCGCATCCGCATGCTCGGCCGAAAGGTTGAACGGAAGTCCCTGCGCCATTATGCCGGCCGGTTTTTTGCCACCCTGATCGGGATCCTTCTCGATTCCGAGGTGTACGACAGTCAATGCGGGCTAAAATTCCTTCCTGCCACGGCCTATTCCCGAATTCGTCCTTGGCTCGAAGGCCGGCGCTTCGCCTTCGATTTGGAACTTCTCGCCAGCCTGCGGCATATCGCTTGTCCGATCGAGGAGGTGCCGATCCACTGGCACGATGTAGCGGGAAGCAAGGTCTCACTCTGGAAAGACAGCGCTAGGATGCTCCGCTCCGCCTGGTCGATCCGGCACGACCGCCAAACTTGGCCCAGCCCAAAGTCCTAAGCCTTGTTCAATACCCGCCTCTTAACACAAAGGAAGAATCTTTAGGGGTTTCCTACTGCACCCTCCACCCGCTGGTATTGTTCGTCATTCTCGTCATCACCGCCTGTTTCACCTCGGCGGACAAGGATGAGCTTTGCAAAAGTTGCTGGGTTCCTTCCGGATCCCTTCGGGCAGATCTCCGGAGAACCGACCATGCCGTGTCCTCTTGCATTCCGGAATCACTCAGCGTGGCGGCCCATTTCAAGGCAGCGGAGGGATCCTGCTTCGCCACTTCACGGGCGAGAGTGCCAATCATGGCGTCCTTGTTTTCCCCTGCCGGCTGACTGCTCACAAAGCTCGCCGCCGCCTGTAAATTAAGATCACACCAGTTTTGAACCAGCAGATCGTACGCCTGCTGCTGACCTCGGCCGGCCGGCAAGGTCATCGCCCAGTTCGCCGCCGTCTGGGGATCCTGTTTGGACCAGCGGTCGGCAATCAGAGAGGTCAGATTTCCCCGTCCGACATCCAACGAATTACTCGCGGCATAGGCTGCTGCCGCCTGAGGACTGCGGTCTGCCCAGTCCCGCACCAGATCCCGCGTGATATCCCGGCGTAGCCCGTCACTCACGGACATCGATTGGGCGTACTGGAGCGAAGTCACAGGATCGGTCTGACCCCAACCCCGCATCGCATCCTTCAATAAATCCGGATTGCCCGTTTCGGCAAAAAGTTTTTCCGCATACGCCGCCGCATTGGCCCCGTCCAACTGCCCCCACCGCTCGATAATCTTCCCCATCGCAGCCCGTTTTGCCGCCCCCTCGGGGAGGCTAAGCGCCCAGTCCAAAGCCTTCTTCACGTCAGCCAACGAAGCCCGGCTCAAACTATTCTCCAGTTCCCGATCCCGACGCTTCGGATCATTCATCCCCAACGCCCTCTTGAGTTGATCCTCCGTCGAGTCCTGACTCTTCTGTTCGAAAGCGCCTCCCATTCCCTTCTCCCCGTCTTCCCCCCCCCTGCCTTCCGCGATATGGGCAGAAGCCGAAACGCTGCCATCTTTCGCCGCTTCGCGCTCCGGAGCCGAAACACGACCCAGCCCAAACCCAACGGTCATTGCAACCCCGGCCGTCCCGACCCAGGGGAACCACCCGGCCTTACTTAACAGTCCCGACATAAAAAGATTCTCCCTCGATCCAGGGTCAGGTCAAAAACCAATTGTTCGCAAGCCACGAATCGATTGAGTCAAACTCGGACGGGCAGCACAAAAAACGGCATCCCCTGCTTGAAGAACTCCCGCTGCAGAACAAAAACGGTAAAGTTGTGCAGCAACCTCGTGAAAAAAGTCTCTTTTTGGAAAACCAACTGACCCCCGAAAAAGATCGAGTTCGGAAACCGTTCCCACAACTTGGCCGCCAGCTCCTGCGCCCCGGAAACCACATCCGGCCCGATTTCATAAACCGCCTCGGCATACACGCCGTGGGCCCGCATATACTCGGCATACCGTTCGGCATCCCGCTTGACCGAGGACTGGAGATTTCCGATTTCCCGTACCCCTTTAAAATTTCCGGCATCCACCACGCCCACTTCGGCAAAAATATAGTTTTTGAAAACGTGCGGGAACATCCGTTGCACCGCCATCAGGGTGTGAATCCCTAGCCCGTTAAATCCATTCACAAAAAGAACCGCCGTTTTGGCCTGCGGATCCGCAGGCACCGGGGCATCTCCCGTCCCGGCATGCGGCAGCTCAAAGGCCTCGATCAGGGAATCGAGTCGCTTCAGTTGCTCGTGCGCCATCCGGTAATGGTGCTTGATGCCAAAGGCGACCGCGATCAGCGCCCCCGTCACCACCAGGGTGATCCATCCCCCATGATGAAATTTGATGATGCTGAGGGCGATCAAAATGGTTCCCGTAAGAACGAATCCCACTCCGTTGATCAGGAGCTTCTTTTTCCAATGAGGACTGTGCCGTTGCTCCGTCAGCCAGTGGACGACCATTCCCAGCTGACTGAGCGAAAAAGTCACAAAGACGTTGATCGCATAAAGCACGACAAGCCAGGCCACGGATCCCTTGGATACCCAGATAAGCAAGAGGGAGGATGCTCCCATGATCATCACGCCGTTCTGGGAGACAAAGCGGTCACTTAGCGAAGCGAACCGGCTGGGCATCCAGCGGTCGAGCGCCAGATTGGCCAAGACACCGGGCCCTCCGAGAAAGCCGGTTTGAGCAGCGATGAAAAGAATCGATGCCGCCGAAAGCATCGCCCCCCAGACAAAACTTTTGGAAAGCCAGGGAGGCCACGAGGCGGTGATCTCCCCAAAAAGAACAGCGTTCAGGGTCATGCCCTCTTTGGGAAGGGCGTGATACAGCAGATACATCAACAACAACCCCCCCACCATAAAGGCGAGGGAAATTCCGATGTATACCATTGTCCGCTTCCCCGTCGCCACCCGGGGTTCCCGCAAAACCGAGAGCCCGTTGCTGACCGCCTCGATCCCCGTATAACTTCCCGCCCCCAAGCTGTAGGCGGTCAAAAGCAGGGCGCCGATTTTCCACCAGCCAAGCTCGGCATGGGCCGCCATCACATCCTGCGTCGTCAGCACCGCCAAGCTCGGCAAGTTTCCCGCATGGGAAAAAAGCCCATAGACAATCATGAATCCGTGCGTGAGCAAAAACGCGAAAAAGATCGGGGCACAAAAGATCACCGACTCCTTCACCCCCCGCAGATTTAGAACGGTCAGCAACAACCCGACCATAAGGGTCATCGTCAATTTCCAGGGAAGCCAGGAGGCCGGCAAAACGGAGTACAAGGCATCCGCTCCCGCCGCCACCGAAAGAGCAATGGTCAAAACGTAATCGACCAGAAGAGCGCATCCGCTGACCACCCCCACGGACGGAGTTAGCAGTTTGCTGGCCACCAAGTATCCCCCGCCCCCTCCCGGAAAGAGTTCGATGATCTGGGAGTAGCTGGCGCAAATCACCGCAATCGTGAAGATCGATCCCGCCGCAACGAACAGGGACAGCGCCGGATGGGCCATCAACGCGCGCATTGTTTCCTCCGGTCCGTAACAGGCGGAGGACAATCCGTCCGCCCCCAAGCCCACCCAAGCCAAGACCGCCACCAGCGAGACCTGATGGAAAAGACCTTTGTCCGAAATACTCAGGGCCTTCCCGATGAAGAGATTCCTGATCCAGTCTCCCAAGCTTTGATTTTTCATGTTCTGGGGTGCGACCACAATGAAACCCCAACATCGGGAAGAAGCTTCGGCGTCCTTTTCGCCCGAAGACCCTTGCAGATGCCGGCGAGGTTAGCTGACGGGCTGGGTCGTCAAGGTGACCCCGTCAGGCGGTTGCCCGCCCCGTTCGCCCCTTCCCCAAGTTTCCCCGGGGACTCTGGTTCCCCCGCAACCGATCTGTCTCCAGACCGGAATTAGGCTACATCAGCGGTAATTTTGAGCCCCCCAACCTCGGTTGTCAATCGACCCCCTTTTCTTGTCTATAGAATAAGCCTAAGTAGTTGTTAGCTATTGTTTTATGCTCGTGCGAGCTTTCCCCCAAGCCGGTTCCTGTCTTTTCGCCAACTCCGCCCAACATTGCCATCCAGCCAGACACTTCTACTTTGGATTCACCACCCTGTGACTGCGATTACGAATCTCTCCTGTTATCAATTCACCCCGCTCGACCGGTTGGAGGAATGGAAGGGTTTGTTGAAGTCAAAATGCCTCGAACTGGGCTTGAAGGGGACCATCTTGCTCGCCCCTGAAGGAATCAACTTCTTCCTCTCCGGCACCCAGACCCAGTTGGATCCCATCCTCGCCCTCATCCGTACCATGCCCGGCCTTTCCGGGATCCGCCCCAAGGAAAGCTCCGGCTCGCAACAGCCCTTTCAACGGATGTTGGTGAAAATCAAAAAGGAAATCGTCAGCTTCGGCGTCGAGGGAGTTGACCCCGCACGCCATCCCGCACCGAAGATTTCCCCCAAGGAACTCAAACAGTGGTTGGATGAAAAACGTCCCCTCACCCTTCTCGATGTGCGTAACAGCTACGAAATCCGCATGGGCACGTTTCAAGGCGCAGTGGACCCGCAGATTCACAATTTCCGGGATTTTCCAAAAGCGGTCCGGAAACTCGACCCCTCCCTCAGATCCCAGCCGGTCGTCATGTTCTGCACCGGCGGGATCCGCTGCGAAAAAGCAGGCCCTTTCATGGAAAAGGAAGGATTCGAAAACATCTGGCAGCTCGACGGAGGGATTCTAAAATATTTCGAGGAGGTCGGCGGGGCCCACTATCAGGGCGAATGTTTTGTCTTTGATGAACGGGTGGGGGTGGATTCCCAACTCCGGGAAACCGATTCCGTCCTCTGTTACAACTGTCAGATGCCCCTCCTGGGATCGGATCTAACACATCCGCACTATGTCTATGAAAAATCCTGTCCCCACTGCTTTCACGGCAAGCCCAAGGGCCGTGGAAACACGGCGGAACAGGCCGGCTGAACGACCTAGATAGACGCTAAGGCTTTTGCGAGAAATCGGTAAGCTGCGCCAATCCGTTCCCGAAGGACCAGTCCTCACGCCCGATGACTTTCAAAAAGCGATCGCTGCCGATTGCTTGGTAAACAGACGTTGGGAGACGTTTGCCCCGTTGGCTCGCAACGAATGGATCTGTTGGGTTACCTCCCCCAAGAAGCCCGAAACCAGAACACGCCGCATCAAGGTCGGTATTGATAAAATGCGCAAAGGAATGAGAAGGCCGTGTTGCTGGCCTGGGTGCCCGCATCGCTGATTTGTAGTGAATTGTGATTCCGGTCCTCCACACCAATTGAATGAGGTCAGTCTGAGAAGGTAAGATTCATCGGGCCGCCGGTATGGGCACTTCGCTTAGGTGGAATGCGGGAGGTTAGAAGTGGAAGGAATGATACGAACCTTGTCAGCAAACTATCTTGCCACCTTGGACATGCCCCCTTCTACCAACCCTCAAATTATCGGGCCGCCGGGATTCGAACCCGGGACCTCTTCCACCCCAAGGAAGCGCGCTACCAGACTGCGCTACGGCCCGTATGAGCTGGAAATAGTAAGCCAAAAACGAGCCACCCTAAAGACAAAAGCAGGGGGTGGGTGAAAGGCGGGAACTGTAAGAAAGAACCTTGGACTCACACCTTCCCGCTTAGTTCCACCTTTCACCACTCCCCTGCCCCTTTTCTTAACCCCTTCATCCCTTAACCCCTTTTTCCCTCACCCATCAAAAATCCCTTCCCCTTCTTCTTCCATCCCATATAGCTAATCCCCATGAAATTGATCCCCCTCCTGAAAACCATCTGCCTATCTGCCCTCATCCTTCTGCCCCTTTCTCTCCGCGCCCAGGAGACGGCCGAAAAAGCCCGCGAAATGACGACCAATCTGGAAAAAATCGAAGCCCTGATCGATAAGACGGTCAAGGAACTCAAGGAAGCGGTCGATCAGCTCAACCGCATCGCCGCCGAATCGGACAAGCCCCGCGATGCCTTCGAAGACTTCACTGACCAACTCAAGGACTACAAAGACGTCCAGGCCACCCTCGCCAATCGGATCGATCATTTCCGCTCGATCGCCGATACCCGCTTCGCCGACTGGGAAAAAGACCTCGCCAAAATGCAGGGTGACCTCAAAAGCATCAGCCAAACCCGAATGGATAAAGCCAAAAAAGAATACACCGATATGGACAAAAAAGTCCGCACCATCGGTGCCAAACTGACGAAGGCCGTCGACAAACTCCAGGAGGTCCAAACCTACTTCACCACCGAGCTCAATGCCGCTTCCATTCAGGCCGCAGACAAAGTCACCGCCGCCGCCAAAAAATCAGCCGAGGAAGTCACCCAAGCCCTGCAGGATATGAAAGCGGACTACAAACAGCTCAGGAACGACACTTCAGAAAATACTTCCAAGTCGAAAGAGTAATTTGTCTCGGGATATTCGGTTTGGCCTTCTCGAACCTAACCCGCCCATCAATACGTCACCGCGCTGCCCACACCCGCGCTGATCCCCGTTGCCTGAGCAGTCTCGCTGGCTAAGCGCAGGAAGCCGGTCGTTCCCGAGGAGTTGATCCGTAACGTGACTCTCTCCCTTCCATTCCCCAGCGGGGTGACCGTTGTTCCGGAGACCGAGGCACTCAACCACGGTCCGCTGAGGTACGAGGCTTGCTCGACCCGATAGGTCATCCCATCAACGGAATATTCCGCTCCGCTTGCCACGCCCCCTGTCGGGCGTTCATAACTGTAAATCATCTCTACCCCTGGTGACACGGAGAGGGTGCTGACGCCGATGCCGGTCTCGCCTCCGAAACTCTTGCTGCTCACTCCATCCAAACTCGGTTTCGCTAAATTGACTGCCTTGGCCAAATCCGCCGCTGTCACCACAGCCCGGACGGTCGCCTGAAGAACCTTTCCGCCGTCTTTGTCTACAACCACGCTCTCCACCAAAAAGCCTGCTTGGGTGAAGGCCGTCACGTACCCCTTACTGAGAACAATTCCATCCCTCGCCCAAACCAGATCAAACGTCTGTGTGCTGCCGTACACCGGCCCTGTGTAGGTTCCCACAAACATCAGGTTTAAAATCCCATTCAAAGTCACCGCACCCTGCCCGACAAAGACCTGGTCGTACAGATTCTCTGTGGTTCCGGCCAAATCCATTGTCAGATTTCCCAACGTTAGATTTCCTGTTTCGTAAAGATAATCTCCCACAACCACATCGGGATCCGGTCCGTTGCCCGCCTGACCTATATCGTTTCTCCCGGCAAAGATTACCCCCTGCACACCCACCGCCAGACTGCTGTACCCTCCTCCCGATACATTCGAAACATTGCTGCAAACCGGCGACGGTGTCGGGCCATAAACCACAGGAGAACTGATGGGGCTGGCGTATCCAAGAAGCAGTTCGCCGTACGAATTGTATCCCCAGCTATAAAGCTGTCCCGAGCCGGCGATCGCAAAGGAGCTGTCCGTTCCTGCGGAAACCGACTGGATCCCGCTCAGACCGGAAATCGGCGTCGGCGCCTTGGCGTACGTTGTGGCGGAACCCTGCCCGGCCTGACCCAGAGTGTTCCGCCCAAATCCAAGAACAGTTCCGTCCTGCTTCAAAACCAAAGAATGCGCAAATCCAGCCGAAACAGATTTTGCGCCCGAAAAAAGGATTCGGACCGGGGTCCGCTCGGCAAGGGTCCTGGTATTTTTCCCAAGCTGTCCGGAGTCATTTCTTCCCCAGACCCACACCCCGCCATTTTCATCCAGAGCCAGATTGTGATCCGCCCCTGCCGCCACAGAAACAATCCGGCTGGTCAGACCCGGGAAAGCCACTTCACCCAAGGTGCCCGAGCTTGCCGTGCTGGCAGGCTGAGCCAGCTGGCCGTAGGTATTGTCTCCTGAGGCTAAAACTTTTCCGTCCGCCGTTACGATTAGACTGTGGTTGCCTCCAGCGGCTACAGCCACGGCAATGATCGAGGGCAACGCCACAGGAGTGAAGCTGGTCTTGTTCGCTCCATTCACTGCCCCCTGGCCCAGCTGCCCGTAGCGGTCTGAGCCGGCCACATAGACCTTTCCACCCGCCAGAATCAGACTATGCGTTCCGCCTGCTGACAAAGCGTCCACCGTGACTCCAACGGGAATCCCCTGCACGGCCTTGGCCCAGTTGACGGGAGAGTTCATATCGCCCACGCCCAACCGCCCATCGGTATTCAACCCCCAAGCTGTCACGGTGGAGGCACCCGCTCCGAGATAAAGCGTGTGCGAAAAACCCGATGAGATCAGAGCTTGATTCACTGTGACGTTCACCGAGGCCGTTGCCGTATTGTAGTTGGCTGTGTCCGTCGGGTTGAACGTCACGCTTTGGCTAACCGTCCCAGCATTCGGCAATGTTGACGGGGCTGTCCAGGCAAACGATCCCGCCACACTAGCACCTCCCCCGCTCAATGTTGAGAAAGCCAAAGTCTGTCCATAGGCGATCGGTGTCGCTGTCGGAGCCACCGTGATTATTGGGGTAGCTTTATTTACGGTGAGGCTCGCGATGCTGCTGGTCACCGCCCCAAAGGAATTCGAG
>CANEUY010000055.1 GCA_947442065.1 Verrucomicrobia subdivision 6 bacterium | reverse complement strand
GCCCTGCTATGAGGCCGAAACGTCTCCTCCGCCGTGAAGCGGGGGTGGTGAATAGCGTCGGGAAACTGGCAGCCGAAGCAAAAAGCAGGATGAGGCGAGAGATAGGTCCAGGCGCCAAAGGCCAGTCGATGGGGAAGAGAGCGTGGCGAGCTCCCACACCCGTATGAACCCTTGGAGGAAAAACCTCCAAGGGTTCTTTTTTTGTCCTAAGCCATTGTTTTTCAGGAATCGAACCAGGGAAAAGCGTTGACCCAGTCTTGGGAAAGTGGTCTAATTTCCGTTCCATTTATCCGGAGGTAAAACGTGGCCAAGAGGTTAGGAATAAAAGCAAAAGTCAGAGCAGAGATCGGCGGGCGTCGTCCCCGGCGCATTCGCGCCAGTGGTCGTGTCCCGGCGATCCTTTACGGGTCGGGAACTTCACAGGCGTTGGAGCTTAACGGTCGTGAAATCGCCGAAGCTTTGCACGGGGCCAGTTCGGAAAGTGTGCTGATTGACCTGACTCTTGAGAGTGAAGGCGGAGCCACAACCAAAAAGATGGCTCTGATCCGGGAAGTTCAACACGACCCCTTGCGCGACACGATCGAGCACGTTGATTTTCATCAGATCGAGGAAAACAAGAAACTTCGCGTTGAAGTCCCGGTGCATGAAGTGGGTGAGCCGGTGGGAGTCCGTACTGGTGGTGGAATTTTGGATCACAACCTGCGGACGCTCCGGGTTGAATGTCTGCCGAAAGATCTTCCCGAACGTATTGATGTCGATGTTTCCGCCCTGGAAGTTGGTCAGGCTGTTCTTGTTGGGGAAGTCAAACTCCCTGAGGGAGTGACGGTTCTCAATACCAAGGAATTGCCGGTGTTCATGGTGCTTCTGCCCAAGGTGGAAGAAGCGCCCACTCCCGAGGCTGCGGCGGCTGCGGCGGCCGAGCCGGAAGTCATCCGCCAGAAGAAAGAGGGCGAGGAAGCCGGTGCAGCGGCGGACAAGGGCGATAAAAAGGAAGCGGCCAAACCGGAAGCCAAGGAGGGAGCCAAGAAGGAACCGGCCAAGAAGTAAACGCGGGCAGGAGACGCGATGGAGATCGGCTTGGTCGCCGGGTTGGGGAACGAGGGAAAACCTTACGAAGGTACCCGCCACAATTTCGGTTTCGAGGTGGTGGATCGGATCGCGGCACAGAAGAACATCCGCTGGGAAAAATGCCGTTACGCCGAGGCGTGGGCGGCCCGCACCGCGGAAAATCTTATCCTGCTCAAGCCGTCGACAATGATGAATGCCTCGGGAGAGGCCATCCGGGCGGCCTTGGCGTGGTGGAAAGTGCCCCAAGAAAATTTTATGGTGATCATGGACGACATCGACCTTCCCCTGGGGAAGCTCCGCCTGCGGGCGGAAGGTTCCAGCGGAGGGCATCGCGGGCTCGATTCGATCGAGACCTTGCTGGGAACAAAAGTTTATCCCCGGTTGCGCGGCGGGGTCGGCCGGCCGGCGGCGATGCGTGACACGGCGGAGCATGTGTTGGAAAAATTTTCACCCGAAGAGCGGCCCGTGGTCGCCCGGATGGTGGAAGCGGCCGCAGAGGCCGTGGAAGTCTGGAGGCAGAATGGCTGGGAAGCCGCCTTGCCTCTGGGAAACCGGAAAGTGGAGGCATGAAAACATACGACTTATTGGTGATTTTGGATTTGGCCGGCAAAGAGGAATCTTTGCCTGAAGTGCTCGCCCTCGTGGAGGGGGAGGTGAAAGCGGTCGGCGGCAAGGTGACCCGGACGCAGAAAATGGAGCGCCGGAAGTTTGAATACGTGGCCGGCGCGTTGGAATCCGGATTCTATGCGAATTTAACCTGCGAACTGCCTCCCGAATCGATTGTCAAACTCCGCGGCAAGTTGGCGTTGTCCCAACCGGTCTATCGCTACGTTTTGGTCGGGGTTTCGGAAAAAGAATTGCAGAAGAAGAGCGACCGCAAACCGGCGGAGGCTTCCGCCTAAGAAAACGTCATGGCGAGTCTGAACAAAGTTTTCCTGATGGGGAATCTGACCCGGGATCCTGAAGTGCGACATACGCCGAAGGGAACCGCGGTGGGAGATCTGGCTATGGCGATCAACATGAGTTATCGCGCCCAGGATGGGACGGAAAAGGAAGAGGTTTGTTACGTGGATGTCGTCGTTTGGGGTCGGCAGGCAGAGACCTGCCGGGATTATCTTTCCAAGGGGGCGCCGGTGTTTGTGGAAGGGCGTTTGCAGCTCGACCAGTGGGAGGGACCGGAAGGGGAAAAGAAGAGCCGGATGAGAGTGCGGGCGGATCGGGTGCAGTTTCTTTCGCGTGGGGGTGCAGGGGGCGGGGGACGAGGTGGAAAAGGCGGTGGGAGTGGCGCGGCCCCGGAGGGGGAGAGCGGTGGCAAGGGATCCGCACCGGTGCGGGAGATTCCTGAGGACGACGTACCTTTCTAACGAAACCAGAAACAGGAGAAAGCAACCATATGAACCAAGAAGTGATTTTAAAAGGACCCGTCAAAGGTCTCGGAGCCGAAGCGGACATGGTCAAAGTGAAACCCGGTTATGCGAGGAATTTTTTGTTTCCGCGCGGATTGGCCACTCCGGTCAATGCGGCCAGCAAGCGTCAGTTGGAGTCTTTGAAGAAGCGCCGCGCCGAGCGGGAAGCGGCGGAAGCAGCCGTGACGCAGGAAAAAGCGGCCAAATTGGCGCGATTGGCGTTGGCGTTTGAATTGAAGCAGGCTCAGGAAGGTGCCGAAAAACTTTTCGGGGCGATCACTTCGAAAGAGATCGCTGCTGCTTTGGCTGAAAAAGGATTCGAGGTGGAGCATCGGGATATCACTTTGGCCAAGGTCATCAACCAGGTCGGGGAGCACGATGTGACGGTCGACTTGGGATATTCTGTCAAAGTGCAGATCAAGGTGAAGGTGACCGGGAACACGGATGAAAATTTTGAAAAGCCTGCGAAAACCCGCAAGCCCCGCAAATCGGTAACGCCCGAGGCGGCAAAAGAAGAGTCGTCAGAGTAAGCTGTTTTTAAGTTATTGTATATCAATAAGTAATATATTTAGTAAGTCAGTATCGACAAAGGCTTACTGTCAGCTATTTACGTACTTTACCGTGAAAAAATCGGGCAAGGTATCGGGTGTGTCAAAATCAGGGTCTCTCCAAGGCCATGGGAGGATTTTGCCTTTGTTCGTTTCGGTTCTTTTGGGTTTGGGTTGTTCCAGCCTTTGGTCCCAGGAGCCTGCTCCTGAATCACAACCTTCGCAGACCCGGGCGAAGACCTATGTTCCGTCTCCTTCTTCCGCGGAAAAGGTTGCGACGGGCCAAATCCGCATTTTAGAGATTGAATTTTCATCGAAACGGACCGATGTGCCGATCAATGACGACAAAATCCGGCAAAATATGCGGAGCACGAAGGGGGGGGTGTACTCCCAGCAGGTGGTGGACGGGGACATTGAAAGCCTTTATCAGACCGGCGACTACGCGAACGTCCAGATTGTCACTTCCGAAATGCGTTCGGACGACGGTGAGCGCGGAGTCCGCCTGACTGTTTTGGTGGATCCGAAGGTGCGGGTTTCCGAGGTCGAGGTGAAGCGGTTGCGCGCGGATGGTGGGCTGGATGACGACCTTTCCGTCGAAAAGGAAGACTTGCTGGACCTGAAACTCAAGGCATTGACCGCAAGTGATGCAAAGGGTGCGGCGGCGCTGGCCAATGCCTTTAGTCCCAAGGAAGTCGTGACGAAGGCAGGCGACACCCTGAGCGAGGAGCGTCTTCAGAGGGATGCCTTTGCCATGGAGGATTTTTACCGGGACAAGGGATACAAGGATGTGAAGATCACGGCGAAAACCGAACCGGTAAAGGGCGGGGAGGCGAAGGTTATCTTCGAAGTGGACGAGGGAATCCGTGGTTTCATCAGCCGGATTCGGTTTATCGGGAATCAGGCGGCGACCTCACAGGATTTGGAGAAAGTCGTCAAACTCAAGCCGAAGGCCTGGTGGCAGCTTTTCAGCAAATCCGATCGTTTTGAAGAACTGCAGTTCAAGGATGACGTCGGCCGGATCAAAAACTTCTATCTCAACAAAGGGTATATCGACATCAATGTGCAGACTTCCGTTGATCTCCCCCGGACAGTCAAGAATGAAGAGGCGCAAAATGCGGCCAAGGGAACGGCTCCGCGCGGGGAGGATTTTGATCCGGATGACGTTCCGGCTGAGGATTTGATTTTGACGTACCGGATTGAAGAAGGCCGTCAATACAGGGTTGGAAATCTAACCGTGGATGGAAACACCTTCTTTTCTTCGGACGATCTTTTGAACGAGCTGATGACGAAGTCGAAGCAGGTGGAAATCTTCGACTCCGTCGAACTGAAAATGATTAAGGCGAATGGCCTGCAACAGGGGGAGGTGTATGCGATCAACTCCCTCCAGGCGTCGATTGAAACCTTGCAGGACAAGTATGGGCGGCGCGGATTCCGGGAGGCCCGGATCGAATATCGGATGACCCCCAACGTGGAAAACGGGCAGATCGATGTGAGTTTTTCCATCAAGGAAGGGGAGAAATTCTATGTGGATAAGATCGAAATTCAGGGAAACACCACGACCAAGGACAAGGTGATCCGGCGGGAAATCGATCTGGCACCGGGGGAGGTGTTCGACACCGTCCGGGAAAAAGCGAGCAAACGGAAAATCGAAGGGCTGAATTATTTCTCCAAAGTGGAAACGTATGCCGAAGAAACGGACGTGCCCAACCGGCAGAAGTTAATCGTCAAGGTGGAGGAGAAGGGGACCGGGGAGGTGAGTTTCGGAGCGGGATTTAGTTCGGTTGAGTTGCTCACCGGAAACATTACCGTGGGGGAAAAGAACTTCGACCTGCAGAAAATCTTCCAGAGTTTCCCTCCCAGAGGGGGCGGGCAAAAAGTGCGGATGCAGGCCTCCATCGGCTTCCGTTCGCAGAACCTCAATCTTTCCTTCACGGAGCCCTGGTTTTTGGACAAGCCGATTCGGTTGGATGCAGGGGGGTATTACAACGGGGCCTCTTATCTGAGCGAATTCTATAATCAGAAGAACTACGGAGCCTTCACCGGGCTGAGTCGCCGCTTGGGGGATGATTACCCATTGAACCGGTGGTCGACAGGCGTCACCTACCGGCCTGAATTTTATGACATTTCCGATCTGCAGTCCGATGCGCCTCCTTATTTTCAGGCCTCGACGGGGGACACCTTTAAGTCCTCCCTCCGAGGTTCGGTTACCTACGACGGCCGGGATAGTTTTATGCTGGCTCATTCCGGACAGTATTTTGAATTTGGAGCCGAGGGCGCGGGAGGGCCCCTTCTGGGGAACGAGAACATATGGAAAATCAAAGCCGAATTCAAAACGTACCACACCCTTTGGAAGGAAAAGGACGTGATCCTATCTGCCCGGGCATTGGTGGGGTTGGTCGATACCTTTAGCACGACCGATTACGTTCCAGTGTGGGATCAGCTTTTTGCGGGTGGTTCGGGATCCATCCGAGGGTTCGATCCCTCCTTGGGGAGCACGGTCAACGGCGGTTCGGTCGGTCCCAAGCAGAATGGTCAACCGGTGGGGGGTGGCACCCAAGGGGTCTATCAGGTCGAGGTTTCCGCCCCCTTCCCGATTTTGGAGAATCGGGTGAGATGGGCGGTCTTTTGTGACGGTGGTTTCGTGAATGAGAATGTGTTCGATTTTCAACCCAAGACGTACAACAACACCCAGTCGATGAATGTGAAGGGGACTCCCACCGATTATGCAGCGATCAACGGGGGATTCCAAATCGGAGCGGGGGTGGGCATCCGGATGGATATCGGCATCGGACCGATGAAATTTGACGTTGGATTCCCCGTGATGACCGGAGATCCGAACAATGGGGGTGGGCTGGGTGCCTTCAAAATGTACTTTGACGGCGGGTACCAGTTCTAACTATCCTCCCTTATGAAATTTACCCTCATGACCGCTTGGCTAAGTGCGCTCGCACTCGCTTTCCTTTCCCTCGGTAACGCCGCCACCGCCCAGGATGCTGCAAAAGTTGCCGTGGTTGATTATAACGCCATTCTCAAGGAGTACTATAAAGCGAAGGATTCCCAAAAACAGATGGAGGATCTGGCCGCCGGATACCAAAAAGAGAGAAATGAAAGGGAAGCCGGGTTGAAGACCTTGGTGGATGCGATCAACGCTCTCCAAAAAGAGATGCAGGATCCTGCCATCTCCGACGCCAAGAAGAAGGAGAAGGAAAATCAGCTGAAGGCCAAGGGGGAAGAGGGACAGGTGAAGCAACGCGAGATGATGGCTTTCGGACAGACGGCCTCCAAGATCCTCGAGGATAAGCGCCAGCGTTTGACGACGGAACTCACGGAAGACGTGAACAAAGCCCTGACCCAAGTGGCCAAAAATAAATACACCATGGTTTTTGTGAAACCCCAAGTTCCGAGCCCCGGGGCCCTCATTTTTTCCGAAGGACTGGATGATGTGACCCAGCAGGTGTTGGGGATCCTCAATAAAGACGCTCCGGCCGCCAAAAAAGAAGAAAAGAAATAAGCCCCAAGGGGCTTGCGCTACATGAGCTCCACGAGGAGCGTGGGTGAATTGGCCGAAGTTGTCGGGGGCCTCTTGGAAGGGGATCCGAGCTTAACCATTCACGGTGTGGCCGATTTACAGGGAGCAGGTCCGCAGGACATTTCCTTTTTTGCCCATCCGAGATATGAGAACGCTGCCCGGCAAACGAGAGCCGGAGTCCTCCTGGTGGGGTTGAAGGCTCCGAAAGATTTAGGGAAAAACCGGATCCGGGTGGCTGACCCATCGTCCGCATTCACCAAAATCGCCGCCCTTTTTGCTCCTCCCACGCCTCCTCCTTTGCGGGGCATCCATCCTTCGGCGATCGTGGCCCCGGGGGTGAAGCTGGGAAACGACCTTGGAATCGCTCCTTACGTGGTAGTGGAGGAAGGAACGGAAATTGGGGATGGCACCCAGATCGGGGCCGGCGCCTACGTCGGCCGGAACGTGAAGATCGGGTCGGGCTGTGTCCTTCATCCCCGGGTTTACGTTGGGGATCGGTGCAAGATTGGGAATCGTGTGGTGCTGCATGCCGGAGCCGTCGTCGGGGCGGACGGCTTCGGATATGAAATGAAGGGCGGAAAGCACGTCAAAATCCCCCAGCTTGGTTATGTGCAGATTGATGATGATGCGGAGATCGGCGCCAATACCACGATTGATCGTGGGCGTTTTGCCCGGACCCATATCGGGGAAGGGGCCAAAATCGACAATCTGGTCATGATTGCCCACAACTGCGTGGTCGGACCCCACAGCGTGATTGTCGCCCAAAGCGGGCTCTCGGGAAGCACCACCACGGGGCACCATGTGGTGATTGCCGGCCATGTCGGCACCGTGGGGCATGTGCACTTGGGGGATGGAGTCATCATCACGGCCAAGTCCGGAGTGACGAAGGATGTGCCGAACGGCCAGACCTGGCGGGGGGCACCTGCCCGCCCGATCAAGGAGCAGATGGCGATGGAGGCCCACATCCAGCAATTGCCCCAGCTGGCCCAGAGGATCAAAGCTCTCGAGGAAAAAAAATCGACCGGCGGGACTGCGGCGAAAAAAACAAAAAAGAAGAAATAAACGGCTAGGCGTAGATGCGCCAGTCGAGATCCAGAAAGATCGGATTCCTCCATTCGCAGTTTCCAAGAAAGGACTCCTCGATCCGATCGGCGAGAATTTGTTCGTAGAGCCTTTGGAAACGCAGGAGGTGGTCTTTCGTCCGCTTGACGGCATAGGGAACCATCGTCCCTGTTTTCATGATGAAGGCCCAGTCGCTGGACTGGGCAAGGAGCAGTTCCCGGGCGGCTTGGCGCAGGGCCCGATCGCAAAGGGAATGAGGCGTCCGGTTCCGGAAACGTTGCGCCAGTTCAATCATCCGGATCGTCGCAACATGAAGGTGGGGGTAGATCCACGCATTGGAGCCTTCCAGCCAGACCGACCAGTGGCCTTCATTGCCCCAAGAGGAGGCGCTGGGGGTACCGATCTGGTGCGTGTCGTGCCGTGTGAGGAATTCCGAGGGGGTGATCATCGAAAAGGTTTTTTGGTCGTAGGCCGCTTTGCGAAAAAGGTAGTCGAGGAAGATCGGGCCTTCATACCACCAGTGTCCGTAAAGTTCGGCATCGTACGGGCAAAGGACGATCGGCTCGACGCCCATGACACCGCGCAGGTGTTCAATCTGCTTTTCCCGGTTGAACATGAAGTGGGCGGCGTGATCCGCGGCCCGTTGTCGGGCCAGTTCGGGCCGGTATGGCTCCTTGTGGGAGGTCCGGCCGGTGATGCGGTGGTATTTCAATCCGGTGAATTTCCTCATCCCATTGGGTTGGATGTAGGGGCGGATGTAGTCGTGCTCGAGGTCGAATCCGCAGTCGCGGTAGAAATCCCGGTATTCCCCGTCGCCGGGATAGCCCTCCTCGGCACTCCACACCTGTTTACTGGATTCGATGTCTCGGCCGAAGGCGGCCGGACCCGCAGGGGTGAAGATGGGGGCAAAGACACCGTAGGCCGGGCGGGGTTCGGCATAAATCAAGCCGTGGGCGTCGACGATGAACCATCGGATTTCGGCCTCCTGCAGATGATCCTCCAGTCCGGGATAGTAGGCGCACTCCGGCAGCCAGATGCCCCGTGGGTCCCGTCCAAAGCAGTTCCGGTAATCGTTTCGGGCGACCTGAATCTGGGCGCGAACCGCCTGCGGGAATTCCCTCATCAGGGGAAGGAATCCATGGGTCGCTCCACAGGTGATGATTTCCAGTACGCCCGCGTCTTGAAACTTTCGAAATGCGGCTACCAGGTTCCGAT